>CAIUKQ010000025.1 GCA_903899705.1 uncultured beta proteobacterium
GCGGTGTACGCGTGCTCGACCTCACACGCATTCTCGCCGGACCCGTTTGCACGCGAACGCTGGCCGAATACGGCGCCGACGTGCTGCGCATTACCGGTGAACACCTGCCCCACCTGGGTTCATTGGAATTCGACTACGGTGCGGGCAAGCTTTCCGCGCACCTGGACTTGCGCACGCCGCAAGGCTGCGAGACTTTGAGGGGGTTGGTACGGGAGGCCGACGTGTTCTGCCAGTCCTACCGTCCCGGGTCGCTTGATCGCCGCGGCTTCGGACCGCAACAACTCGCTGCACTGCGCCCGGGCATCATCCACGTCACGCTCGATGCCTTCGGTTTCACCGGCCCCTGGAAGAACCGCCGCGGCTATGACAGCGTGGTGCAGATGATGAACGGCATGACGCACGGCTGGTCCGGCAACATGAACGCCAATGGCGCATCCCCTTCCGCGCCGACGATGATGCCCAGCCAACCCATGGACTATGGCACCGGCTACCTGCTCGCCTTTGGCACCATGGCGGCACTGGCACGCAGAGCCACCGAAGGCGGCAGCTGGCAGGTGCGGGTATCGCTGGCACGCGTCGGTGAATGGATCACCGACCTGGGAATGATCGACGCCGCAGAGGTAGCCCGCACACCAAAGGAGCTACCCGAATCTGAGATACATCGCCTCACCGGCGAATACGACACCGTGATCGGCCGCGTCCGCTACGTCAAACCCGTCATTCAGTTGTCGCATACCCCGCCGTTTTTGGAGCGTCCATCGGTCCCGATGGGCAACGACCCGCCGTCCTGGCCACCTCTCAAGGCCTGAAGCTGCCGGCACTACCTGCGATCGGATGGACCGTTCCGCCTTCTTCGCACACAGGGCCTCAATGCGCTCACGCAGCCAGACATGGCCGCCGTCCTGATCAAAGCGGCGGTGCCGGATGAGACTGCCCTCATAGGCGTGCAGCGCAAACGGCGGTTCACGCATTTCAAGGCCGAGGCGCGGACAGAAGTGGCGCGCGAACCCTTCGGGAAAGCACGCGATCATGTCCGTGTCCTGGATCAGGTAGTGGACCAGCAGCACATGGGCGACCTCGACAACGCTGCGCCGCTTTTTGCCGGCTTTCGCGAGCGCCAAGTCCACTTACGGGGGCTGGTGCGCCGATGGACGTACAACCACATGCGGACCGGCAAGAAAATCCCTGATCGTCACCGGCCGCGATCAGCTGCCGATGACGCCGGAACGGGTGCGAGCCGCCTTACTTGCCAATGATGTTTAACAGCGCCTGGCGTTTCTCGCGCCTGACCACGTCGAGTGCGCGTTGGATCGCCGGCGCCAGTTCGGCTCGCGTGGTGACGCGCTCGCCATAACCGCCGGAGGCCTCGACGTATTTCTCGAAATCCGGCATCGGCGCGAGCGCGGACAACGGCGCGGTGCCATGTTCCGCGGCGTGCTGCATGGCGTGCTCGCCGGGATACATCTGGTCGGCCGCCATGTGGACTGCGGCCCAGCGCGCATTGTTGAACACCAGGGTCAGCACCGGCAGCTTGTGCAGGTTGGCCGCGTGATGGCAGGCGGCGGGATTTGAAAAGATATAGGCGCCATCGCCCTGTACTGCGATTACGGTGCGGTCCGGCAGGGCCTGCTGAACGCCCAGCGCCGCGGGCAATCCCCAACCAAGTCCCGCCGACACCGGATTCGGAAAATAGCTGCCGGGTTCGTCAAGGGACAGATACTCGCGCAGCGCCGAATACTCGTTGACGATCACGGCATCCCGCGGACGCAGCGCATCCAGCGTGCGCGTGAAAAACATCTTGGTGATCGGACCGTCCTTCGCGGCTTCCTGCTCGCCGCGCTCGCGCACTGCGCTGCGGTTGGCCTCGGCGCGCGCCGCGAGACGAACCTGGCGTTCCGCCGCATTCTTTTCCGCGCCAGCCGCGGCGAGCGCCGCGCCGAGCACCGGCAGCAGGGCCGCCACGCTGGTGGTCAGGCTCACATCCGAGCGAAACGAGCGCATCGGATAGCGGTTGAACAGCGGATCGGTCCCGGCCTGGGCGACAAACGCATCCTCCCTGGGGGCCCCCTTGTGCGGGAACCAGGGCACGTCACTCTCGAGAATCAAAAGCGCGTCGATGTCGGCAAGCAACGGCTCCAGTGCCTGGCCCAGATGCAACGCATGGCTGGAGGGGAAATTGAGATTGCGCGCCCGCGACTCCGCCACGCCGATGCCGAAGCGGTCGGCGAGTTCCACCAGCATGGGCACGGTCGCCGGATCGGCGCCGCTGGTGCTGCAGGCAATCACCGGAAAGCGCGCGGCCGCCAATGCTTCGGCGACACGCTTCACCTGTTCGGGATCCGGATGCGGTGCGGCCGGCACGGCGGGCGCTTTCGCCGAAAATTTGAATCCCTCCATCTTCTGCGCCATTACTTCGCGAGGCAGCGTCAGGTAAACCGGCCCGCAGGGCTGCGACTGCGTGATGCCCAGTGCCCGGTCGAGCACGTTTTCCAGATTCAGGCCGTCGCGCAGCTCGTAGTCCCATTTGATCAGCTCGCGCATCATCCCGGCCTGGTCATACATTTCCTGGGCCCAGTGGATGCCGTTGTCGCGCGATCCCAGCCGTCCACTCTCGAACAGCGGGGTTCGCCCGGCGGTAAACAACATGGGAATCTGGCTTCGTGCCGCGTTCATCACGGCACACACCGCATTCGCGGCGCCCACGCTCACATGCAGCATCACCGCCTGCGGACGCCCGGTGATCATGGTGTAGCCGTGCGCCATGCCCACCTCGAGGTTCTCATGCGTGGCGATGATGGGCGTTGGAAAAGCCAGGCCCGATTTCGGCGCGCGGGCATAAGCCTCGACCAACGGCGCCGTGTCGGTGCCGGCGTTGATATACAGAAAATCGACGCCGCGCTGCTTGAGCAGGGCGAGATAGGCTTCGCCGGTTGATTCGGCAGGAATGTTGATGATTTCCTGGG
This sequence comes from uncultured beta proteobacterium, assembly GCA_903899705.1. GTDB lineage: Bacteria > Pseudomonadota > Gammaproteobacteria > Burkholderiales > SG8-39 > 2-02-FULL-62-17. The sequence goes on from CAIUKQ010000025.1 coordinate 2,964, forward strand.
CAACCGGGGCCATCGAATCGCGTTTCATGTCAGTTCCACTCCCTGGGTTCAATTTCGCCGGATCGGCTGCGCACCTTCAAGCATGACGCAATTTGATTTTGGCCGCAGACAGGCCCCCCTTTGAACCACTTGCGGATTCCTCCGTGCACAGAGTCTCGATACGTTCGCGCAGCCAGATATGGCCGCCATCCCGATCGAAGCGCCGGTGCCAGATCAGGCTGCCCTCGTAGGCGTGCAGCGCAAACGGCGGTTCCCGCATTTCAAGACCTAGGCGCGGACAGAAGTGGCGCGCGAGTCTTTCGGGAAAACACGCGATCATGTCCGTGTCCTGGATCAGGTAGGGGACCAGCAGCACGTGGGCGACCTCGACAACGCTGCGCCGCTTCTTGCCGGCTTTCGCAAGCGCCAAGTCCACCTGCGAGGGTTGGTGCACCGAAGGACGTACAACCACATGCGGACTGGAGAGAAAATCCCGCAGCGTGAGCGTCTTTGCGTTCGCGGAGAAAGCCGGGTGGCCCTTGCGCCCGATGCACACCAGGCGTTCCCGAAAAAGGGGCTTGCAGCGCAGCTCCTTGGGGGACTTCTTCGGCGCAATGCCGATGGCGGCTTCCGCGTCGCCCGACAGCACCAGTTCCGCGCCGGAAATATGGGACGTGGACAACACCTTCACTTCGATCTGCCGCGTGTCCCTGACAATGCGCCCGACCAATCCCGGCAAAATGAAGAACGCAGGGTCTTCGGCCATTGCAATCCGGAATTGGCGGGCATCGCTGGCCGGATCAAAGCTTCCGGTGTTTTCGAGCACCGACTGGATCACAGCAAGCGACTCTTTCATGGAGGCATGCGCCTCCATCGCCCGCGGCGTCGGGATCATCGCCCCCACACCGCGTTCAAACAGCCGGTCGCCGAATTGACTTCGCAGACGCGACAGCGCATTGGACATGGCCGGCTGTGACAGGCCCAGGGTTCGTGCTGCGCGAGTCACGTTACGGGTCTGCATCATCGCGTCAAAGGCAAGCAACAGATTGAGGTCGGGCCGGCCGGATTTGCCATTCACGAATTTACTATTCATAGGATCTATTCCAGATATAGGCAACATGCATATTCCGGATAATGATGGGAATGGGTACCATGCGCAATGCCATTTGGCACAAACAGGAGGAAGACATGGGCAAGTTCACCATTCAGCAGCACGGGCGCCTGCAGGAAACCATCGCCCATGAATTGGGTTTTTTCACCGACGAGGGTCTCGACTACGAACTGGCCGACGGCAGTGACATGAAATCCAAAGAAATCGACTCCGCAACCGGCAATCTGAAGGAAATCCGGACGGGCGCCTATCAGTCCTACGAAGCGGGCAAAGGCAACAAGGGCAAGGACACGAAATCGGACATCTCCTGCGCCTGCCACTGGACCGTCAATAACGCTGCCGCCAATTCGCTGGGGACCATGTACGGTAAAGCCTACGTGGTCACTCCCGGCGGCATCATGGTTCCGAACGATTCGCCCATCCGCAATCCGGAGGATCTGGCGGGCAAGGAGATCGCCGTCGGCTACCAGTCGGGCAGCCATTACACGACCATACAGGCGCTCGAGCCCTTCATGCCGCTGGACCAGATCAAACTGAAATTTGTCGGGTTGCCCTGGCAGCGAGTCGATGTGGCTGTGGATCGGGACCTGCCTGCCTCGAGCCTGTGGGGCGTCACCTTCCTCGCCGCGGAACAACTGGGATTGCGCAAGGCGGCCGACTGCACCTTCATGATCACCTTTATGTTCCCCAAGGGCGTCGCGGAAGAGGACGTGGAAAAATATTTCCGCGCGCTCAAACGCGCCCAGATGGAACTCGACCTTTGGCCCGAGCCCTACAAGAAGCACTATGCGGGCATGATTCCGAAAAAATACCGCGACAAAATCGACGTGCGCAAATTCGCCGCCGGCGAGCGCATTGTCTTCCTGCCCTACACGCAGCAGACTTTCGAGCGCACGCAGAACTGGATTCACTCGCGCAGCATCTTCGACGAGAAGCCCGCGCAAGTGGATTACGCGGCATCGGTCGCAACTTAGTCAAAGTATCCCGGGCTTCTAGCACCGGGATACTGAATCTTCGCGACAAGTCTCACAACCCCACAGACAAATATGGTAAGTTATTGTTATAAATAGATAATTTGTCCATATCCGTGTCACCGTAGGTCACCCTGCAGATTTGACCTCACCTTGCAATTATGGAGCGTTACTCCATAATTGCAAGGATGATCCAAAGACGAATCAAGAACAGGCTGGCTTATCTGCTGGACCATTACCCCGCCGTAGGTCTGCTTGGACCTCGGCAGGTGGGTAAGACAACTTTGGCCCTCGAGATTGCCGCGCAACGGCCCTCGGTCTACCTTGACCTGGAATCTCCTGCCGACCGCGCCCGGCTGACCGACCCCGAGCACTACTTTGCGGATCATGAGGATGAGCTGGTCATTCTCGACGAAGTGCATCGTGCGCCGGATATCTTTCAGACCCTGCGGGGTGTAATCGATCGCGGACGCAGGCGCGGAAAAAAAACGGGCCGTTTTCTTCTACTGGGCTCCGCCGCCATCGAACTGCTCAAGCAGTCGGGCGAAACGCTTGCAGGACGCATTACGTATCTGGAGCTTGAATCGTTTGACGCAATGGAAGTGCAAACCGGCGAATTGGACAGACTTTGGGTCCGCGGCGGATTCCCGTCGAGCTTTCTGGCTGAGGATGCCGAATCAAGCCTCAAATGGCGTCAGGATTTCATCCGTACTTACCTGGAACGGGAAGTTCCACAATTCGGACCGCGCATCCCGGCGGAAACACTGCGCCGTTTCTGGACGATGCTTGCACACAACCAAGCCGAACTTCTCAACGCCGCCAACCTGGCGCGCGGGTTGGGTGTGGATGGCAAGACAGTGGCCGGTTACCTCGATCTGCTGGTCGATCTGCTCCTGGTGCGACGTCTGCCAGCCTGGCATCGAAATGACGGCAAACGCCTGACAAGATCACCGAAGGTGTTTGTACGGGACACGGGAATTGCACATGCACTGCTCGGGCTGAAAAACAAGGAAGACATCCTTGGCCACTCCGTGGCCGGTCAAACCTGGGAAACACTCGTCGTTGAGACATTGATTGCGGCAGCTCCCGAGGGCGCGGAAGCCAATTTCTATCGGACATCTGCCGGCGCTGAAATAGATCTTGTTCTAACGCTACCCAATAAACGGCTATGGGCCATCGAGATCAAGCGGAGTTCGGCTCCAAAAGTGGAAAAAGGATTTCATTCGGCCAGCGCCGACCTGAAACCGGAGAAGCAGTTTGTTGTTTATCCTGGAACCGAGCACTTTTCTCTCGGAAACAATATCGAAGCAATTGGGCTGACGGCGCTCGCCACCGAACTGCAATCATTGAAGTAGCGTCAAGAAACGCCGTATTGATCGGGTGGGCCGGGACAAAATCGACGTGCGCAAAGTCGCCGCCGGCGAACGCATCGTTTTCCTGCCCTGCACCCTGCAGACCTTCAAACGCGCACAGAACTGGATCCACTCGCGCAGCATCTTCGACGAAGACCCCGCGCAGGTGGATTACGCGGCATCCGTCGCCATCTAGGCTCGGGCGGCCAGCAGGCGATCGACTTCCTTTTCGATCGTCGTTCCCTTGTAGAAAGCCGGATTCATGTCGGTATGCAAGGTCACGTTGTGGGTGAACACGAAGTCGCGGAAGTCTTCGGCGCTTATCAAACCTTCCTCGACGAGTGAATGGGCCTCCGGCACCACCTGCAACGCGTCGACCACATCCCAATGGCCGATGTCCGAACCGAACACGGCCTTCAGTTTCGCATCGAAGTGATTGTATTTCGGGTTGAAGGCAACCGCGCTCAGCCGGTCATCGGCTTCGCAGCCGAAGTAGAAATTATCGACGAACAGGTCTCGCAGGTCCTCGGGGCGCGCGATGCGCAGCGCGCGAAAATCATCCAGCGTGTCCGGATCCTCGTCGAGGCGCGAGTTGTAGGTGCTGCGGTACCCACGCATGCGCTCCGGGGTGAGGTAGTCGTTGCCGTACTGCTCCATCATGCGCACCATTAGATCCATGTCGAGCCGCGCCGGATCAAGGTTTCGTCGCATCGCATCAATGTTGCGCTTCTCCCAGTGCTCCACCAGCGAGTTGTACAGCTCGCAACCCCAGGCGGCACCGCCCTCCAGCAACGCGATGCGAAGGCCCGGAAAGCGCCGCGTAACCCCGCCCAGGTAAAGCGAGCGGCAGAAGAACTCCGAGCCGCAGGCGAAGCTACCGATATGATTGAAAACAAAGTTGCTCACCGAACCGCGTCGTCCGCCTAGCTCTCTCGGGCCGGTGTGGCAGGCCACCGACACCCCCAGCTCCACGCACTTCGCCCAGAACGGGTCATAGTCGTAGGGACTGTCGATGGTCAGTGATCGGATGCGCATGGCGCGCCCGGCCAGGTGTGGGGCTTCCTTCAGCACCACCGGATCGGGGTCGTAGGCCTCGCCCGCCACCGTGACAGTCTTGAAACCAAGCTCTTTCACGGCGAAATCGAGCTCCGCAATGGCTTCGGCTGGCGTATGCATGGGGATTAGCGCCGAGGGCGTCATGGCCTCGCGCACCTCGCCGAACAGGTCGGCATTCATCATGTTGAGCGCACGGCAACCGGCCTGGCGCAACTCGTCATCAGTCAGGATCATCACACCCAGACCGCGTGTGGTGTACACAATGGCGAAATCGATGCCGGCCTCCTGATTGCGCTCACGCCGCAGCTTGGGCAGCATGGCCATGGCACGATCGATGGAGGCAGGCCCGGATGGCTGGTTCCAGCGTGTAGCACGCACCGGCAGCGCACGCGGGCCAGAGTGATGGCGCTGCCAGCGCTCCACCAGGCCGGCGCCGCCGACTTTCTTGAGAAAATCCGGGAGCGCAAAGTCCGCTTCCTGCACGTGTCCGTCACCGTCGATCACCGGGTGATCCAGCCGTGCGCGGACGTCCGCGCCATTGCGGGGGCGATTGCTGGTTGTCATTGTGGTTATCTCCTCGGAAACCGGCTATTGCAAACGCTTGACCACGCCGCAATGCTGCCGATCAGATTCAACGCCGGGATGCCCGGCAGCGTTCATTCTTCGGCCTTTACGCCTGATTCCTTGAGAAGGCGCGCTGTGCGCAGCAGCGCCTCTCTGACCTCGGCAGTAAAGACCTCGGGCGTCGTGAGATTGACGATGAATCCATCATTCTCGAATCCGTTGCGCAGATCGGTACCGACCGCCAGCACCTTCGAGAGCGACGCGTAAATCCGGCTCACCACCGGACGCGGAATATTCGCGGGCCCGTGCAGCGAGGCGCTCCATGCGGCCATCCTCTCGTACCCGCCGCCGAGGACCTCCTCGATCACGGGCACACCCGGCAATTTCGCATAGGGTTTGAGGGTGACTCCGACGATCTTTACCTTGCCGGAGGCGATCTGCGGCAGCGCCGTGGTGTAGGCAAGCGATGCAAGCTGCACGCGTCCCGCGACCAGCTCGGGCAGCACCTGGCCGAAACCCTTGTAGGGCACGTGCACCATGTCGATGCCGGTACGCTTCTTGATGATCTCGCCGTCGATGTGCTGGGAGCTGCCCACACCGACACTGGCATAGGAAAGTTTCCCTGGATTCTTCTTCGCATAGTCGATGAATTCCCGCAACGAATTGACCGGCAACGTTCCCGAGGTCGCCAGCACCACCACCCCGGTGAGGATGATCGAAATGTGCGTGAGATCCCGGTTGGAGTCGTAGTGCGTTTCATTGGGCGTGGTAACAGGCCCCGTGACGATGGGATTGTTCGCCGTCCACAGCAGGGTGTAGCCGTCCGGTGACTGCTTGGTGACGTACTCTGTGCCGATGAGACCGTTGGCGCCGGCGCGGTTCTCGATGATGATCGGTTGCCCCAGGTCTTCCTGCATCTTCGGCGCCACCTGGCGCGCGGTGATGTCGGCACCGCCAGGCGGGAACGGGACAACAATGCGGATGGGTTTCGTCGGAAAAGTCTGTCCGACAACCAAGAGGGGAAACACGGCGCAAGCCATGGCCAAACATCCGAGCGTATTTCTCATGTCCAGACCTCCTCTGATCAAGTCGTTGCAACGTCCCTATCCGGCTCAAACATCAACAGATTCGTCCCGTCCTCCAGCGGCAGCCAGCATGCTTGCACGGGAAGTCCGATGCGAAGTTGCTCGCGTTCACAGTGAATCACATTGACGATGACATTGATGCCGACATCCAGCGTCACGATGGCCACCACGTAGGGTTCATGTCCGCGAAACGCCGCGGTGCCGCGATAGGTGAGGGAAAAGGAAAATATTTCTCCCCTGCCCGACACTTCCCGCCATTCGAGGTCGCGCTCACGCCCCGTGTAGATGCTCACAGGCCGCGGGTAGTGCTGGTACTGGCCGGTGGCGCGGCAGTACTGGATCACAAGCTTCTTCTCGCGCGTGGCCTCCCAGTAGGGTTTGGAAAAACCGAAGCGCTTGATGCTGCGTTTGACATCCGTGGTGTCGCTGAGGGCGCCACCACCCGCCGGCTTGACCGGCGCGCTTGATCCCTGTTCTGTGCTCATGCGAGCCTCCTATTCATTGGGCGCCAGGGCGAGCACCGAGCTCGAACCCCAATTGCGCCCGTAGTTGATCCAGCCGATGCCCGTGACCAGGGCATTGCGCGTGTCCTTCACCTGCCGGCGCCCGCCCTCACCCATCAACTGGCGCACGGCCTCGATGAGGTTGTGCGAGGAGCAGGCCGCGGCACCCGAGGAAATCAGGCCGCCACCGGTGTTGAGCGGCAGGTTGCCCGTGAAGGAAAGGTCGTTGTCGCGGATGAACTGGCAGCCCTCACCATGCCCGCAGAACCCCAGGTTTTCGAACTGCAGCATGATGGCGATGATGAAATCATCGTAGGGGTGGAACGAGGCGACATCCTTGATCGTCATCCCCGCGTTTTTCAGGGCGCGTTCACCGGCGATCTTGTGGCCGCTCCAGGTGATGTCCACCATGCCCTCGCCGCCCCGGTAATTGGTGCGCTCGGCGTAACCCAGCGGGATCACGCAATTGGAAAGCCCGCGCGCCTTGGCCTCCGCGCGGCTCATCACCAGCAATCCCGTTGCGCCGTCACAGGGCATCACGCAATCGAGCAAACGGATGGGTTCGGCAATCTTGCGCGAGTTGAGGTAGTCGGCAACGGTGATGGGCTTTCTCAGCTTTTCGCAGGCGTTGTCGTTCAGCAGCGCGTGATTCCTTTGAGTCACCGCGAGCTTGCCCAGCATCTCGTAATCCAGACCGTACTGATGGGCATAACGCTGCTCGAGCAGCCCGAACGAGCCCGGCGGGCCCATCAGGCCATAGGTGTCCGTCCACTCGGCACGAAAGCCTCGGTCGCTGCGGTTGTCCTCCGAGGGTGTGTCGGAAAACAATAGGAATGCAATCGAACAGTAGCCTGCGTCGATGGCCGCGGCCGCGCGCGCCACAGCGCCCGTGGCCGAGCAGCCGCCGATATGCACCTGATCGCAGTAACTCACGTCGAGGCCCAGCACGTCCGCGGTGGTCTGCGCCCAGAACACATTGCCCGCACCGGTGCGGGTGAGGCCGGACATGACCAGGCCATCAATCTCTTTCATCTCAACGCCGGTCTTGTCCAGCAACGATCCGAGAATCTCGCCGTCCAGTTCGAAGATGTCCTTGTCACTCTTGTCGACCACCTTGGTTTCGGCGTAGGCCACAATGGCCGCGTCGCGCAAACTCATTGCTCAGACTCCATCAATTGAAAAAGGCGGTGCCACAGCGGCCTGCTTGAAATGCACTGCCACCCGCGCACAGGGGACCCTACTGCAGGGGCACATTGAACCGCGCGACCATCCGTTTGGCGCGCTCGCGGTCCGTTTTCAGGAAGGCCACGAACTGCTCGGGAGGGCTTAGCACAGTATCGAGGAACTGGGCGTCGACGAGTTCCATGAACTTGGGCTCGCGAAAGAGTTTCATGAACTCCGCATTGAGCCGCGACACGATGGCATCGGGCACCCCGGCAGGAACCACCAGCCCCCACCAGAAGCGGCCCTGCACATCGAGGAACTCACCAAGGCCCGCCTCCTGGAAGGTGGGCACATCGGGCATCTTGGGCAGGCGCTTGGCGCTATTGACCGCAAGCAGTTTCACCTTGCCGCCTGCAAGGTAGGCCCCGGCGCTGCCCAGCGACGTCTGCGTGAGGTTGCTCTCTCCCGCCACCAGCGCGTTCAGGATCAGGTTCATACCCTTGTAGGGCACGCCCAGGAATTCTGTTTTCCAATTGTTGTTCATCCATTGCCGCAGGATGTCCTGCGTGGTGCCGGGCCCCAGCGTCGCGAAATTGATGGCGCCGGATTTGGCGCCGCTCAACCGCTGAAGTTCGCCCATCGAATTCACCGGCAGGTTGGCCGCCACCGCCACGCCCGACACCTGCACGTACAGGTTGGTGACGGGTTTGAAATCCTTGTCCGGGTCATAGGAGAGATTGGCAATGAGGTGCGGATTCAGGGACATGGCCTGCTCGTTCACCAGGCACACCGTATAGCCGTCGGGTGCGGAGGCCTTGCAGGCGTTGGCGGCGGGCACAAAATTGCCGCCCTGCCGGTTCTCGATCACCCAGGGCTGGCCGGTCTGTTTGGCAAGTTCCAGTGCACCGGATCGAAACACAATGTCAGAGAGAACGCCCACCGAGACGTTGAGGATGAAACGCACGGGCTTGGACGGATACGCCTGCGCCGAAGCGCCCGCCGACGCAAGCAGCAACACCACCGGCAACAACCAAACTGAAACCTTGATTCGACTCATTCACACTTCCTCATTCACGGGTTACATCCAACGGCCTGCAACGTCAGGCCCTCCACAATCTGTTCTCCGATACTACCGCGACACCTGCAAACTTGCGGAGCCGGGCACGATTTTTCGCGGATTCGCGATACCATCAATGCTCATTTTCACCCTTCAGGAATCAGCCAGACCATGGCAAACACTCAACATGCACCGCGCCCGCTCGAGGGCGTGAGAGTGCTCGAACTCGGCACCATGATCACCGCGCCGCTTGCGGCCATGCAACTTGCGCACGCGGGGGCCGATGTGATCAAGATCGAACACCCGAAGGGCGGCGATCCCTTCCGCGTGTTTCGCGGCGGTCTGTACAGCCCCAATTTCATGGCCTACAACCTGGGCAAGCGCAGCATCAAGCTCAACCTCCAGTCTGAAAAAGGGCGCGCCGCATTCCGCAAGCTGCTCGATCGCGCCGATGTGCTGGTAGAGAACTACCGGCCCGGGGTGCTCGCGCGTCTGGGGCTCGGGCCCGAGGTCATCCGCGAGAAATGGCCGCGCCTCATCCACTGCTCGATCACGGGCTTTGGCACCAGCGGCCCCTACAGCGCGCGCCCCGCATTTGACACCATCGGCCTCGCGCTCTCGGGGATCGGCGCCTCGCAGTGGGATCCGGAGGATCCGCAGATTGCCGGACCCACGGTGTCGGATTACGTGACGGGCATGTATGCCTGCACCGGCATCCTCTCGGCCCTGCATGAACGGCATGCCACGGGCAAGGGCCGCCGCGTGGAGGTGAATCTGCTGGAAGGCGCCATTTCCATCATGGCCGATTACGTGGCCACCTATACGCAACGTGGCGTGAATTCGCAGCCGCTGACGCGCACCGCCGCCTCACAGTGTTTTGCGCTGCGCTGCGGCGACGGCAAGCTCATTGCCCTGCATTTGTCACGGCATGAAAAATTCTGGGGCAATCTTGTGAAGGCCCTGGGCCGCGATGACCTTGCGGCGCACGAGAAATTCTCCGCACGCCAGGGCCGCATCGACAACTATCAGGAATTGCGCTCGGCACTGGGCGCCGAATTTGCGACCCGGCCGCGTCTGCACTGGATGCAGGTGCTGGAGGAAAACGATGTTCCTTTCGCCCCGGTAAATGACATCGCCGAAGTCTGCGTCGATCCTCAGGTGAAACACCTCGGCACCCTTTGCGAGACCACGCATCCCACCGAAGGCAAAGTGGTGGGCATCCGCAATCCGGTGATGTTTGATGGCGAGCGCGGCGATGTGGTCCCGGCCCCCACGCATGGCGAGCACACGCAAAGCGTGCTCTCGGAACTGGGCTATACGGAGGAGGAGATTCGCGAACTGGAAGCGGCCCCGGCGGCCTGAGGCCGCCACCTCATTCCGGTTCGACGCCCGCCAGCTTGACGGCGCGCCCGTAGACATCGAAGCCGCGCTTCATCAGCAACGCGAACTCCTCGGGCGTGTTGCCGATCACCGACATGCCGACTTCTTCCAGGCGCGCGCGCACCTCGGGATGGCCCAGCGCCTTGACGATTTCGCCATGGAGGCGCGCGACGATAGGCGGCGGCAGACCGGCAGGTCCGAAGTAGCCAAACCATGACGACGGCTTCTCGAAGCCCTTGAGCGTTTCACCGATGGTGGGAACATCGGACAATCCGGAAAAACGCCGCCCCTCCATCACCGCCAGCATCCTCAGCTTGCCCGCCTTCGTCTGGGGCAACGCGATCAGCACGGTATTGAGCAGCACATCGATGCGGCCCGAGACCGCATCAGTCACCGACTGCTGATTGACCTTGTAGGGCACATGCACCATGTCAATGCCCGCCGCCTGCTTCAGCAATTCGCCGGTCAGATGAAACACCGATCCGATGCCGGAACTGCTGTAGGAAAGCTTGCCCGGATTTTTTTTGGCGTACTCCATCAACTGCGCGACCGTTTGTGCGGGAACCGAAGGGTGAACCGCAATCACCGTCACCGGTTCCACGGCCGCGCTGATGGGCGTGAAGTCTTTCACCGGATCGTAGGGAAGGCTCTTTGACAGGAACACCGCCGTCACATGCGTGCTGGTGGAGGTGAAGAGCAACGTGTAACCGTCAGCGGCGGTTCGCGCCACCGACTGCGAACCGATCATGCCGTTGGCGCCCGGACGGTTGTCGACGATGATGGGCTGCGAAAGTCCCTCCGACATTCTTGTTCCAATCAACCGCGCCACGGTATCGAGCGACGCGCCACCGCTGGAGAACGGAATCACAAGGTGGATGGGTTTGGAGGGATAGGTTTGCGCATGGACGGAGCCCATCCACCCGCACAAAAGTGACAGAAAAAAGACGCTTGATCGCACCATAAAATATTGCCAATTATTCATATAAAACAAATAGTTAAAAGATTCGAAAAACCTCGCCAACCGGAGTCCGCAACAAACCATCGGCTCAATCCTTCACATGGATCCCGGCCAGCCACGACTTTGCGGCTGCCCACAATCCGTCGCAGTGCCCGGTGTAGAAATGATCTGCGCCTTCGATGCGGACAAATCCCGCTCCCGGCACCGGCTTGACCAGCGCATCCCCCTGCTCGTTCAATTCGATAAAGGCCGTCTCGCGTTCATCACCGCCCAAGGTAACCAAGAGCGGCGTGCGAATCTTCGGCAGCATGGGGAAATAATCGAACCGGTCCTCCGGACCGTACTTGTCGAGAAAGGTTTGCGCCGTGAAAACGCTGGGCGTGGGCACGGTGGTCGAAAAAAGGCTGTGCGGATCACCTGCGCCCAGAAGCGCCTTTGCGCGCTCGTGCGCCGCAGAGAACGCCGCACCCGCCGGCGACGCCAGGTAACTCGCATGGCGAAACCGCGGCGGCGAACTCGCAACGGCGCAGCGCACCCGCGGATCGGAACCGTTCGCCAGAAAATAAAGATTCTTCACCGCACCCAGACTGTGGCTCCACAACCCGATGCGCCGGTAGCCCGCGCCGTGCGCGAAGTCGATCCACGCCTTCCAGTCGAACCGGCATTCCTCCATCAATTCAAACGCCGCTCCGAGCTTTCCGCGCGTGCGCCTGAGCGCCGGCGAACCAGAGCCGAATTGGTTGTAGACCACGTCGTGCCCGCGGTTGTTCACCTTGAGGACGTCGCAGCCATCAGCAAGCAGCAGATCGCCAAGGGGGCCGTACAGGCGCGGATCGTAGAAATTGCAGGCGACACCGTGATGGCAGATGAACAAATCCACCGGAATGTCGTCTGCCCCGCGTGAAGGCGCACGCATAAGCGCGCCATCCAGGCGCACACCGTCTTCAGTTTTTGTGCTGACGAGTTCCAAGTTCATGGTTTAAGTCTATGCCAATTCGTCAATAGGCAAGCATGCCGGGCGAACGCCGCGACCAGGCCAGATTTACGAAATTCAGTCGCCGCTAATTTGGAGCCGCGCCCGCGCCGATTGCCCTTTTGATCATGTTTGCCACGGCGTCCGGTGCATTGACCGGCGTGAGCTGCACATCCGGATGTGCAGCCGCGAACACGCGAAACAGCTCATCCGCAAACGCCTGCCCGATTTCCGCAACACCCTCGAAATCGAGCTGAACCTGCTTGAACCGCTCGAACCGCTGCGCCACGCGCTTGGCTTGCGAGCGCGATACGAGTTTCTCGCCCTCGTGTTGCGCCAGACGCAATGGCACCACCGTCCGGTCGAATGTGTACTCCCCCAGTTCCGTGAACTTGTCGAGCACCGACGTCACGGTCCGGCTGCTGTCGTTATCAAGCCGCATCGTCACCCGCGTTCCGACAAGGTCATCCGTCCTCTCATCAAGCACATCACGCACGCCGCGGTCGTGCCTGAAGCGCAGCCGCCCCGAATAAATGTCGAAGGCGTCCATCACCCGTGACGTGAAAAAGATTCCCTCGCCCGAGTGCTGCTCAGGCGCCGTTGTGAGCTTTCCCTTCGCAAGTTCCAGGATCGCCTCGCGCGGATCAAATAAATTCA
>CAIUKQ010000026.1 GCA_903899705.1 uncultured beta proteobacterium
ACCAACGGAATCGGTTCTTCGGACCACCTCACCGGCGAGTTGATCAACCAACTGTCCAATGCGGGTCTGATTCACGTTCCCCACAAGAGCCAGGGTCAGGCGGTAACCGCCGCGTTGTCGGGCGAGGTCGACGCCTACATCGGAGTTCTAAGCGGATCGGTTCCCCTGATCAACGCCGGAAAATTCAAGGTGCTCGCCTATGTGAACACGCGTCCTCCGGTCAATGCGGACCCCCGGGTGCCGCTGATCAGCGACGTATTGCCGAAATTCGAGAACCCGCTGTACTGGGTGGGCTATTTCGGCCCGGCCGGATTGCCGCAACCGGTGTTGCGTCGCCTGAACGCCGAATATGTCAAAGCGCTGACCTCCCCTGAATTCAAGCCCCGGTTTGAAGCCCAATACAACCCGGTGATCGCCAATTCGCCCGAGGAGTTCAGCGCGATTCTCAATGCCGACCTCGAGCGTGTGTCGCGCATCGTCAAGGCAGCCGGAATAGTGCCTGAATGAATCCCGCCGGCAAGGTCGTGATGGTCGGTATGCCGTCGATCATGTACATGCTGGATGCCGGCGAACAGGAGCTCAAAAAGCGCGGCCATGCGTTAGTGCGCTATGCGAATGCGGCCGAGTTCCGGGCGGCGCAGACCCCGCTCGCGGATGGTGACGTGCTGGTCGCGATGGCCATGCCCTGCAGGCGGGAACTGCTGTCATCGGCAAGACTGCGCGCTGTGGTTTCGCCCTATACCGGCACCGAGTTCATCGATGTTGCCGCCGCCACCGAACTGGACATCGTGGTCGGCTTCGGGCAGACACCCGAGAACACCATCGGCATGGCCGAATCCACCATCATGTTTATCTTGGTATCGCTTTACGACCTTCGTCATTGCGAACAACTGCTGCGGGATAGAGCGCCGAGGCCGCCCCTGTTTGCGCGCCTGCTGCGTGGCAAGACCGTGGGCCTGATCGGTCTCGGCGCCGTGGGTCGTGCGATCATCGACAGGCTCGCGGGCTGGGAGGCGCGGATTCTTGTGGCCACGCCCAGGCCGCGCGAGATACCCGGCGGCGTCGAAGTGGTCAGCCTGGACGAGTTGCTTGTCGCAAGCGATATTGTGGTGGTCGTCGCGACGCTGAATCCGGAAACACGAGGACTTCTGAACGCCGAGCGAATTGCGAAAATGAAACACGATGCGATTCTGGTCAATACGGCACGGGGCGCCATCATCGATGAGGCGGCCCTTGTTGCGGCGCTCAGGCGCGGGCACCTCGCGAAAGTCGCGCTGGACGTCTTTGAAACCGAACCCCTGCCTGCGGACAGCCCCCTGCGGGAAATATCCGGCGCCGTGCTGACGCCGCACATGGTCGGGCAGACTGTGGAGAGCGAGCACACGCTACAGTCTGCGGCGGTGGAAAACATGGTCCGACCGATGGAAGGTCGCCCACCGCTTTATGTACGGAATCCCGAGGTTCTGACGACGTGGCAGACTCGTTGGAGTCGGCCTCAGGGTTGATCGGGAGCGTCGGTTCCGCGATATCTCCGATCGGCGCTGCGAACGCTCAGTCCCCGGACTCGGGCGGGCAACGCAAGCCTGAAATCAGCAATTATCCTTGACTTTCCAAACACTTGCGAGCAGACTTCGCGCGCAATCTACGTTCTGGCCTGCCTTCAGTTACCCGCCCGGTCCCGGGCGATCGCTACCGAGTCATCCACCACGCTAAGGTTGTTCGCACCCGCGCCCGAGTTGCGCGCGGATCGGGCATCGTCCGTCTTTGACGTGGCAGTCGCCTATTTTTGGAGTTTTCTATGACTATCGGTACAGTAAAGTGGTTCAACCCCACCAAGGGTTTTGGTTTCATTCAGCCTGAAGGCAGCACGAAAGATGTGTTCGTTCACATCAGCGCCGTCGAGAAGTCGGGCATGGGCAGCTTGGCCGAAGGCCAGCGCGTCAGCTTTGACATCGTCACCGAACGCGGCAAACAGGCTGCGGCAAATCTGAAATCGGCCTAAGCCGGATTTCAAAGTTGCAAAAAAACGGCCCGCAAGGGCCGTTTTTCATTGGGGCTTCCAAACCGGGAATTCCTTGAGGCTGGCGGACCCCGTCAGATGCTGACACGGGGCATGCGGCTCGCCACCCACGCCGCCATCGCGGTGAGGCCCGCGGCAAACAGGAATGCGATGTGAAATGCGCTGATGATCGCTGCCGTCTGGGCCGCATCGGCCGCACGGACAAGTGCGCGCAGATCCATTTCTGGCAGCATGGCATAGACCAGCGCGCCGGTCATGGCAGTGCCTGCTGCGGCGCCGACAAAACGAAAAATGGTGACCAGTGCTCCGGCAACGCCGAGCCGCGTGCGCCCCGCAATGGCTTGGCTCACCACCTGACTCACCGGCATCACGCCACCAAAACAGGCGCCTGCGAAGAGCCCCAGAACGCCGACCGTGGTGGCATTGGCGGGCAACAAGGCGAGCAGTGCCAATGACACCGAGCCCATGGCCAGCCCAACGACCAGGGTGATTTTGGTTTCTCCCGTGCGCGCCGCAAATTTTCCGGCGAACATCGAACCGATCACCGTGCCTGTGGTGAGCGGCAGCAGGAGCAAACCCGATGTCGAAGGCGACAGGCGAAGTCCGAGTTGCAGGTAGATGGGCAGGAAGAAGATCAGCGCGAACATGGCAGCGGAAAAAAGCGCGGTGGCAATCATCAGCCGCAGCATGGCCTTGTTCCCCAGCAAATCAACCGCAAGAAACGGTGCAGGGTGAGACCGCTGCTGGCGGGCAAGCCATGCGAAGAATCCCGCAGCAACCGCGAGCAGTGCAAAACTGGTCGGCGAGTCCCACGCGAAATGATGGCCCGCCGAAGTCAGCCAATACAGTGACGAGGCGGCAGCGATTGCGAACAAGGCAATCCCCCCGAGATCAAGGTTTCTGGCCTGTTCCGGATGACGTGCCCCGGTGGGCAGTTTCGACAGCCTCCAGAAGGCGAATGCGGCCATGGGCAAATGAATCAGAAACAGCCAGCGCCAATGGGAGTGCGTGACGATCAATCCGCCAATGACCGGACCGCAGAAACTCGCACTG
Source organism: uncultured beta proteobacterium (assembly GCA_903899705.1). GTDB lineage: Bacteria > Pseudomonadota > Gammaproteobacteria > Burkholderiales > SG8-39 > 2-02-FULL-62-17. The sequence goes on from CAIUKQ010000026.1 coordinate 3,074, forward strand.
GTGAAGGTGCCGGTGATGTAGACCTGGAAACGGAATCGTTGCCGTGGCGGGGCCAGTTCCCCGATCAGCGACTGGGCCAGGGTCACCAGCCCGCCTCCGCCCAGTCCTTGCACCACGCGCCCGGCGACCAGTTGCGGCAGCGACTGAGCCACGGCGCACAGCAGCGCGCCCAATGTGAATACCGATAGCGCAATGATCATCACCCGGCGTCGGCCAAAAGCGTCGCCCAACCGGCCGTACACAGGTACGATCACCACGGTGGCAAGGAGATAGGCAACCGCAATCCACGAGGCGTCCTGCAGCGCCCCCAGTTCGAGGGCGATGGTCGGCGTAGCGGTGGCGAGCAGGGTCTGGTCGATGCCGGACATGAACATCGGAAATGCCACCGCAATGAAAACGGAAAGGAACCGGCGGGTGCTTATGGTTTCGACGGGCGGCACCGCATCCGGGAAAGGGACAGGAGACTTGGTGGTCATGGGCCGCAGTGTCTCAGTTTGTCCGCCATCTCGCTGTGGCAGGCCCGCGCAAATTGGAACCACCGGCCCCGCGGCGCCGGATTGGATGCGAAGCGTCTTTCCAAAATTGTCCGCAGGGTCAAGCCCACGTACAATGGCGGTCCGATGACCACATCCCCGGTCAACCTGACGCACCATTTTCTGATCGCCATGCCCGGCATGGTGGATCCGAACTTCTCCCGTTCCCTCACCTATATCTGCGAGCACAATGAAAACGGTGCCTTGGGACTGGTGGTGAACCGGCCAAGCGACATGACGGTTGCCTTCTTGTTCAAAAGCCTCGAATTGCCGCTTGGGCCAAGGCGCCTTGGCCGTACAGCGGTTCTGAACGGTGGTCCGGTCCAGACCGACCGGGGATTCGTATTGCATCAGCCGGTCGGCGAATGGAAGTCCACCCTGTCCGTCGCGGAGGGTGTCGCACTGACCACATCCATGGATATTCTGGAAGCGGTCGGCAGGGGCGAAGGGCCGGAGAAGATTCTGCTGGCCATGGGCTATTCAGGTTGGTCAGCGGGCCAGCTGGAACAGGAAATTCTGCAGAATGCCTGGCTGACGGTGGGCGCCGAGAAAAAAATTCTTTTTGAGACTCCCGCTGACAAACGCCTTCCCGCGGCCATGGCGCTGCTGGGAGTGGATTACGCGCGTCTTTCCGAAGCGGTGGGCCACGCATGAGCGGCGCATCTGACAGCAGCGGAGTTCGGCTGTCGGCAGGCCAACGGCCCCCCCAGACGCTGCTTGCCTTCGATTTCGGCACCCGTTTCATCGGCATTGCCGTCGGCGACACCGAAACGCGTTGTGCGCATCCGCTGGATCTGATTGATGCGGAAGACAATGCCACACGCTTCGCCCGCATCGGGGCATTGGTGGCGGAATGGTCGCCGGCAGGGTTCGTTGTCGGCCTGCCGCAATCGCTCGACGGCGTCGAGACCGAAATGAGTCGCCGCGCGCGCCGCTTCGCACGGCAGCTTGAGGCGCGTTTCAAACTGCGCGTCGAAATGGCCGATGAACGATTATCATCGGCAAGTGCGCAGGAATTGCTTTCGTTACGGGGGCGAGGCGGTCGAGAAAATAAACACGAAAGCCACGCCCTTGCCGCGCAGATCATTCTTCAAGGATTTCTCGATGAGCGCGCCGCAGTCTGATAACAAGGTTTCCCTGCCTGATGTCGAGGCGCTGTTTGAGACCCTGCTCGGACAACTCAAGCCTCGTGTCTCGCATGCCGCGGGCATGGTGGGCATTGTCACCGGCGGAGTCTGGCTGGCCGAGCGTTTGCATGCCGCGCTCGGCCTTCGTGCCCCCCTGGGGATGCTGGACGTGTCGTTCTATCGAGATGACGTGGGCGAAAAGGGCATCAAACCCCAGGTCAGCCCGTCCCAGATACCCTTTGATGTCGATGGCCGTGACATTCTGCTGGTAGACGATGTCCTGTTCACCGGACGCACGGTTCGCGCCGCGATGAACGAACTGTTCGACTATGGCCGCCCTGCACGGATTGACCTGGCGGTGCTGGCGGATCGCGGCGGGCGCGAGTTGCCGATAGAGCCGCTTTATTGCGGCGGCAGAGTGGATGTCCCGAAAGGATCGATCCTGATGCTTGATCGGGACCCCCGGGGTGTGATGTCGATGAGCCTGTCTTCAAGGCGCCGTCAACGAGGGGCGGGTACATGAGAAAAAATTCCCAAGGACGGTCAATGCGGGCGGTCAATGAATAATCCCCAGCTGAATGACCGTGGCGGGCTGCGCCATCTTTTGACCATCGAGGGCCTTCCCCGGGAGACGCTCGTCAATATTCTCGACACGGCACGCTCCTTTGTTTCGCTGAGCGGGCGTGAAGTCAAGAAGGTGCCATTGCTTCGCGGCAAGAGCGTTTTCAACCTCTTCTTCGAGCCGTCCACGCGAACGCGCACAACCTTCGAAATTGCGGCCAAACGCCTGTCGGCCGATGTCATCAATCTCAATATCCAGTCCTCCTCCCAGTCCAAGGGGGAATCATTGCTGGACACCATCGACAACCTTGCCGCAATGCATGCGGACATGTTCGTGGTGCGCCATTCACAGTCGGGGGCGCCCCACCTGATCGCGCGCCACCTCACGCGCCAGAACGTCATCAATGCCGGGGATGGTCGCCATTCCCATCCGACGCAGGGCCTGCTCGACGCCTACACCATCCGTCATCACAAGAAAGACTTCTCGAAGCTTTCGGTGGCAATTGTCGGTGATGTGCTGCATTCCCGTGTCGCCCGCTCGGCGATCCATGCACTGACCACGCTGGGCACGCCAGATGTGCGTGCCGTGGGTCCGCGCACCCTGCTGCCGACCGAACTGGAGCGGCTGGGGGTGCGCACTTATACCGACATGGCCGCCGGTGTCCGCGATTGCGACGTCATCATGACATTGCGCCTGCAGAACGAACGCATGCAGGGCCCCCTGTTACCCTCGGCGCAGGAGTATTTCAAGTCCTACGGCCTGACGCCGGAGCGCCTTGCGCTTGCCAAGAAGGACGCCATCGTCATGCACCCTGGACCGATGAACCGGGGAGTGGAGATCGATTCGGCTGTTGCCGACGGGCCGCAGTCGGTGATTTTGCAGCAGGTGACATTTGGCATTGCGGTACGCATGGCGGTGATGGCGATACTTGCAGGGCAAGGCGGGTACGGCATGACGCAAACCGAAACGGGGACGAGTTCCGGAGAAAATCGATGAGCAAATGGAAATTGCCGGCCATTGATCCTGCCGAAGTGACCGAGCAGGTCAGCACCAACTATCCCGAGCCTTACAAGAGTCGCGTTGCGGGACGCCGGCGCAGGCGGCTGGGAGATGCTGCGGGCCTGAAGAATTTCGGCGTGAACCTGGTTCGACTTGAGCCGGGCAGCGAATCCTCCATGCGTCACTGGCATGAAAAGCAGGACGAGTTCATCTACGTGCTGGAAGGAAGTGTCACTCTGGTCACCGACGCCGGCCGCCAGATACTCGGTCCGGGAATTTGCGCGGGATTTCCGGCCCGCAGCGGCGACGGACACCAACTGGTCAACGAATCCGGTAAAACGGCGATGTACCTTGAAATTGGCGATCGGACGCCCGACGATTCCGCGTCCTACAGCGACGTTGACCTGGCGGTTCGCATGGTCGACGGTAAATGGGTATTCAGTCGCAAGGACGGATCGGCAATCTGAACCTCATGAACATCACAATAAAAAATGGCCACCTCGTCGACCCGAAAAATGGCATCGATGCGGTTACCGATGTCTTTGTAGCCGACGGAAAAATCGCGGCCTTGGGCAAGGCGCCCGCCGTATTCCGCGCGGACACCGTGATTGACGCGGAGGGCCTGATCGTGTGTCCGGGCCTGGTTGACCTGTCGGCGCGCCTGCGAGAACCGGGGTTTGAATACAAGGCCACGCTCGAATCCGAACTGCATGCCGCAGTGGCCGGCGGCGTCACCAGCCTCGTATGCCCTCCGGACACCGACCCGCCGCTCGATGAGCCCGGCCTGGTGGAAATGCTCAAGCGCCGGGCCGAAAGCCTGAACCTCGCGCATGTGTATCCGTTGGGGGCGCTCACGGCGCGGCTGGAAGGAAAGCGCCTCACGGAGATGGCCGAACTGTTTCACGCTGGTTGCGTGGCCTTCTCGCAGGCAGACACGCCATTGCCGGACACGCAGATGCTGTGGCGGGCCATGCAATATGCGACTACCTATTCCTATCAGGTGTGGCTGCGTCCGCAGGATGTCTACCTTGCGCGGGATGGGGTTGCGCATGACGGCGAGGTTGCCACGCGCCTCGGGCTTCCCGCCATCCCGGCATTTGCCGAAACCATCGCACTTGCCACCGTCCTCGCTCTGGTGCGGGAAACCGGTGCACGCGTGCATTTGTGCAGACTCTCCAGTGCCGGGGCGGTGGAGATGGTGAGACGTGCAAAGGCCGAGGGCCTGGCGGTGAGCTGCGATGTCGCGGCACACCATGTCCATCTGGCCGACACGGACATCGGTTACTTTGATTCGCAATACCACGTCATTCCGCCATTCCGGGCCCAGCGGGACCGGGACGCGCTCCGAAAGGGCCTGGCCGACGGCACGATAGATGCCATCTGCTCCGATCACGCACCGGTCGACGACGATGCCAAGCAACTGCCTTTTGGAGAATCCGAGGCCGGTGTCACGGGACTTGAATTGCTGCTCTCGCTCGCGCTCAAGTGGTCAGGCGAAATGAAACTGCCTGTGAGCGCCGCGATCGAGCGGGTCAGTTCGCGCCCGGCGGCGATCCTGGGACTGGAGGCGGGGCAGCTCGCGGTGGGCATGCCCGCCGACATTTGCATCTTTGACGCAAAGGCCTATTCGCGAATCGCGGCGGACCGTTTGCGCAGCCAGGGCAAGAACACCCCCTTCATTGGCTACGAGTTGCCCGGCCGTGTCCGGCAGACCCTGGTAGCGGGGCGTGTGGTGTTCGCCGCCTGATCCGGGAATGATTCGAGTGTTCCGCGGATGCAGGTGAAGAGGCTGATCCCACTCCTTAATTCGCGCTGGTTGTCGCTGTTGCTGCTGCCGCTGATCGGGCTCGCGCTTTCAGCCTTTCTTGCCCAGACCGCGCTCTATCAGAGGGTTTCCTACTGGGCGCACGACGCCACGCAGCAATGGTTGGGCCGGCCGGTGGATCTCTCGGGCGTGGCGGTGATCGATGTCGACGAGGAATCGATGACCCGATTGCAGCCGCAGCTCGGTCCATGGCCTTACGAGCGCGATATTTACGCCCTTGTGACACGCTACCTGCTGTCCGGTGGCGCCCGATCGGTGGTGTTCGATGTGCTTTTTTCCGAAGCTCGTGGCGGTGATGCCGAGTTTGCCCGGGAACTTTCCGACAGGGTGGTGATTGCAGGCGCCGCATTGCCGTTTCCGTTTGAACGGTCGACGGCCTATCGTGCAAGCCTTGAGAGGGTTGCGTTGCGCGATGCCGATGCGATTCCCAGCAGGGCATGGAGCGACATCACCCTGCCTTTGGACATCTTCACGCGCTCCGGCGCACGCGTGGGTGTGATCAGCGTCCAGCCCGACGAGGACGGTGTGTTGCGGCGGCTCGCGCTGGTGCATCGCGCCTACCAGGCTCGCATGCCTGCCCTGACCTTTGCGGGCCTGCTGGCGGCAGAACCCTCGGCCGCGCTCAAAGGTGAGCCGGGCATGATACGTCTCGGCGAACGCTCCTGGCCGGTCAACGAGAATGGTGAAGTCGCGATACGATTTCCCTCCAATACGCGGCAGCTTGAAATCCAGCCTTTTTACAGGTTGGCGCTCGCGGCAGCGGGGGTGCCCGGATACGAGGGCGTGCAGGACGCCATCAAAGGCAAGGTTGTATTTGTCGGCAGCTCGACTGCGGTGCTCGGGGATTACGCGCAAACGCCGCTGGGGCGCATGCCGGGGCTGTATCTCAACGCCTATGCCCATGCGGCCATCACCCAGGGGGCCATCATGCGGCCCGGCGGCATGGCGCTCGACGTTTTTCTTTTCCTGTTGTTCATCCTGCCGGCGGTGGTGTTGCGTGCGCGCCTCGCGGAAGCTCAGCCGCGTGAATTTGCAGGGGGCGCTTCGGTGCTCGCCTTGTTCGCTGTTTCAAGCGGAGTCGTTCTGGGTTTGGGCGGCATAGAATCGGCATGGCTTGCGGCGCTCCTCGCAGGATCGTTGACGCTTTTGATTGCATCCTTCGAATGGCTTGCGCGCCTCTATTGGGAACGGCAGCGCCTGGATTTGGCAAGGCGGGCCGCGCTTCAGGCTGCCCGCCTGAAGACGGAGTTCCTGAACTACATGACGCATGAGTTGCGCACGCCGGTTGCCTCGATCAAGGGTTTCAATCGCGTCAATCAGGACAACATCGGAGCCGATGCGCGGATAAAGAACGCAAATGTCATCGCGCGCGCCTGCGATCACCTGCTTGCGCTGGTCAATAACAACCTCGACCTGGCCAAAATGGAGGCCGGGCAGATGGTGATCGAGGTGAAACCCGAGGATGTGCATGCATTCGCCAATGACGTTATCGCCACCCTGCAGCCCCAGGCGCGTGACAAGAGGCTGGCGCTCGAACTCGTGGTCGCCAAATCGATTCCCGCGGCGTTGGCGATAGACGCTTTTCGCCTCAAGCAGATCCTGCTCAACCTTGTCAGCAACGCCATCAAGTACACGCCCTCGGGGAGGGTGACCTTGACCATCGCGTGGGAAGCGGGGATGCTGACCCTCGAAGTCAGAGACACCGGGCCGGGCATGGACGAGACAACCCTGATCCGAATCTTCGAGCCCTTTCGGCAGGACGGCAGCACAGCCTCGTCGCGCGCCGGCACCGGTCTGGGACTGGCTATCACGCGGCGGCTCGCCAATCTCATGGGAGGGGAAATTGCAGCGAGCTCCAAGCCTGGGCAGGGCTCCTGTTTTTCGGTCCGCGTGCGCGCGGTGCAAGCGGAATTGCCACGTCCCGAGCCGGTTCGCGCGGATCCCGTGCCCGTGGCGCCGGCCAGACTTTCCGGGCACGTGCTGCTGGCCGATGACGACGAGGACCTGCGCTCGCTTGTGGAGATGCATCTGGTCGCTCTGGGCTTGGAGGTGACTGCTGTCGTCGACGGCCACGAGGCGGTCGAGGCCATTCTTGGCCATTCCTTCGCCTGTATCATCATGGACATGCATATGCCGGTTCTCGACGGATACAGCGCCGCCAGCGCGATGCGTGCCGGTGGCTATGCAGGAGGTATCCTTGGGCTCACCGCAAATAATGCGCCAGAGCTGCTAGACAGGGCCCGCGCGGCGGGGTGCAATCAGGTGCTCACGAAGCCGGTTTCTCGCACCCAGTTGCGCGATGCCCTACTCCCCCTGCTTTCTCTGGCGCCGGCCCCGCCATTGCCGCAACAGGAGACCATGACGCATGTCTGAGCAACCGCCCATCCTCATCAGGATCGATCCGGATCTTAAGGCCATCGTTCCCAAGTACCTGGCCAACCGCGCCCGGGACTGCGCAGCCCTGCGAGAGCAGGCTGCCACAGGGGCTTTCGGCGATGCCAAGCGCCTGGGCCACAACATGAAAGGCACCGGTGGCGGATACGGATTCGAGGAAGTTTCACGACTGGGTGATCTCATTGAACTGGCTTCGGTGGCCGGTGACGCGCCGCGCATCGTTTCCCTGAGCGATGAACTGGCGGACTACCTTTCGCGCGTCGCAGTGATCTACGAGTAGGTTTGCGCATCAACCCATTTCCGAGGCGATAATAGACATTCTGGATGGGTTTGGATGAGCGCTCCGCATGAGAATTGCACTACTTGAAGACGACCGTGACCAGATCGCCCTGCTGCGAGGCTGGGTCGAAGGCGTGGGGCACAGCCTGCATGCCTACGAGCGGGGCCGCGACTTTCTGCGCGAAGTCGCGCGTGAATCATTCGACGTCTTTCTGCTTGACTGGATGGTCCCCGACAAGAGCGGCACCGAGGTGCTTGCGTGGATCCGTGCCAACCTCAAGGAGCGCGTGCCGGTGCTGTTTGTCACGACGCGCGATTCTGAGGAGGACATTGTCACGGTGCTGCAATCCGGCGCTGATGACTACCTCGTAAAACCGCTTCGGAAGCTGGAATTTCTTGCCCGCATCGAGGTCGTGGTGCGCCGCACGCGGCCTTCAGGAGACCGTGACGATGCCGCCGAATTGGGCGAGTTCCATATCGATGCGGCACGTCGAAGCATCACGCGCAGCGGTGAGGCAATCGATCTGACCCAGAAAGATTTCGATCTGGCCGTTTTTCTGTTTCGCAACCAGGGCAGGCTGCTGTCGCGCAATCACCTGTTCGAAGCCGTGTGGGGGAAAAGTACCGAGATCAATTCACGAACCATTGACACGCATGTGAGTCGTCTGCGCACGCGGTTGGGCCTGGCGCCCGAGAATGGCTGGCGCCTGGCCTCGGTATATCAGCACGGCTACCGGCTTGAGCGCTTGAGCTAACGGGTATTTCAGGACATCAAATGGCGAAAATACTGATTGTCGACGACGATGATGGCATGACCGATCTGCTGAAGATCCATCTGCGGCGCGACGGCCTCGAAATCGAAATAGCGCCTGATGCCGCGGTAGCCCTGCGGTCCATCATTGCAAACCCGCCGGACTTGATCCTTCTCGATGTCGAGATGCCCTATATGGGCGGGCTCGAAGTGCTCAAGGCATTGAAATCGGACCCCGCCACCCGCCGAAAACCGGTGATCGTGCTGACTTCACGCAGTGACGAAGAATGCTTCTCGGAGGCCAAAAAAATCGGTGCCGATTCCTTCCTCACCAAACCGGTCAGCAGGGAAAATCTCCTCGGAGAGGTGGCGTTGCGTCTGGCGCAAAGCCTCGCGGCGCCACGCTAGACCGCATGGCCGGCGAATGCATGAGAGTCGACGGACTCCGTGCAATGCATAAAATATTATAATAATCAAATAGTTAAGTAGACACGCCCCGGTATTTTTTTCGCGCCGGTTGGTTGTGATCTGGTGCCAAGGCGGTGGTTTGCGAATCGATGACGCAACGCCGGGACTAGCGTTTGGATGTCAGCAGTCGAACCGGGTCGAAGTCGGACGACGCAATGAGAACGACCTTGCGTCGCGAACTTTCACCACGCAGCAGAGTGATACCGGCGCGCGGCATGTCAAGCACCGTGGACAGATAGGCGATCAGCGCTTCGTTGGCGCGGCCCTCGACGGGCGGCGATGCGATGCGGATCTTGAGGGCGTCGCCGTGCGGGCCGACGACTTCACTTTTTTTGGCGCCCGGCTGTGCGTGGACGCTGATTTGCCAGCCTTCCCCGACGCGTCTGCACCAGGGGTACTCCTCGTTCAATGTCCGGCTCAGAGCGCAGTCGCCACAAATTGGGACAACTGGTTGAGCACGATGACCACGACTTGCGCCCCGAGCAGAATGAAAATCGGCGACAAATCAATATTTCCGATGGGTGGTATCAAGCGGCGAAAGAATGCATAGAAGGGCCGCGTGAGCGCTTCAAGGACTCCGGATATCGGGTTGTAGCCGGCAACCCAGGAAAGAATCACCTGGACGATCACGATGCCGATCAGGAGGTGCACGGATGAGCGGGCCAGGTCAATCATTGCGAATATGAGCAAGCGGGGGATGATCGAAGCAGACGGAAGCGCGCCCCCCAGCAATGAAAGCAGGAAAAGCATCAGCACATCCAGCGCCCAGGCGAGCACCAGGCTGGAGAGGTCCAGACCGTACAGGCCGGGAATGAAGCGGCGCGCGGGGCGGACCAGCCAGTTGGTGAGGGTGCTCACCAATTCTCCGACGGGATTGCGAAACGGGGCTCGAAACGCCTGCATGTAAAAACGCAAGAGGAGCAGAAAAATGATGAATCCGAAGACGGATTCAACCAGCAGATTTCCGATTTGCTGAAACATGTTTTTGTCCCGGCCCCTTTCAGTCTTTGCCCAGCTGGTCGCCGAGCTCCCCGGCACGCGCGTTCGCGGCGTGAATGGCGCGAACAATGGACTCGACGACCTTGTCATCGCGCATCGATGTGAGCGCCCGCTCGGTGGTTCCTCCTTTGGAAGTAACCCGCTCGCGCAGCACGCCAACCTCGTCGCTCGACTCTGCGGCAAGCCGGGCGGCACCGGTGAAGGTCTGAATGGCGAGGGCGCGCGCCTGTTGGCTGCTCAGCCCCAGTTCCTTAGCGGCGCGTTGCAGTGCTTCAATGAAAAGGAACACGTAGGCCGGACCGCTCCCGGAAACTGCCGTGACCGGATCGAGCAGCGCCTCGCTGTCTACTTCGATGACCTGACCCACTGCCTGGAGCAATTCCACGGCCATGCGGCGTTGCGAGGGTGAGACAGCTTCAGAACAATAAAGCCCGGTGATGCCTTCACCGACCAGAGCGGGTGTGTTGGGCATGCAGCGTGCGAGCAGGGCGTGGCCCCCCAGCCAGCGCTGCAGATCCCCAAGCCGGGTGCCCGCCGCGATGGAAAGCACCAGTGAGCCCGCGATATGGGCCTTGATCGACTCAGCGGCTTCGTGCATTTGCTGCGGCTTGACCGCCATGACCACCAGGTCACCCAGCGGCAGCGCGTCGGCGACCGAACCCACGACTCGAACGCCAAACTGGGCCACAAGGCGTTCACGGGCCGCGGCCAGCGGTTCGACTGCGCAGATCGATGCCGCATCAAATCCCTTCTTGATCAGGCCGCCGGCAATGGCCTGGGCCATATTCCCGCCGCCTATGAAGGTGGTGTTCATTTTCTCTCCCCGAATATTGCGGTGCCGATTCGCACGAGCGTAGCACCTTCGGCAATGGCCGCTTCCATGTCCGTGGTCATTCCCATTGATAGCGTATCCATTTTGTGACCCAGCTGATTGAGCGAGTCGAGCAGTTCACGCAGCTGCGCGAACCGCCTCCGCGACAGGACTTCGTCGGTCGTGGGTTCGGGAATGGCCATCAGGCCTCGTAAATAGAGCCCCGGCAAGGTCGCCACGGACTCGGCCAACGCAGGCAAATCGCTGGGAACGACACCGCTTTTGCTCAATTCGCCGCTGATATTGACTTCCAGGCACACGCAAAGAGGGGGCATTCCCTGATCCCGCTGGTCCGACAAGCGCCTCGCCACCTTGTCCCGGTCGATGGTGTGAACCCATTGAAAATTCCGGGCGATGGCGCGGGTCTTGTTGCTCTGGATTGGCCCGATGAAATGCCAGACCAGACCGGTTGAAGCGTTGAACGATTCTATCTTCGCGATGCCTTCCTGGACGTAATTCTCGCCAAAGTGGCGTTGCCCGGCACCCAGGGCTTCACCCACGGCATCGGCCGGCTGTGTCTTGGATACCGCGACCAGTGTCACCGAATCGGGCGCGCGACCGTAACGGTCACAGGCCCTGGCAATTCGTTCCCGAACAGCTTCAAGGCGCGCTTGCACGGGTGTCTGGGTTGTGGTCATAATTCAAGAACAACAAGGCGTTACACTGACATGCATGGCGGAGTCGCGGCGCGCCACGCGACCTCGGGAACACGACGGTTCCAAAACGTAAGGATTATATCCATGGACATCTCCGAACTGCTCGCCTTTGTGGTCAAGAACAAGGCCTCCGACCTTCATCTTTCATCCGGTTTGCCGCCCATGCTGCGCGTGAACGGCGACATCAAGCGCATCAACCTGCCGCCGATGGAACATAAAGACGTCCACGGGATGATCTACGACATCATGAACGACGGGCAGCGCAAAGCCTACGAGGAAAACCTCGAAGCCGATTTTTCCTTCGCCATACCCGGCCTTGCGCGCTTTCGCGTCAATGCCTTTGTCCAGAATCGGGGTGCGGCAGCGGTGTTGCGGACGATCCCCTCCAAGATCCTGTCGCTGGAGCAATTAAAGGCACCGAAGATTTTCGAGGAACTCGCCGATCAGCCGCGCGGAGTCGTGTTGGTGACCGGTCCGACCGGCTCGGGTAAATCGACAACCCTGGCCGCGATGGTGAACCACAAGAACGAAGTCGAGGAAGGCCACATCCTGACCATCGAGGATCCGATCGAATTCGTGCATGAATCGAAGAAATGTCTGATCAATCAGCGAGAGGTCGGGCGCGACACGCTGTCGTTCAACAATGCGCTCCGATCGGCGTTGCGCGAAGATCCGGACGTGATTCTGGTGGGTGAGATGCGAGACCTGGAAACGATCCGCCTTGCGCTATCCGGCGCGGAAACCGGCCACCTTGTGTTCGGCACACTGCACACCTCGTCTGCGGCGAAAACCATCGACCGTATCGTGGACGTGTTTCCCGCAGCGGAAAAGGAAATGATTCGCGCGATGATCTCCGAATCCATCAAGGCAATTATTTCGCAGACGCTTTGCAAAACCAAGGACGGCAAGGGACGCGCCGCGGCGCACGAGATCATGGTGGGCACGCCCGCCATCCGGAACCTGATCCGTGAGGCTAAGATCGCGCAAATGTATTCCGCCATCCAGACTGGATCGCAATTCGGCATGCAGACGCTGGACCAGAATCTCCAGATTCTGATATCAAAGGGCATCATTTCGGTGGAAGAGGCCCGTTCCAAGGCGGCGAACAAGGACAACTTCAAATAATCCTGGCGGCAAACAGCGGCCACTCAGCAATGAAGATCGGGAGATAAAATGGATCGCGGACAAGCAACGGAGTTCATGTACACGTTGTTGCGGGCAATGCTGGCGAAGAAGGGTTCGGACCTGTTCATCACGGTGGGTTTTCCTCCGGCCATGAAGGTGGACGGCAAGATGACGCCGATGTCAAACCAGGTGCTCTCCGCGACCCACACCGGCGAGCTGGCGCGCGCCATCATGAACGACAAGCAGGCGGCGGAGTTCGAAGCAAGCAAGGAGTGCAATTTTGCAATTGCCCCGGCCGGCATTGGCCGCTTTCGCGTGAACGCTTTCGTGCAGCAGGGCAATATCGGGCTGGTGATGCGCGTCATCACGACAACCATCCCCGATTTCGACAAGATGGGCCTGCCCCCCGTGCTCAAGGACGTCATCATGAACAAGCGCGGCCTGGTGATCATGGTGGGCGGCACGGGTTCCGGCAAATCAACTTCGCTCGCGGCAATGATCGACCACCGGAACCGCAATCACTTCGGCCACATCATCACCATCGAGGATCCGATCGAGTACGTGCATCCTCACAAGAGCAGTCTCATAACCCAGCGCGAAGTGGGTGTGGATACCCAGTCCTGGGAGCATGCCCTGCACAACACCCTTCGCCAGGCGCCCGATGTCATCCTGATTGGCGAGATCCGCCACAAGGAAACCATGGAGCACGCCATCGCATTTGCAGAAACCGGACACCTTTGTCTTGGGACGCTGCACGCCAATAGCGCGAACCAGGCTCTGGACCGGATCATCAACTTCTTTCCCGAGGAACGGCGCCAACAGCTGCTGATGGACTTGTCGCTCAACCTGAAAGCATTGATCGCGCAGCGCCTGATTCCGCTCAAGGAAGGCAAGGGACGGGCCGCGGCCGTGGAAATCATGCTCAACTCGCCGCTCATTCAGGATTTTATTTTTGAGGGTCAGGTCACCGAGATTAAATCGGTCATGAAAGCCTCCCGGGAATTGGGGATGCAGACCTTTGACCAGCATCTTTTCGACTTGTACGAAGAGGGTAAGATCAGCTACGAGGACGGTTTGCGCAATGCCGACTCGGTGAATGATCTTCGCCTGATGATCAAACTCAATTCCAAGGCATCGAAGGACCGCGATCCCAACGCGGGGATCGAGCATCTCAATATCGTCTGATATCCGACGCGGTGCTTGGGTGTGCGACGGTCTTTTTTGGCGGTTGGTCCTTTGCCGATCCCGTGACTAAGGCGGCGCCTGAATGCGGCGCTTGATGACTGAAGCGCGTGCTAGGATCGAAATTCAATCCTCAACGGAAGCCTTCGATGGCCACACAGCCCGACACCCGCAGCATGGCGCTATTTTGCGATTTTGAAAACGTCGCCCTCGGTGTGCGCGATGCGAAATACGCAAAGTTTGACATTGAAAAAGTGCTCGAACGCCTTTTGCTCAAGGGTTCAATCGTAGTGAAAAAGGCCTATTGCGACTGGGAGCGTTACAAGGAATTCAAGAATGACATGCATGCCGGAAGTTTCGAATTGATCGAGATTCCGCACCTGCGCCAATCGGGCAAGAATTCTGCCGACATCCGCATGGCGGTCGATGCACTCGATCTTTGTTACACCAAGGCCCACGTGGACACGTTTGTCATCATCAGTGGCGATTCGGACTTTTCGCCGCTGGTCTCCAAGCTGCGGGAAAACGCGAAGACGGTCATCGGTGTCGGTGTAAAGAATTCGACCTCGGACCTGCTCATTTCCAACTGCGACGAATTCATTTTTTACGATGATCTGGTGCGCGAGGACGAAGCCAAACGGCGCGCGGCAAAGAAGCGAACCGAGAAGCGCGCAGCCGCACCCGCCAAAGAGCCACCCACTGCGGGCGAGGACAAGCAGCAGGCCGCCCTGGACCTTGTCATTGAAACCGTCGAGGCGCTGATAGCCGAGCGTGGTGAAGGGGAAAAGGTGTGGGGGTCCATGGTCAAGCAGGCATTGAAGCGCCGCCAACCCGGTTTCAACGAATCGTATTACGGCTTTCGCGCTTTCTCCGAGCTTCTGGAGGAGGCTGAGAAACGCAAGCTTTTACGCCTGGAGAGAGATGAGAAATCCGGCGGGCAGATTGTCCAGCTTGTCCAGGTGAAGGATTAGCGGATATCCATTGGTTCGCGCTTCAGCCGGAAATGCGTACCAGTGAAAGCTCAATTCAGCATCCGCTTCGCGGGTCCGCCGGCAATTGAACGGCGCGCGAGGAGAGCGTTGATGAATTCAACTTGTTTTTCCAGCACCGCCATTTTCGCGGTGCTCGCAATGGCAACCGCCGCGCACGCACAGACCTTTCCCGTAAAACCCGTTCGGATCATCATCCCGTTTGCGCCGGGCGGAGCGGTGGATACCGTCGGTCGGATGGTCAGCGCAAAGCTGTCAGACGCGTGGAAGCAGGTGGTTGTGGTGGAGAACCATCCCGGGGCGGGCGGCATTATCGCCGCCGACATGGTGGCCAAGTCGGCGCCCGACGGACACACCACGCTGCTCGCGACAATTGCGCTTGCGGTGACGCCCAGCACCTATCGCAAGCTGCCATACGATCCGCGGGATCTGGTGCCTTTGACCCAGATTACGGCGCATTCCCTGGTGCTTGCCGTCAATCCCCAAGTGGGCGCAGGCAGCTTTGCGCAATTGATCGAAATCGAAAGGGCCAAACGCGGCAGCATCAGCTACGGAACCACCGGGACCGGCACCTCGACGCATCTGTTGATAGAGATGCTGAATCTCGCGCTGAAGACTGATTTCGTCCACATTCCTTACAAGGGTGATGCGCCGCAGGTTGCGGCGATGATCTCGGGCGAAGTGCAAATGGGCCAGGTGGCCGTGATCAGCGTCATCAACCACATTCAGGGTGGAAGGTTGCAGCCCCTGGGTGTCACCGGCAACCGTCGTTCCGCGCTATTGCCCGATGTACCCACCATGTCCGAGAACGGCGTGGCTGGATTCGATACCGGTAGCTGGATGCGTCTGTTCGTTCCAGCGGGCGTTCCAGCGGAAGTCATGGCGCGGTTTCAGGGCGAAGTCGCCAAAGTCGTCGCGCTGCCGGATATTCGCGAGCGCTTCGCAAAGCAGGGGTTTGACGGCATCGGCAACACCCCCAAGGAATTCAACGCCCGTTATCAGGCCGATGCGACCACCTATGCGCGAGTCGTGCGGGACGCAAAGATCCCTCCGCAGGAATGAGCGCTAATCGGCGAGTTTGATGTTGCCGTCCTTGACCACTTTGGCCCATTTGGCGATTTCCGAGTGGATCATGGCGGCAAATTGTTCGGGCGCCTGTCCCCCAGCATCGGCGCCTTGGGACGCCCAAATGTCCTTGATGTCCGGCTGCTGCAAAAATTTTGTCGTTTCCGCGTGCAACCGGCCTATCACGGGTTGCGGCGTGCCACTCACCGACCACATGCCGTACCAGGTGCTGACCTGAAATGTGGGCAAACCCGCTTCCGAGGTTGTTGGCACTTCCGGCAGAACAGGCGAGCGCTGACTGGCCGCCAAAGCGAGTGGACGAATCTTGCCGCCCTTGATCTGATTAGCCGATGTGCCCATGGCATCAAACGCCATGTCAATGACACCGGATACAAGGCCAAGCATCATCGGGCCGGCCCCCTGATAGGGGACGTGGACCAGTTGTGTTCCGGTTAGTGTCGCAAACAATTCGCCCGCAAGGTGATGTGAAGTGCCCGGGCCCGCCGAACCGAAATTGAGTTTGCCCGGATTGGCTTTGGCAAAAGCGATCAACTCGGCAAGATTCTTGAAGGGATGTTTCGGGTGCACCACCACGACATTCGGTACCGATGACAGCATGGTTATCGGCGCGAAGTCCTTTTCAAGAACGTAGCCGCGGTTTGGATAGAAACTCTCTGCAATCGTGTGGTGAACGGCTCCGGAAAGCAGGGTGTACCCATCGCCGGCCATGCGTGCTGCATTGCGTGCGCCGACCGTGCCTCCGGCGCCTCCCTGGTTTTCAACAATAAATTGCTGGCCGAAGGCCTGGGACATCTTTACCGCATAAGGCCGCACAAAGGTATCTGTGCCGCCGCCGGCCGGAAAGGGGTTGAGTATGCGTATCGGTTTTGCGGGCCAGGCTTGGGATTGGACTGCCGACGCGGCGACCATCAGGGCCGAACCAAGCAGGTAGAAGCAAGTAAATTTTCCGGGCAGTGATTTCATGGACGTCTCCTTTGCGGTTTCATGCAAATCTATCGCGGACTCTACGGCCTCATTTGTATCAGTTGACTCACTTGTGTCAGTCTACCCAGTTCCCGGGATTCATATCGCATCGTTTCCAAGCTTCCGACGCAATGGCCCTGCCAATGTATGCTTGCCCTCCGTTAATTCACCCGCCCTGAACATGCCCCATATCCCCGCTTCTGCAGCGCTCAATCAACTGGTTGTCCTCGATCTGACTCGTGCGCGTGCCGGCCCCACCTGCGCCCGGCAATTCGCCGATTTCGGCGCCGACGTCATTAAGATCGAGGAACCCGTCGAAGGGGGTGACGGCATTACCGGTGAAAGGGATGGATCGGACTTTCAGAATCTGCACCGCAACAAGCGCTCCATGACCCTCAATCTGAAGAAGCCCGAGGGTCTTGATGCATTCATGCGAATGGTGCTACGCGCGGATATCGTCATTGAAAACTACCGGCCCGATGTGAAGGCGCGACTGGGCATTGATTACAGTGCTTTATCGAAGGTCAATCCGCGAATCATTCTGGCCAGTATTTCAGGATTCGGCCAGGACGGCCCCTATTCCAACCGAGCCGGCCTTGACCCGATCGCGCAGGGCATGGGCGGGTTGATGATGGTTACCGGTAAGCCCGGTGAAGGTCCGATGCGTGCAGGTGCGGCAGTCGCCGACATGACTGCGGGATTTCTGGCCACCATTGGCATCCTCACCGCGCTTTACGAGCGCGAGCAATCGGGCCGGGGGCAATGGGTGCAGGCCAGTCTGCTTCAGTCGCAGATCGCGCTTATGGATTTTCAGGCCGCCCGGTTCCTCATGGAGGGCGAGGTTGCCGGCCAGGCGGGTAACGACCATCCGACGTTCATGCCCGCCTCCGCCTATCGCACCCGTGATGGTTATCTCAATATTACATCCCCCGGGAGATTGTGGCCGCGGCTGTGCGACGCACTGGGCCGGTCGGAACTTGCAACGCGCGCCGAATTTGCCACGGCGGCGCTGCGCTCCCAGAACCGCGAGCAGTTGAAGGATGTGCTCAATGAAATTCTTGCCTCCAAAAACTCCTCCGAATGGAACGAACTGCTCAATGCGGCAGGCGTGCCCTGCGGGCCGATTTACAGGATGGACGAAGTGTTCGCCGATCCGCAAGTCAGGCACCTGAAAGCGGCGGCGCCCGTGCAACATCCCCGGCTGGGGCGGATAGAAATTCTGGCGCAGCCAGTGGGCCTGTCGCGCACCCCCGCAGCCATCGTGCGCGCGACCCCGGAATTGGGGGAACACACCGACGAGGTGCTGGCGGAGACCGGCTATACGGACGATGAGATCGAGGCCCTGCGAACCCGCGGCGCGATTTGAATGTCTCTGGTCAGGATCGCGGGGGCGACATGACGAGCACATTCTTCCCTTTTGAGCGTCGCGACTCGCTTTGGGCATAGGCAGCAGGCGCCGAATCGAAGTCAAACACATTGCCGATCTGGGACCGAAACACGCCCCTGGTACCAAGGCCCATGAGGGCGGAGAGGATTTCGGTGCTGGATTGCAAGTTCGCGTGGACGACACGGATATCCGCGCGCAGAGGCGAAGGTGAGACGGGGTCGGCGTTGATGTAGACAAGCGGTCGGCCTGGGTTGAGAACTTCAAAGGACCGGCGGTGCATGTCGCCACCCACCGTGTCGAAAACCACATCGCATTTACCAGCGGCGAGGGCGAAGTCATCCCGGTTGCGGTCAATCACGGTATGCGCGGATAAACCACCTTTGCCGCCAGGCTGGTGCGCAGGCGCCAGTCCATGGGGTTCACGCTTGATGCGACCACCTTGACCAGCAGTTGTCCATCCTTGAGCACGGGAATGTCCAGCGTTTCGAGCCTTACGACCTCGGGACCGCCGTGTGCGAAAAAGCACCAGGCCCTTCTGGTCTGAGGTCTGGTCTTCTGCGCGAACCCCCTTGTCCAAATCAGTTTGTGCGCCAGCATAGCAGCAGGGGGATCGATAGGCCGCTTCCCTCGTAAACCGGGGGGCTGCGCTACAATTGAGCAGGCTCTGCAGTTTGCAATTTCTGCGGATCAAAGCCGATCATTCCCATTCGTATTTCCAATTTTTCAGCCGAGTCACCCATGCCGCATATACCCGCCTCTTCTGCGCTGTCCCGCTTTCGCGTCCTTGATCTGACGCGGGTGCGCGCCGGCCCCACCTGCGTGAAGCAATTCGCCGATTTCGGCGCGGATGTCATCAAGATTGAAACGCCACCCGAGGCCGAACGCAACGATGGGATGACGGGCGACAGGCATGGCTTTGACATGCAGAATCTCCACCGTAACAAGCGTTCGATGACCCTGAATCTCAAAGATCCCCGCGGTTTGGCGATTTTCATGAAGATGGTGAAAACTGCCGACGTGGTGGCCGAGAACTATCGACCCGACGTGAAGAACCGGCTCGGCATCGATTACGAATCGCTGAAGAAGGTGAACAAGGGCATCGTGCTCGCCAGCATCTCAGGCTTCGGGCAGGATGGCCCGTATGCAACTCGCCCGGGGTTTGACCAGATCGCGCAGGGCATGGGCGGCCTGATGATGGTCACGGGAAAGCCCGGGGAAGGCCCGATGCGAGCCGGGGCGGCGGTGGCCGACATGACTGCCGGCTTTTTTGCCTGTATCGGCGTGATGACGGCATTGCTGGAACGGCAATCCTCCGGAGAGGGCCAATGGGTTCAGTCCAGCCTGTTGCAGGCCCAGATAGCCCTGCTTGATTTTCAGGCGGCTCGATACCTGATGAAGGGGGAGATTCCCGGCCAGGTCGGCAATGACCATCCGGTCGGCATGCCAACCTCCGCCTACACGACGAGCGATGGTTACATCAATATCAATTCCCTGGGGCAGGCCATGTGGGTGCGGCTGTGCAAAGGGCTGGGCAGGGAGGAGTTGGCGGCGGATCCCCAATTCAAGGGGCCCGCCGAGCGGTCGAAAAACCGCAAGGAGCTGAATGCTCAGTTGAATGAACTGTTCAAGAAAAAGACCGCCGCAGAATGGACTGAACAACTGCTGGCCGCCGACATACCTTGTGGCCCCATTTACAAGATGGACCAAGTGTTCGCAGATCCTCAGGTGCAGCACCTGCAGGCCGCGGCGACGGTCAAACATCCTACGCTGGGCGAATTCAAGGTGGTGAACCAGGCGGTGAAGCTGTCGCGCACGCCGTCGTCCATGGTGCGGGCCACGCCGGAGCAGGGCGAGCACACCGACGAAATACTCGCCGAGATGGGTTATTCCTCAGCGGAAATAGCGGACTTCCATTCCGCAAAGGTGGTGTGACATGGGCGAACTCATCGTCCGACGCGAAGGGGCAGTGGGTTCGATTCTGTTCTCGAATGTGGCACGCCACAATGCGATGACTTACGCGATGTGGCATGAATTTCCCGAGCGACTCCATGAACTTGACGCTGACCGGGACGTGCGGGTCATCGTGCTTGCCGGTGACGGTGACAAGGCGTTCGTTTCCGGCGCGGACATTTCTCAGTTTCAGCAGAACCGCGAGGAAGAAGGCATGCAGCAAGCCTACAACCGCGCCCTTGTGACCGCCTATGGGGCGCCTTCCCGTTGCGAAAAACCGGTGATTGCGAAGATCCGCGGTTTTTGCATGGGCGGGGGTCTTGGTATTGCGGCAGGATGTGACATCAGAATCTGTTCCGATGATGCGCAATTCCGGATGCCGGCGGCGCGGATGGGGCTGGGCTATGCCTTTCCGGGCATACAGAAATTTGTCGCGCTGATCGGGCCGGCCAACGCGGCGGACATATTTTTCAGCGCCCGCCAGTTTGATGCCGCCGAAGCGCTACGAATCGGTTTCGTGCAGCGCGTGACAAAGCCCGACGACCTGGATGCTGTGCTCGACGAGTACTGCGGCATCATCGCGGCCAATGCACCGTTGGCCGTGGCGTCTGCGAAGCGCTCGATAGTTGAATCGGGGCGCGATGAGAGCCGGCGGGACATGAATGCCGTCGAAGGGTTGATTGAAGCCGCGGGCGAAAGCGAGGATCACGAGGAAGCGAGTGCCGCATTCATGGAAAAGCGGACGCCGGTTTTCAAAGGCCGCTAATGGGCATCGCAGGGAGTTTTGGCGGCGGGTGATTCGCTGCCTGCATTGACGTTCCAAACCAGGGAAAAAACGGAAAACAACCATGAGCAATGCGCAGGCGATTGACATTCATACACACATTGTTCCGGAGAAATTCCCGGTCTATACAGGCACTGCAAGGGATATAGCCTGGCCTTCAATGGCACCAGCCGAGCCCTGCCACTGCCACGTGATAATCCAGGGCAAGAACTACCGGACGGTGCATCAGAGCTGCTGGACCAATGAGGATCGCCTGAAGGACATGGAGGCGCGCGAAGTGCTCCTGCAATGCCTCTCTCCGATGCCGGAGCTCCTGTCCTATTGGCTGCCTGCCGGGGATGCGCAGGTTCTGAACCGGTTTCTCAACGACGAAATCGCCCGAATGGTCTCGCGCCACCCGTCACGCTTCATGGGTCTTGGATGCGTGCCCCTGCAGGATGTCGATCTCGCGATCCGCGAACTTGAATATGTGATGAAAGATCTTAAATTTCCCGGAATAGAGATCGCAAGCCATGTGAACGATGTCGCCATCGGTGACGCGCGGTTTGAACCGTTTTTCGCCGAAGCTGAAAAACTTGGTGCGGCGATATTCGTTCACGCGTTGCGGCCCGTCGGAATGGACCGGATCGTTGGGCCGGTATCCGAGCAGGCGATGTGCTTCCCGGGCGAAATCGGCCTTGCTGCGGCCGGTATGATTACTGGGGGAATTGCGGTACGGCACCCGGACCTTCGCATGGCATGGAGTCACGGTGGTGGCGTTCTGTCGTTTCTGATTGCGCGCCTGAACCGGGCCTGGGACATTCTGCCCAAATTGCGTGAAGCCCTTCCCGAAAAACCCATCTCGTATGCGAGGCGTTTCTACTACGACAGCATCGTCTTTGACCCGAATGCGCTGAAAAACATCATCCAGACATTTGGAGCGACCCAGGTGGTGGCCGGCAGCGACTTTCCGTTCGCGATGGGCGACCCGGACCCGGTCAAATTCATCCGCAGCGCGGGGATTGATGCAGCCACCGAGGGCCTGTTGTTTTCCGGCAATGCCCGGCGCTTTCTGGGCCAGACAAACTGATTTTCAAGGAGGAGAAGACCATGGCTGATACCGACCCCTATCCAACCATCAAGTACTTTTTGCGCAACGGGAACATGCTCGCCTGGGCGGCCGGGCTGCTGATCGCCGCGTATGGTGTCTGGGGCGCGTTCAGCGGCGGCAGCTGGATATGTGCTGTTGCGGGAATTGGCATCGGCTGGTTTGCCTACATGGTGATGCGCTGCCTGCGCGAAGTTCTGGCACTGGTTGCCGACACCTTGATGCCCCAATAAAGTCGGCATGAAGTTGCGCTGGCGCAAGTGATGACAGAGTTTGATTTTGATGTCGTCGTTGTTGGCGGCGGCCTCGCGGGGTTGGGCTGCGCCAATCGCTGCGCTGAGCTGGGCTTGAAAGTGGCGCTCCTTGAGCGCGGGCCGGAAGAGCGTTATCACTGCAATTCCCGGTTCTCGATGGGATTTGTCAATTGCGCTTTTGAATACATCCTCGGAGACCCCGCCGATTTGCGCCGCGCCATAGATCGTCATACGCGCAGCTTCGCCGTTCCGGAACTCGCCAACGCCTTTGCAATGAATGCCGGAGTCGCAGTCCGTTGGCTGGAGAAACAGGGGGTTCGACTCATCAAGGGCGGGTGGCAGGGCGGGCAGCGCGTGATGCTCGCGCCTCCCGTGCCCAATCGCATGGGACTCAACTGGACCGGCCGCGGCGGCGACGTCATGGTGTTTCGATTGGGGGCCAGGCTGGTGGAGCGCGGCGGCACATTGATGAGAGGAGTTGCTGCGCGCGAACTCGTTGTTGAGAACCGTCGATGCACCGGCGTCATTGCCACCCGGGGCGGCGAGACCGTGCGTGTTGACGCACGCGCCGTGCTTCTCGCGGATGGTGGATTTCAGGCCAATCTGGATTTGCTCAGGCGATTCATCACGCCGGCCCCCGAGCGGCTGTTGCAGCGGAATGCAAAAACCGGGCGGGGTGACGGGTTGTTGATGGCCGAAGCCGTGGGAGCGCAGTTGCGCGGCACCGATCGGTTTTACGGCCATGTTCAATCGATTGATGCCATGAACAAGCCGGCCTTGTGGCCTTATCCCGTGGTCGACCACCCGATGTGCGCGGGCATTGCCGTCACCCGCGCGGGAAAGCGTTTCGCCAATGAAGGCCTGGGTGGTGTCTTCATGGCCAATGCAATAGCGGCACAGGAAGATCCCCTCGGAACAATCGCGGTCTTTGATCATCGAATCTGGGAGACTGCGGGTAAGGAGGGGCAGAGACCCGCAAATTCCCTGCTTGAAAAGGGAGGCGCAACGATTCATTGCAGCGACACCCTGCAAGGGCTTGCCCGGCTGTGCTGCTTGCCTGCAGAGGCACTGTCAGCAACCGTGAAGGCATACAATTTCGCTGTCGAAGCCGGCAACCTGGAATCACTTGACCCGCCTCGGACCGACAACCCTGTCAATAGAGCGCAAGCGATCATGGCCCCACCGTTCTTCGCGGTGCCGCTGTGTGCGGGAATCACCTACACGATGGGCGGCATCGCAATTGATGGACAGTGTCGTGTTGAACACATTGCCGGTGGCGTGATCGAGGGTTTGTATGCTGCGGGTTCCACAACGGGCGGGCACGAAGGCGGACCGGTGGCCGGTTACACCGGTGGATTGGGCAAGGCGACCACTTTCGGATACCACTCCGGCAATTGCATAGGCGAAGCGCTCAATCGATGTACGTCGAGGGTTGCCTGATCCCTTTGCGTGCGCATGAAGGCGTGTCGATGCAGCAGTATTCCAGTACCAAGATATTCAATTGCAATCCGATTTCAAGCGGTATGAAATTATTTTTAGATAAGGTGTTGATTTCTGCAATAGTTGTGTAATACTTCGCGCCCTGCAAAACAACGCAGAACGAAATTGGAAGCGAGGCGGAACAGACTGACAGTGCGTCAGACTGAAAATCCGGAGGAGACAGGTTGAGTCCTGTCCCCCGCAACCAAAGCTCTTTAACAATTGAACAGCCGATAGGTGTGGGCGCTGGGTGATGCAAGCGGTACGCAAGTGCCGTTAATTACAAATGCAATGACCCTAAGCTCACACTAAGTCAGTGTAACAAGTCAAGCAAGTAAGACCTTGCGATGACTTTGAGTGAGTAAGTCATTAGTGCGGCGCGAGCTGTGCTGATGGCGACAATCGTTTTACGATTGAAGATGGATTGAACTGAAGAGTTTGATCCTGGCTCAGATTGAACGCTGGCGGCATGCCTTACACATGCAAGTCGAACGCGAAAGGGGGGCAACTCCTGAGTAGAGTGGCGAACGGGTGAGTAATACATCGGAACATATCCAGTAGCGGGGGATAACCTCGAGAAATCGAGGCTAATACCGCATACGTCCTGAGGGAGAAAGCAGGGGACCGCAAGGCCTTGCACTATTGGAGTGGCCGATGTCGGATTAGCTAGTTGGCGGGGTAAAAGCCCACCAAGGCGACGATCCGTAGCTGGTCTGAGAGGATGATCAGCCACACTGGGACTGAGACACGGCCCAGACTCCTACGGGA
>CAIUKQ010000027.1 GCA_903899705.1 uncultured beta proteobacterium
AGATCTCCTCCGGGGCGAAGGGTGCAAGCGCGCGACCCCCGACGATTTTCCGGGTGAGGCGAATCGAATCCACTGCGACGCGACGCGCCTCCTCGCTTTCTAGAAAGTTGTGCAGGATGGCTGGGTGCGCGAATGGATCGGCACTTTTGACATGGCAATGGCCCACGCTTTGCGGACGCACCACCGCAATGCCGCACGACATCCCGGGGAAGCCGTGAAGCGGTCCTCCGAAACGGTCGGCGCTCGCGGGTGAGACGTGATACTGCAGATTGGCCATGGCCTGCGCGGGGTCGCTCCGAGTAAATGCGCACAACTGCGGCGTCTGGAAAGCCATCGGCCCGCGACCCGCGAGCAGGTACCAGGCGCCCATCGCATATCGGCGCAGAGGATTGCCCACCCATTCGTTCATCGTCACAGTGTTCTTCACCCGATAGGAGCAGCGCAACTGCCAGTGATCCTGCATGTTCTCGCCGACACCGGGCAGATCGTGTCGCACCGCAATACCCAGCTTTTGCAGAAGAGCCCCTTGCCCGACACCGGAGAGCTCCATCAATTGCGGCGACCCGATGGCCCCGGCCGCGAGCAGCACTTCACATTGCGCAAGGGCATGTTTTGCCGTTCCGTTCTGAACGAATTCGACGCCGGTGACGCGCTTTCCCTCAAACCGGAGTCCGGTGACATGGGCATGAGTCGCTACCTGAAGGTTGGATCGACGCCTGATCGGATGCAGGAAGGCCTCCGAGGCCGACGAACGTCTGCCATTGCGGATGGTGCCCTGAAAATAGGCCAGGCCATCATTCTCGCCGGCGTTCTGATCCGCGTTTTCCGGAATGCCGAATTCGATGGCCGCGCGCTTCCAGGCTTCAACGACGTCCCAGCGCAGCGGGTTGTCTGTCACGCACAGTTCGCCGTCGCTGCCATGCACGTCGCTTGCGCCGCGCGGATGGGTTTCCAGACTGCGAAAGAAAGGCAGCACGTCCTCCCACGACCAGCCGGGATTCCCCAGATCGCGCCAGCCGTCGTAGTCGAGACGATGACCCCGCACGTAGCAAAGCGAATTGATCGAAGAGGACCCCCCCAGGGTTTTGCCGCGCGGCACCGGTGTGATGCGGTTATCGGCGTAGGGCTCGGGTTCGCTCTGGTAGCACCAGTCCACCTCCCTGTTGCCGAGCAGGCGGGGCATGCCCACCGGCACCTTGATCCACCAATTCCGGTCCTCACCGCCCGCTTCAAGCAACAAGACCCTGATTGACGCATCGCGGGTCAGCCGGTTGGCCAGCACGCATCCGGCCGAGCCTGCGCCCACGATGACGTAATCAAAGCTTCCGAAGATTTGTGAGGCCATTTCGCTCATGGGAATTCCTGCCGATTGAAACTGGCTGTAGAGTAATCCGGTCCGCTCAAGGGCGGGTTCGAACCCGATTCCCGGCGCGGCGTTATATTCCCGCTGGGAGACAGGGACATCGCTTTGCGATGTCAAGACGGTCCAATTCGAGGAGCAAACAAATGATGGGTTACAACAGTCTGCGTACCGGGATTCTGATTTCCATATTGCTCGGCTCAAGCGCCCTGCATGCCCAGGAGGGCGGCAGGAATGAAGGAAAGAACATGCACCTGGTCGGTTACAACGACTTGCAGGCGCGCACAGCCTACCAGCCGGTGATTCACAAGCAGGGCAATCGCTGGATCGCCTATGTCGGACATCACGGCGACAACAAGCTCAATTCCCTGACCGGAAAAATGGAAGACAACGGGACGTCGATCATCGACGTCACCGATCCGAAGGCACCGCGCTATCTTGCGCACATCCCCGGCGAAGAAGGCAAGGCGGAGGCGGGCGGCGCGCAGATGGCACGCGTCTGCAGCGGCGCTGAGTTACCCAAAGGCGACAAGAACAAGTTTTATCTGCTGCGGGTCTTTGGCAACCAGGCCCACGAGATATGGGATGTCACCGACCCGGCCAAACCGTCCATCCTCACCACCATCGTGCGCGGGCTCAAGGGCACCCACAAGAATTTCTGGGAATGCGATACCGGCATCGCCTATCTGGTGTCCGGTGATCCGGCATGGCGGGTGAGCCGCATGACACAGATCTATGACCTGTCAGATCCCGCGAAACCGGTTTTCATCCGCAATTTCGGTCTGGCCGGCCAGCAGCCCGGCGCCACCGGCGCCGCGCCCATCAACCTGCACGGCGCAATCTCCACCGGACCGAAGGGCAATCGCGTGTATTTCGGCTACGGCACCAACACCGATGGCGTGCTGCAGATCGTTGATCGTGAAAAGCTCCTCAAAGGCGCCGCAGAGCCGACCGTAGAGAACCTGCTTGCGCCACAGGTGTCTCGCCTGGACATGCCGTCCATGCACGGCGCCCACACGGTATTTCCGATGATGGGCGTCGAAGTCCCCGGATTCGCAAAATCCCTGCTCGGGAAGAAACGCGACATCGTGGTTATCACCGACGAGGCCATCCAGAAGGAATGCATGGAAGGCATGCAGCAATCCTGGTTTGTCGACGTGACCGTCGATACCAAGCCCTTTGGCGTTTCCAACTTCAGCGTTCCGGAAAAAAGCGGCAACTTCTGCACCAAGGGCGGACGCTTTGGCACCCATTCTTCCAATGAAAACATGACCCCGCTGTACTACAAGCGCATCATGTTCTTTGCCTACTTCAACGCCGGAGTTCGCGCGGTCGATGTGCGTGACCCCTTCAATCCGAAAGAAATCGCTTCTTTTGTGCCGGCTTTGAACAAGAACACCGTGGTGCTGGAAACACCGGCCGGGCTGGGCGCGAACATGCCGGTCACCGAAGCCTCCAAACGCCGTGCCATCCAAACCAATAACGTCGACGTGGATGATCGCGGGTATATCTATATCGTCGATCGCGCCAACTCCGGCATGCACATCCTGGAACTCACCGGGACCGCCCGCGCCATTGCGAATTGGTCTGCGGCAGCCAAATAGCGCGGGGCAACATTCCAGCGACAGCGCCAGACGCAGGCCGCCATCGGCGGTCCGCCGGTTTGCAACTCGCGGGGCTGGTGGCCGCCGGCTGGCTGACGGCCACCAGCCCCGTCTGGGCGCATGCATTTGACGAGCGCCATGATCTGCCGGTGCCACTGGGCTATTTCATCGCAGGCGCGGTGCTTGCGGTGGGCCTCTCGTTTGTGGTGGTGGCCGTGTTCGCCTGGATTTCACGGAACCGGCCGGCCAAAGCTCCACGCAGCCTCGTCATTGCTACGGGAACCCTTTTTCCGATGCTTCGCAAGATTTTTCAGCCGCTTTCGGTAGTTGTCTATTTCCTGATCCTCGTGGCCGCCTTTCGCGGCACGGCCAACCCGATGATGAATCTTGCACCCTCCGCGGTATGGATCGCATGGTGGGTCGGCGGTTCCATGGTGGCTGCATTCATCGGCAATGTATGGCCTGCGCTTGATCCCTGGCGCGCCTTATTCGACGCTCTTGGATATCTTGGCAGGCGTGCTGGCTGCAAGGCATTGCTGAACCGGCCATGGCCGCAAAAACTGAGCGCCTGGCCCGCGGTCGCCCTGCTGCTGTTATGGGGGGCATGCGAAGTGATCTATCCGCTGGCTGCCGTCCCCAGCCGACTCGGTTACGCAGCCGTCCTGTGGACGGGCATCACACTCTCCGGAATGTTCTGGTTCGGCCGCAAAACCTGGCAGCAGAACGGCGATGTGTTTGCCATCTACTTTGAAATCCTTGGACGATTCGCACCGCTGAGTCTCGCGACAGACGGAAAAACGCTAGTGATCCGACCGCATGGAAATCGCCTGGTCGAATCCGTGCCGGCATCGATGGCCATAGTTGCCTTCATTCTCGCCATGCTTGCCATCGTCCTGTTTGACGGCATCCTGGCGGGAGAGGCGTGGGCTTCACTCGAACAGACGCTGCGCGGACAGTTTTCCGGCGTCATGGACGCCAACGGCTACTTTGCAGGGAGCATGGGCCTCTTACTGGTTTGGCTGGTATTCCTCTTCGCCTATCTTGCCGCCTGTGGCATGGCGGCTGCGATATTCGGAAGACGGGCAAGTGTGACGACCGTCGCCCGTGTGATCGCGCCGGCGCTGGTGCCCATCGCCGTCGCGTACGCTGTTGCGCACAATTTTTCCGCCCTGGTCATACAAGGACAGAATTTGATACCGCTGCTCTCGGATCCGCTGGGGGCGGGCTGGGACATCTTGGGCACGGCAGCTCACCGAATCAATGGCACGCTCATCCAGCCCGGCACCACATGGACGGTGGCGCTGTGCGCCATCATCACAGGGCACCTGATGTCCGTCTGGCTCGCACACCGCGCATCACTCAACCTCTGCCACGACACCCGGACGGCCATTCTCGCCTGCATGCCACTGACGGCGTTGATGATGGCCTACACGGCCATCAGCCTTCAAATCATTGCGGAACCCATGGTGAGATTCATCCCCTGACGCCTGCTATCGCCAGGCGTCAATCGACACCGTCCCGTTGTTGCTGCGCGTGCCTTCGTAAATCTTCCACGCACCCTGTGTTTCACCGCCGGTCACCACGATGTTGATTTCCTCGGCGCGGAACATTGGAAGTTCCTTGTCCGGCGCCGCCTTCAGGTTCGTGGCATAGGGCTCGACACCCGAGACCGCGAGTGGTTTGAGCAGCGTCTGCACCCATTGGTCGTCCCAGTACTCGCGGGCGGGGAGGGTGGCGTTCTCCTCGATCCAGGCAATCAGCTTTTCCTTGCTGTTGAATCCGAGGTCGGTGAAGAGGCGCGCAACGATGGGGTCCATCACCAAGAGGGGCGACTGGCGCGGAGAACAGGCGGCAAATACCCGCTTGAATTTTTCCTTCCAGGTCTCGCGCGGACCGAAGCCCGCCTGCGTGTAGCGGCCGCCACGAAACAGCGTCACGGCACTGTCGGTCTTCTTGAACCCGTAGCGCGTGTGCAGCGGCTCCCATGGGCTTCGTTCCTCATTCTCCGGGAATGTGGCGCTGTAGCTGTACCAGTTGCCCAGCGTGCCCATGTAACTCTCATTGGGCGTGGATCCGCCCTGCAGGTTCTGTGAGAGCAGGTTCCACGCACGGCCGATGGTGGCGTTGGCATGATTGAACGGCCCCATCGCGCCGATGCCGGCATTCATGCCGATCTCGTTGCGAATCGGCCCGTTGACCACGCCGATGCCGGCAAACGAGGTGGTGCTTGAGGACCGTGCGGTGGTGCCGCTTGCCGCCATCGCCAGAATCACCGGCAGGTATTGCGGCCGCGCGCCCGCCATCACCGCGTTCACGGCGACCTTCTCGACGGTCAATTCCCAGAATTCGCGGAACTCGGCCGGCCGAAGGCGTCCGACGACCTTGTCAGGAGAATGGCTGGTCCCTTTGAGCATCGCCGCAACCCGCTCTTCCGTCGGCAGTACGATGGGCAGGTTGTCGGTCCAGTAGTTTTCCTGGAACAGTTTGTGCAGATTATCTTCGGTGTCGGGCTCCAGCAGCTTGGCACGCGAACGGTCAAAGGACATGCCCTTGAGGTCCTCGCTGCTCAGGGGACCGGTCAAACCTTCGATGATCTCCTGCATGAACGGCCGTTTGGAGACCGGATCAACGCCTTCGATGTAGGCGCGCAGGTGCGCGGCGGTCCGATCCACCACCGGTTGCGGGACAAAGGCTTGTCGCGTGGTGGGCATGCCGTTGGCAAGCGCGGTGGCCTTCGCCAAACGGGAGAACACATGTGTGTGAACGGCGATCGTCGGAATCCCGGCCTCTTCCAGCGACATGGCAAGCCCGACGACCGTCGGGGTGCAGGTGCTTCATAAACCAACGCCGAGTATGGCGGCGTCTCCGTTGGCGGCAACCTTGGCGCGCATCTCCGGATCGTCGACCCAGCTCTGGCGCGGCTTGATGATGGATATATTGACCTTTGGAAAGTGCTTGGCGAACCAGTCGCTAAGCTCGTTCATGAACACTTCGGAATTGTCGAAAAGACAATCCACCAGGAACACGTTCTTGCCCTCCAGCGTTTCCAGCCGGGGCGCCAGTCGCTTGCCCGTCACCTTGGGCGGATACCCCCTGGGGTCGTGAACTCTGATTTTGTCGGCCATGAATTCCTCGCTGCGGAAAATTGTGTCGTCCGGAAGTATGCATCAGCTCGCCGTGACGCGTGCAATGTTCCGGACACGTCCACCATCCCGTGAGATTGCCAGCCGACATCCCAAAGTGTCAAAACCGTTAAGCTTTGCAGATCATCGAAAACGGAGAACAACTTCATGCAAAAAAACTTCATCGCCGGGACCTGGGAAAAAATGCGCGCGTTTTCCCCGGCGGTCATCGTCACTGGCGGAAAAATGATTTTTGTGGCCGGCCACGGCGGGCAGGTGGATGACACCGGCAAGTCACTCGCCGGGGATTTCGATGCGCAGACCCGGCAGACATTCCGGAATATAGAGAAGACGCTGAAGGAGGCAGGGGCTGGCCTCAAGGACCTGGTCACCATGACGGTCTTCATCACCGATTCACGTTATGGCAACCAATTCACGGACATTCGTCGGGAAATCTTCAAGGAGAACTTTCCGGCCAGCGCCCTCATCACCTGCGATGGCCTGGCACGAACCGACATGCTGGTGGAAGTTCAGGGCATCGCCATGATTGCCTGAAACGCGTTGCGGGACGATACCAATGAACAGAACTGCTTTTGGTGTTCTGGCCGGCTGATCGGAATGCCGGCCCAGTGCTTCAATGGCCGTCGCAGCGGTCCTTACACGGGGTTGGACGGACCACGCCGGAGTCAAGCACCACGGAAAACCGATGTTTCCTGAAAATATCTTGTTTATCAAAAGGTTATTAGGCAGCCATAGCCCGCGTGCCACTGCCGCCTTATGGTTTTTCGCCACGGCGCTGGCCTGCGCTGCGGACTACGGCTATACCCGCAGTGTCACCGACGGTCTGATTGCCAGCATGGTGACCCGCTTCGGCGCCGATGCCCGTGGCAGGCTGGGCATTTGGACAGAATTCGGTCGCAACGAAACACGGCGCACGCCCTCATCCGATGCCGTACCCGCGGCCGAGGGGCTGCAAAGAATCAACTCCTATCTCAACCGTGTCCCTTACAGTGACGACATCGTCCACTGGCGCGTTGAGGACTACTGGGCCACACCGGCCGAGTCCGTCGCCAGCAACGGCGCCGACTGCGAGGATTACGCCATCGCCAAATATTTCCTGTTGAAGGAACTGGGCGTGCCACTGGCTCGCCTGCGAATGGTCTATGTACGTGCCGGCCGGTCGGCGCAGGCGCACATGGTGCTGGCCTACTACCCGCGTCCGGATGCCGAACCCCTGATACTGGATAATCTGGACGACAGGGTGCGCCTCGCATCGGCGCGCACGGACCTCGCCCCGGTCTACAGCTTCAACGAGGAGGATGTCGTGCTCACCACCACCGGCCAACGCACCACTCCGCAGCAGATTCGCGCCTGGCGCGCATTGCTCGATCGACTGAATCGCGAGGCGACGCTGTGAAACTCGGACGCCTGCTCTTTGGCGGCCTCACCGTGATATTCATGCTGGTGCTGGTTGGCGTGGAGGCGATCCACGTGCATTTCACGCAGCGTTCGCTGCAACTGCAACTCAACGCCCATGCCAACGAAACCGCCACGGCGCTGGCCCTGTCATTAGGAACCCTGCTCACATCGCCTGATCAGGTGCTGGCCGAGACCATCATCTCACCGGTTTTCGATCGCGGTTATTACCGGTCCATACGGCTGCTCGGCGTGGACGGAAAGGCCATTGTCAGCCGCAGCCTCGCCCCCGGCGGCAATGGCGTTCCGGAGTGGTTTCGCAGCGCATTCCGGGTTGAGGAGCCGACGGGGCAGGCGCTGGTGACCTCGGGCTGGAAGCAGCTGGGCCGGGTGCTGGTGCAGGCGCATCCGGAGTTCGCCTATCAGCAGTTGTGGAATACCGCGACGGGGACCCTCGCCTGGCTTACGGGCCTGTTCGCCATGGCGCTGTTTGCCGCTGCGCATCTTCTCAATGGCATCCTGCGGCCGCTTGAAGCGGTTGAACTGGCGGCGGCGGAAATCGGCGAGCGGCGCTTTCCCGAAATATCGGTTCCCGCGCAAACCCGCGAAATCGGGAGTGTCGTTGTCGCCATCAACACCCTGAGCGCAAAGCTGCGCGATTCAATGGCGCACGAAGAGGCGCGCGCGGAGCGGTTGATGCGAGAGGCTTATGAAGACACCGGCACGGGCACGCTCAACGAAAGGGGCTTCCGGCAACGCGTGGAGATGATGCTCAGCAACCGCCATGACGGTGACCCATCGGGCGTCGGGCTGGGCGCGATGGTCATGCTCTCGCTCGCCAATCTTGCGGAATTCAACCGCGCAGAAGGCATGTCGGCGGGCGACACGCTGCTCTCCACCTTTGGTGTCGCGCTGACGCGAACCAGCGGCGCGCTCGGCGGCGTTGTCGGACACGATCGCGGCGCCAGCTTTGTCGCGTTTCTGCCCGGCATCGAGCGCGACGACGCCGAAAAATGGGCGCGGGATGCTCAACGCCTTGCCGACTCACGCACCCCTTGCAGTGCCGGCCTTGCCTGGTTCGAGGG
>CAIUKQ010000028.1 GCA_903899705.1 uncultured beta proteobacterium
CCGGCTGCCGGATCCCGTGTTCCGCGAGCTGCTTGCGCACGTTGTACTTGTCGCGCATCAGGCGGGCGGTTGCCACATTGAGAAACGGAAGGCCGAGCCGTTCCGCAATCCGGCTCGCCTCGATCAGGCGGATGTCGATAAGGCACAAGACGGCATCAAACGGTGTCCTGGCGTGGATTGCCAGAACCTT
Source organism: uncultured beta proteobacterium (assembly GCA_903899705.1). Taxonomy (GTDB): domain Bacteria; phylum Pseudomonadota; class Gammaproteobacteria; order Burkholderiales; family SG8-39; genus 2-02-FULL-62-17. The sequence goes on from CAIUKQ010000028.1 coordinate 191, forward strand.
TTCCTCAAACAATTCATAGGTGAATGGCATGACGGAAACAATGGACGAGGCAGAGTCCAGCGCCGTTGAATTGCCGTTTTTCTGTGATCGGTAAAATTCGAGGTCGCTGGTGAAAAACGTGACGTCGTGCCCCAGTCTTACTGCTTCCTCGAGGATCTTGAAATCGTTGCCTCCCGGCACTTCCAGCAAAAGAACATGCGACATGGGCTTCCCTGTGGATGGTTCTACCGAGCTGTGCGGCTATTTCCGGTTGGTCAAATCACGCAGAAAGCGGCGCATTGCGCCGCCGTTTCAAATCAGTCTGTCGGTTGCCAAATTGATTGTGGCGCGGCTCACACCGCGACGTTGACGTTGCTGCCAACCGTGCCAGTCGACGATGCTGTAGGCGCGGGGGCAGGTGTGGTGGCTGGCGCGGACGCCGGCGCGCCGGAATGGTGATGGTGGTGACCATGGCCTGCAACTGCGGCGAATGCAGTCTGCGCGCCGGAAAGATCGCCGGATTTCAGGGCCTGAGCCAGCTGGGTGAAAGCATCCTTCGTGGTTTGCGCGGACTGGCTGCCGGAGGCGGCGGCCGGGGCATTCGCGGTCAGTGATGCAAACGCCTTTTGCGCACCCGCCAGATCGCCCGACTGCAGGGCCTGGCTGAGGCCCTGGAAATCCTGACGCCGCTGCTGCAGATTACTTGTTCCGGTGCTTTGATACGCGTTTGATGCACCCGCGCTTCGTACCGACATTCCCATGATGATCTCCTCGTAGACTTGAAATCCGAAACGTTTGAAATAACCACTCACTCAGGAAGTTTAACGGAATGGGTCCGGAATACTCCAGCCTGCGGGCCAATCTGTTACAACTTTTACATCTGTTGCATTTGTCACAATCGCCTGTCGGATTCCAGCCTGGCCGAATGAAGGCATGGATTCACGGCATGCGTCGGAGTCTATTCGACGACAACGCACGCAAAGCAGGCGAACAGAGCTGGAAATGCCGGGCAATTCGACGCAACTGACTGAAATGCCCTATCGCCTTCCTGTCAGTGCCAGCAGGATGGACATCGCCGTGAACATGATCATGGCGCACAGTGCCAGTGACCAGTGCACGCCGATGAGGGCGCCTCCGGCGCCGATGGTGGCTCCGGAGAAGGCACGAAGTCCCTGGCCGAAGGTGTTGTACAGGCCGATCACGCGGCCGCGCAACTGGGGCGGCGACTCGATCTGCACCAGGGTCTGCGCCATGGACCCGAAGGTGAGGTCGAGCAGCCCCGCGGTGAACAGCAGCAGTACCGACAGCGTGTAGGATTCCGACAGCGCGAAACCGGCCATCACGAAGCACCACACCATCGCGAGGCGGATGGCGATGCTCGGCCGGGCCAGCATCAGGCCGCGACTCTCAAGCAGGATGGCTGCAATCAGCGCGCCGGCGGCATGAGCGCCCAGGAGCATCGAGTAGTGCCAGCCAGCCTCGCCGTGGCCGAGGTCGTGCGCAAATTCCGGCATCTGCGCCTGATAGGCGTTGCCAACGAACAGCGCGTAGATCCCGGCGAGGCCGAGCATTGTGACGATGGTGCGGTTTGCGCGTATCTCACGCAGTGTCGCGAACATTTCACCGAACCCGGAGGTTCGGATCGGGCGCGGCGGCGCGCCTTCGTGCTTTTCCCGGTATTTGTGTCCGTAAGGCGCCCGTGCCAGCCAGATGAGCTGCGGCACGTAACACAGCGCGTTGGCAAGCACACCCCATTCGGGGCCCAAGAGCACCATGAAGGCGCCGCCGATGGCGGGGCCGGCGAGCTGCCCGACGGTGCGCGCGCTCGTATTGATCCGCACCGCGCTTTGCAGCTCTTTAGGACCCACGATGTCGTGGATCAGCATTTGCTGTGCCGGTGAATTGATAACCCCTGCCAGGCCGTGAATGCTGAGCAGCACCATCGCATGCCAGGCCTGCAGCGTGCCCGTGAGGAACAGGACGCCCCATCCCAGCGAGGACGCCATGAACATCAGCATGCCCACCTGCATCATGCGCCGCGGATCGAAGCGGTCGGCGAGGGCGCCCGAGTAGACCGACAACAGCAGGAACGGAATCCAGTGGGAGAAGATGGCGAAACCGCCGAGCATGGGCGAATGAAACGTCTGGAAGATCATCCAGTAGGAAATGACATGCTCGATGGAGTCGCCCAGCATCGCCACGAACCCGCCGGTGATGTAGCCGCGGTATCCCGGATGGCGCAGCGCGGCGAAGGTTCGAATGCCGCTGTCGGGCGCGGGTGTGCCCATCTTTAATCGTTCGTCGGTCGAACCGACTGCGTGCCCAATTGCGGCCAGGCCGCGGGTGCGGCGGCTTTTTCGAGGCGCTCTCTCATCGGGAGTTTCTCATCCCAGCGCGCGGCGATGATGCGCCGGCCGTTGAAACCATCCGATTCGCCGGAGGCCAGCCATACGGCGGGGGCGCGCATGACGTCCGGCTTGATCAGCGCATTGCGATAGCCATCTGGCGTGCTCTTCGGGATCAGGTTGGTGTTGGTGCCGCCACCGGGGGTGAGCACATTGGCCGTGACGCCCGTGCCCTCGAGTTCCTGTCCCATCGTTGCAACCAGTGCTTCGTGCCCCGCCTTGGAAGGTCCGTATGGCGCGTTGCCCTTTCGATACATCGTATCCAGACTCGTGGTGACGCTGACGATGCGCCCCCATTTCTGCGCGAGCATGGGTTTGACAGCGGCGCGGGACATGAAGAAGGCGCCGGTGAAATTCACCGCGACCACGCGAAGCCATGCTTCGGGGGTGATGTCCCAAAAGTTTGTCACCTGGCCGCGCACGTCGGGCATGAGGCCCTCGGCGGTGGGGCTGGTGCCTGCATTGTTGAACAGCGCGTGTAGGGCGCCGAACCGTTCGATGGTGGATTGCACGGCGTGCTCGGCTGCCCCGCTGTCTGTGATGTCGGCGACGATGGGAAACACGCAGTCCGAGCCGCCGGCTGCGCGTGCTTCGGCAACGGTCTGATCCAGCCATTCACTGTTTCTGTCCAGCATCGCCACGCGCGCACCTGCGCCGACGAGGGCCATGGTGAGGTGCCGACCAATGCCAATGGGGCTTCCGGCTCCGGTGACGAGGACGACTTTTCCCTGCAGTTGCGATGTGGCCATGGGGGTTCTTTCGGATGCTCTGTTGCGTTGGATGCGATTATCGCGGCGTTTGCCGATTGGGGTCGGGGCACGCCGCCCGCCATGCTGAGGTACATTCAGCGCTCGGCAGGATGCCGCAGAATTCCGATGGACCCGGAGGGTTGAGATGAACACCTATGACGTAGTGTCGATGGCGAATACGCGACAACGCATCGCGATTCGCGCAGGATTGGTCCTGCTCGCCGCGGTGGCGCTCCCGGTGGCCGCGCAATATCCCGTGAAACCCATCCGGTTGATGTCGCCGTTTCCACCCGGTGGCGGCACCGACATCGTTGCGCGCCAGACAGGGCAGGGATTGGGCGCGCGGCTGGGCCAGCCGGTGGTCATCGAATCCCAGGCAGGCGCGGGCGGGCTGATCGCCACGCAGGCCGTGGCACGCGCCGTGCCCGACGGCTACACCATTCTCTTTGGCGTCCCCTCGACCATCACCATCGCCGAAAATTTCACCAAAAATCCCGAGTACAACCCGGCGCGTGATTTGGCGCCTATCGCAACCGTGGCAAGCTACTTCACCCTATTTCTCGTGCATCCGAAGGTGCCTGCCAATACGCTGGGCGAATTCATTGCGCTCGCCAAGGCGAGCCCGAAGAAGTTCTTTTATGGAACATCCGGAAACGGACATGCCTTCCACATGCTGACGGAACTCGTGTCACGCCAGGCCGGCATTGAAATGGTTGCGGTGCCCTACAAAGGCAATGGCCCCGCGCAGGCTGGCATGTTGGCCGGTGACGTGCAGGTCATGGTCGCGGCCTCCGGTGCCGTGCGTTCGCAGGTGCAGGGCGGGCGCATGAAGGCGCTGGCCACGCTGCAGTCGACGCGCCTGGATTCGTTTCCCGAAGTGCCCACGCTCGGTGAGGCCGGCCTTGCCAATCTGAACATCGTCAACTGGTTCGCCGTGTTCACGCCCATGAAGACGCCGCGCGACATACAGACCCGGCTTGAGCAGGAGTTGCTTGCCTTGCAGAAGGACCCGGGTTTTGTGGCCAAGGTGAAGGATCTCGATTTCGGGCCCGTCGGTCTGGGCTCGAAGGAGTTTGCGGTCCTGCTTGAAGGCGAGCGCAAGCGCTGGCGCGACATCATCCAGACGGCCGGCATCAAGGCTGAACTCGAATAATTGCAACCAATTGATTATTAATAATAATATGCTAATTATGGGGTGCGCCCCCGGTTTTGAAGGTGACTCAGCATGAATATTATTGGCATCGAACGCGTCGTCTATGGCGTGCAGGATCTCGCGGCCTGCGGCCGCTATCTGACCGACTGGGGGTTTGTCTCCGCGGGTCAGGGGGAATACGAAACTGCCGAAAAAACCGTGGTGCGACTGCGCGCACAGGATGATGCGTCGTTGCCCGCGATTCGCCACAAGAGCGCATTTTTCGATGGTTCCTGCGGGCGCGAGGTGATCTGGGGCGTGGACAGCGGCGATACCCTGAGCGCCATTGCCGGCGAACTGAGCCGCGACCGCATTGTCACCGAGGATGCGGAGCGCACGCTGCACAGCCAGGATGACGCAGGCAATGCCGTCGGATTTTGCGTGACAAAGCGCGTGCCCGTGGTGCAGCCGCCGCTTGCGTTCAACCTCGTCGGCGCACCGGTTCGCATCAACATGCCCGCGGATGGTGCCGCCAAGAACATGGTGGCGCGGCCCCTGCGCATCAATCACGTGGTCTACATGGCGGTCGACGGCGAGGCGGCGCAGGCGAACGCGCGTTTCTATCAATCAAGACTCGGATTCAAGCTCTCGGACAATGTGGGTGATCATGGTTTTTTCATGCGTCCCGGCGCATCGCACGACCATCACAACATTCTTGTTGAAGCGATTTCACCGGGAAGCTTCGGCATCCAGCACACCGCGTATGAATTCCGCGACCTCGATCACATCATGCATCGCGGAAGGCATCTCGAGGAACAGGGCTGGAAGTCGCACAACGGTCCGGGCCGGCACACGGTGGGCTCGAATCTCACCTGGTATTTCTGGACGCCGATGGGGGGATTGATGGAACTCATCAGCGATATGGATTACCTCACCGATGACTGGAAGCCCAGATTCATTGATCCCAAAGTCGCGGGGCGACCGATTGCCTGGACCTCAAGGCCGAGCAGCGAGAGCTTTCGCTTCGGTGTTTCGGACTAGGGAATAGCGGGCAGGGGACCTCGGCCCCCAGGCAATTCTTATTGCGCCGTGATGTTCAGCTTGCGGATGAGCTCGCCGATTTCGCGGTTGCCGCGCTGGATCTCTCCCGTGTAAGCGGCCGAATCGCCATAGGCAACAGCCGTCAGCGTCTTCACCGAATTGCCGACGAAGCCCGGAGATTCCACCGCGCGCGGGCAGGCATTTCGCAGCCAGCCCAGCGCATCGGAAGGCAGACCCTTGGGCGCATAGAAACCAATGACACTGGGCGGCGCGGAATATTTGTAGCCCATGTCGCGAAGCAGTGGCACCGGCGGCAGGTTGGGCACCTTGCCGTCGCCGGTGATGCCCAGGCCCTTGATCACGCCGCCGCCCGCATTGAGGGTGTTGGGTACCGAGACGGTGAAATCCAGCGTGCCGTTGAGGGTTTGCGACACCATGTCGCCCACCACGCGAAACGGGATGTGATTCCATTTCACGCCCGCCTCCATTGAAATGCTTTCGGCCAGCAGGTGAAATGAAGTTGCGTGGCCCACGGTGCCGAAATTCAGTTTTCCCGGTGCTTTGCGGCCGGCCTCGATCAGGTCTGCGATCGACTTGTAGGGCGACTTCGGGCCGACCATGAACACCAGCGGCGTGGTGTTGGTCTGGCAGATGTATTCGAATTCATCGACCTTGTAGTTGAGGTCCGTGCGCAGGAAGGGCTGGATCACGAAGGCCCCGTCGGCGCCGAAACCGAGCGTGTAGCCGTCGGGCTTCGAGCGCGCCACCGCGCCAACACCGATGGTCGAGGCCGCGCCGTCGCGATTCACCACCACGATGGGCTGCGAGGTCAGTTTGGAGAGGCCGTCGACAAGTCCGCGTGCGAGGATGTCGAGCTGCGATCCGGCGGTGAGCGGCACGATGACGGTGATCGTGCGCGATGGGTAGGGCTCCTGCGCCCAGGCCGGCAGCACCGCCGCAACGCACGCAATCGAAGCCGCCAATTTGAACAGATTGTTTTTCATTGCCATCTCCCCCGATAAAGAGTTTTTCAAGCGGAACCTTACCACTCGCCGATGATCACGCCCACCTTGCGCGCGCCGTCGGTGCGTGCCTCCACATCGGCATCCGACATCGTCACCCGGTTGCGGCGATCGGTAAACCGCTCAAGCAGCAGACCCTGGTGTTCGGAAAGAATCCCGGCGTGCGCCGCCGATTCACCGAGATCCTCGAGCTCCTGCGGATCATTCTGCAGGTCGAACAGTTGCTGGCGAAAACCCTTGTACCAGACGTATTTCCAGCGAGCGGTTCTTATCATGTAGGCGCGGGCTTTTTCCGGGGCCACGCCCAGCGTCTGTCGCGCCTTGTACAGGGCGTAGTCGATTTCGCTGAATGCGGCTTCCCGCCACGACTGTGAACCTGGTTCGGATCGGATGCCCGGGAGCAGCGACCGTCC
>CAIUKQ010000029.1 GCA_903899705.1 uncultured beta proteobacterium
AACGAGCAAAACAGAAAATCTATCCACAGGCACGTAGCTATACTACGAACATAAACCGTGGGTCAAATTTGGATGAAAACCCCGGGTCAATATTGCATGGATGCCAACAGCCGATGGCTACACGCTGCTAATGGCCACCTCCAGCAGTCATTACAGTGCCTATCTGTACAAAAGCGTCCCGTACGACCTGGAACGCGATCTGGCTCCGGTGGCCAATTTTGGCGTGGTACCTTTATTTGTCGTCGCCAATCCCGGTCTTGCAGCAAACAATGTTCAGGAGTTGATCGCACTGGCGAAAAAGAATCCCGGCAAATTGAGTTACAGCTCGCCGGGGGCAGGTGGCCTGGCGCATCTGGGTACTGAAATGTTCAGCTCCATTGCCGGAATCAAAATGTTGCACGTACCCTACAAAGGTGCTGCGCCCGCAGTTGCCGACGTCATCGCAGGACGGATAGATCTGATCTTTGACAGCGTGTCCACGTCCGGCCCGCATGTGAAAAGCGGCAGGTTGAAGGCCATCGCAATTGCGAGCGCCCAGCGCGCCAGTGGCGCTCCGGATGTGCCCACCATTGCCGAATCTGGGCTGCCAGGGTTTGAGGCAACCTACTGGCTGGGTTGGTTTGCGCCAGGCGCGACACCGATGCCGGTGGTAAGGGCTTTGAATGCTGAAATACGTAAATTCATGCACACGCCGGACATGAGCAAGCGAATAACCGACATGGGTGGCTATGTCGCCGCGGACAGCCCCGAGGAATTTGCAGCGTATCTGAAGCGAGACAGCGCACGCTGGATCAAGGTGGTACGCGACACCGGAATGACGCTGGAGTAGTTTTCTTGCAGGCTCACCTGGTGAGCCACGCAACGCTTAAGCTCTCTAACCTGCCCAAGCGATGATTCTCGTCACGATATGAGTGTTTCAGGCGGGAATTCGATCGGCGGGCAGCGGGAGCTGAAAGCGCCCCTCGACGATGCCGCGCACGGTGATGTCTTCGTCGATCTCTTCCCAGCGCAGCGCGGCGCCGGAGACACGCAGAGTCACCGCGGCCAGTTGCTCGTCGCTCGCATCGTGGAGCTGGCGAAACCGGTCGGCGGGGAAGCCAATCTGGCGCCCGTCGGTGAGTTCAACGAAAACCATCCGGCCGGCGACCCAGGCGCGAACGGCGCGGCAGTCAAGTTCAGTGGGGGAAGTGTTCATGCCATTTCTCCAGAAAAAGACTTTCTCGTTCTGACCTACCCCCCTGCCAGCATGGCCAGAACAAGACCGAGGAGGGATATCAGGTATCGCATACCGATTAAGGAGGAAATCTCAAGCGTCAGTCTACGTGCATTGCCGACTTGCCGCATCAAAGGGAATTCATCCAACCCAATCAATGGTTGCCTGCGTTTCACCGTCGAATCGCTCCGCGCGCACCATTCGATTCCGGCCCCTGATTCATGCGGGGACTTTTTCATTTGCACTCCTTCAATTTCCAGAATATTTAGTCGTTGGCCGCCCTGAAGGCTGCTTCGACGGCGCGAACCAGGGATGGGTGCAGAGTACCCAATTTGGGCGTTTGCCCGTGCGGCGCAGTCGGCGGAACGGAGAACCACTCCGACGAGTAGGGCAGGTCATGGATCTGTCTCAGGTCGAACATGGTGTCATAGCTCAGTCCCGCCGATGCGTAGGCTGCAGCAGCCTGATCTCTAAGGATGCTGAATTCTCCACGATGCAGGGATTTGGTGCGCTGACTGGTGCCATAGGCCACTCGAACATCGAATCGAGGTGCATTGTCGTCAAAAACGGCGAGAATCAGCGCAGGGCGCGGCTTTGGGCGTGGATGAATCTGGTCGGGGAAACGGCACCACACTATTTCACCTGCGTTGGGCTCGTTCCACCAAATATGGGTCACGCAGATTCCATATCAAATAGTTTTGATCGAACTGAACGCTTGCCCCCTTGCGGAACACGCTTCCTGATCTGTCGGACCTGGGTCGCTGTGAGAGGACCGTTATCCGCCTCATATTGAGGCAGCAATCTGACCGCCATTTCGCGCAAGGCATGATGTATGGCCTGTGTTTCATCGACGCCCAATCGCTCCGCGAGTTTTTTCGCGGTCTCACGGCTGACGCCCGTCGCGCTATCAACAGAACGGTAGCGAAACGCGATCTGGTCGGTGGATACGCGGGTTGACATGACAGGTATTTTCAGAAAAAAGATATCTATAAGATATCTACTCACCGTCCGCGCGTCAAGCTGATTGTGGGCGGGTCAGATTCGCGCCAATGCGCGGATTGAATTTTCCAGTTTCGGATGCGCGTCAAAGCGCGCCAGGTACTCTCGTTCCGATGCGACGCCTTTGGCGAGGATCACATCGGCCAATGCGCGTCGCTCTCCGGCACTCCAGCGGGACAAGGGAAGCAGGGCAACCATGGGCGCCCAGGCATCCCAGGCGCGTCGCGCGTCGGCGGGGTTGCCGCCGGCCTGCTTCAGGTTCCGCAATCCGAGTTGGTGAATGGCTTCGCGCGAAGATTCCAGCAATCCGGTGTCCCGATTGCCGCCGATCGCGGCAATGACGCCTGCGGCCATTGAGCCGAGGTCCGCGAGTTTTTCCCAACGCGGCGCATTCACGCCCTGCGTTTCAAGAACCATGGTGTCTGCGGCGAGCTTGCGCAGGGTGGCGGCGCTGGAGCGATGCAGGGGTTTGATCTTCATTCTCGCCAGTTCCGCATTGGCCAGATTGCGCGTCGCGGCTTCGCGCGGACGAAAACCGAGTTTGTAATAGAACCACCACGCACCCGAAGCGATGGCTTCTTCGTTGTGGTGTCCGACCTGGTATCCGTCCAGGGTGAACGCGCGGGCGCCAAGAACCGCTTTCGTTGCGGCGAGCAGTCGCGAGAAAATCCATGCGGTTTCCGCGCCGCGAAAGGTGTCAAAGGAGTTGAAGGACACGTCTGCGCAGCCAAATAACGTGTCCATCTGGCCATAGCCGATGGGCACGCCGTTTTTCAGGGTGACAAAGCCGTGGCTGGCGCGTAGCAATTGGCGTCGTTCCGGTACAAGGCCGATGAAGGCCCATTGCAATCCCTGGCTGTCCTCCGCAATGCAGACATCGCGGGGATTGCCGTAGGCGATGCCGTCAATATCTCGCGAGCGCGTAACCAATGCCGTCAGGGCGAGTTTGATGAGGTGGGCGCCTTCGAGATGGGAGGCGGCGCGCACAGCGCGCGGCGGACGTTCAATTTCGATGCGCAGGTCCGGCCGGTTCCTGCGAAGGGGTGCATGGGTGAAGACCACCGGTGACTGCGCGTGCCAGGACAGCGTGCGTGAGGGGGTGTCCGGCCCCGGTGTGATCACCATCGGTGTGTCCAGCGCGTCTGCAAAGGCCTCGTGCGTGAAATCCTCGCCCGGCATCGCTTCAATCCGGCGGACCAGAAAAGCCGCCGCGCCGATTTTTTCGCCGTTCATTTTTGCGATCGCCGTTTTCAGATCGGGATTGCGCCCGCGCAACCAGGCCGCTTCGAGCGGCGTCACCAGGAGTGCAAGCGCGGCGGACAGCGGCCTCTGGTCTTGGAGCGCATCCCAGTCGATGTCCAGCTGCCGCGGCCAAAGTGATGCGAGCCGGCGCGCGGTCGGCCAGTAAAACCGGTAGCAGATGCGGGTGCCGGCGATGCCCGAATCGGCAAAAGCCGCTGAGTGCGCGCGCAGGTCGCTTCGCCGGGCGAAGGCGAGAAGCATGGCCGTCACCCGCTCCAGCACCGCCCGGTCATCGGGGTAGGCGCGCATGAAGCACAACTGCTCGTGCAGGCGCAGCAGGGTCTGGCGAGAGCCGAGGCGGCCGCGCGCGAGACTTCGCAGCAGTTGGCTCTTTGCAGCCCCGCTGTCAGGGCCGAATTCAAGGCGTAGCGCCTCAAGGCGCCTGAGCGCCGCGACTGGCGATCTGGAATTCCGCAATAATCCGGCCATGGCTTGAACGTCCCCGACTGCGAAGAGAGGGGAATACTAGCTCCATCACCGGGGTTTCGAACATGCGGGTTGTGATTGTCGGGGCGGGCGCCGTGGGTTCCATATTGGCGGCGCTGGCACGGCTGAAAACCCACCGCATGCTCCGTGATCCTGATCTCGTACGCATTGCCGTGATGCTCTACAGTCGGACTGCAACTGCCAGCTGTCGATACCTGCCATCGCATGGTTGCCGGGCTGGATCGCGTGCTTCGTGTGAAGGGCTGACCGGCTGATTTCCGCCTCGACCGTTTCAATCGAAAGGTTTTATAACTAGACGGGACCGATCGGCGCCTCGTCCATCAGCGCAATCTGCTCGCGCATTTCCAGCACCCGGTCCTGCCAGTAACGCTGCGTGTTGAACCACGGAAACGCGGCCGGAAAGGCCGGATCGTCCCAGCGCCGCGCAATCCAGGCCGAGTAATGAATCAATCTCAGCGTGCGAAGGGCTTCGATCAAATGCAGTTCGCGCCGGTCAAATTCGTGAAAGTCTTCATAACCCGACAGCAGGTCGGAGAATGCGATGGTCATGGCGGCACGATCGCCGGGCAACAGCATCCACAAATCCTGTATGGCCGGGCCTGAACGGCAATCGTCAAAATCGACGAAGTGCGGGCCGCGTTGCTCGCCCTCCTCGGTCCACAACACGTTTCCGGCATGGCAGTCGCCGTGCAGGCGAAGGGTGTTGCACCGGCCCGCACGCTCATAACACCGTTCGACTCCCTCAAGCGCCAGATCTACCGTGCTCGACCAGGCGTCCATCAGGTCGTCGGGAATGAAATTGTTCTCGGTTAGAAAATCGCGGGGCTCTATACCAAAGGTCTGGATATCCAGCGCCGGCCGCACGGCAAACGGTTTGAGCGCACCAATGGCGTGGATGCGGCCTATGAAACGTCCCATCCATTCCAGGGTCTCGGGATTCTCCAGTTCCGGCGGACGTCCGCCGCGTCGCTCGAAGACCGCGAAGCGGTAGTCGCCGAACGCGTGCAGCGTCTGCCCATCGATCACCTTGGGTGCCACCACCGGGATTTCGCGATCGGAGAGCTCGCGCGCGAAGTCGTGTTCTTCCAGAATCTGCGCGTCGCTCCAGCGAGCCGGTCGGTAGAACTTCGCGATCAGCGGCGGGCCGTCTTCCATGCCCACCTGGTAGACACGATTCTCGAAACTGTTGAGAGCCGACAGGCGCCCGTCACCACGAAGGCCCTGCGATTGGAGCGCGTCCAGAACCATATCCGGTGTGAGGCCCGCGTAGGGGGTGGGTGAGGGCGTAGGCATGCGGCTTTTGGCGGCGGATTTTTTCATGTCGGCATTGTACGTGGGCAGGGCTTTTTCAACCGTCACGGCCGTTGTTTTTGTGCCCCTAAGTCTTTGAAAATATTTGATTTCCAAGCTGGTTTTGAAATTCGGACTGGACAAATCCCTGATTCCTGTTTCATAGTAAAAACACTCAGTCGGTGCGTGATTCTCGTAATCCTCACCAAACATCAATGCAAGCTCGGGCGCGGCTACGACAGGCGCCCCTCATTCGCGGAGGACTAATGCTGCTGGCGCGTGATCAGTTGCTGTGGCTTCTTGGGAGCCTTTGCCAGTTTCATCGCATTCCTTTCGACTCCAATCTGGTGCTGCGCAATTACCCGCCGCCGATTTCGGAACTGACCCTGCTGGAGGCGGGACGTGCGCTGGGATTTCGAATACGCGCCGCCGCATTGACCGGGCTGAATCCTGAAAAGCTTCCGACACCCTGCATAGCGTTTCTCAAACAGGTCACGCAAACGCCGGTGGCGGGGCCGGCCTCTACCGGTTACCCGGAGTTGGAAAGGGAAAACGGATCCCAGGAATCCCCCGTGCTGATTTTTCGAGCGGATGATGCGCAGCTGCTTTATTTTCAGTGTGGCGACGCCTCACCAAGGCAGGTCTTGCCATCGCGGTTTCTGGAGCTGTTCACGGGGCGTGGATTTTTTGTCAGTCACGATGCCCGGTTCAATGAGCCGGTTGAAGGCCTTGATGACAATCCCGCCACCGGCAGGCCGTTCGGATTTGGCTGGTTTGCCGGAGAACTGCTCAGGTACAGGACGGTCTGGCGCAACGTGCTGGTGGCCTCGCTGATGATCCAGTTGATCGGGCTTGCCACGCCGCTTTTCACCCAGGTGATCATCGACAAGGTGGTGGTGCACCAGACGCAGAGCACTCTCGCGGTCATTGCCACGGGTTTGGCGATGTTCCTTATTTTTTCGGCCGGCATGAGCTGGTTGCGCCAGTACCTGATTATTCATACCGGCAATCGCGTGGATGCGGTGCTGGGAAGCCGCGTGTTCCATCACCTGTTCCGGCTGATGCTGCCGTATTTCGAAGCGCGTTCCACGGGAACGCTCGTGGCGCGATTGCATGCCGTGGAGAGCATCCGTGAATTCATGGTGGGAGCCGCGGTGTCGCTGCTGCTAGACATCCCCTTCCTGTTTGTGTTTCTTGCCGTGATGTTTGTCTACAGTTGGGAGCTGACGCTCGTCGTTCTGGGAATGCTTTCGCTGATCGTGCTCGCAAGCCTTGCGGTAACGCCTTCGCTTCGCGAGCGCCTGAACCGCCAGTTTCTGGTCGGGGCGCGCAACCAGGCTTTCCTGACCGAATACGTCTCCGGAATTGAAACGGTCAAGGCGCTGCAGATGGAAGCCGGGCTGCAATCGCGATACGAGGATTATCTTGCGGCCTACCTCTCGGCGGCATTCTCGACGCGGCAGATATCGAACGCTTACAACACGGTCGCCAATGCGCTGGAGCAGGCGATGACACTGCTGGTTCTGTGCGTCGGCGCGCTGCTGGTGATGCGCAATGACGGTTTTACCGTGGGCATGCTGGTGGCGTTCCAGATGTTCGCCGGGCGACTGTCGCAACCGCTGCTGCGCGTGGCCGGACTGTGGCAGGAGTTTCTTCAGGCGAGCATTGCCGTGCGGCGCCTTGGCGACATCATGAACGCTCCCACTGAGCCATGGACGCTCACGCCCTCGCGCTCGGCCGAAGGGGACGGGCGCGTGTGCATCCGCGGCCTCTCATTTGCCTATGGCGGCGGCGCCGCGGTATTTGAAAAACTCGATCTTGATCTTGAACCGGGAAAGCTCGTCCTGCTTACCGGCCCTTCCGGTTCGGGAAAGAGCACCCTGTACAAGCTGTTGCTGGGCTTCTACCAGCCGACCGCGGGGCAGATCCTTCTCGATGGTCGCGACATCCGCCACTTTTCAGCGAACGAACTGCGCCGCTGCTTTGGCGTGGTGCCGCAGGAAACACGATTGTTTTCCGGTACCGTGCACGACAATCTGTTGAGCGCGAGTCCCCACGCGAGTTTTCAGGATGTGGTTACCGCCTGCAAGGTCGCTGAAATCCATGAGGTGATCGAAGGCCTGCCGGAGGGTTATGAAACGGTGATCGGAGAGAACGGCACCGGTTTGTCGGGAGGACAGAAGCAGCGCATTGCCATAGCGCGGGCGGTGCTCAGGCGGCCGAAGATCCTGATTTTTGACGAGGCCACCAGCAACCTCGATGCGCAAACCGCCGAGCAGTTCGCGAAGACGGTGAATCAACTCAAAGGAAGCGCGACATTGCTGTTCATCGCGCATCAGTGGCCGCAAAGCCTGGAGGTGGATGAGGTGGTCCAGATGGGGGCGGCGCGATGGAATCCGGATCGGGCGGGTGAATGACTATGGATTTGAATAATTCTGTCGAATTGTCAAAAGCTTACGATTTTCTGCCGGCGCTGCTTCGGATCCAGGAGACGCCGCCTGCGCCGCTTGCGGGCCGCCTTCTTTTGTTGCTGACCGGTTTGTGCGCAGGCCTGATTCTCTGGTCGATATTCGGGCGGCTCGACATCGTCGCAGTCGCCGAGGGCAAGCTTGTTCCGCAGGGCTACCTGAAGATCGTGCAACCCGCGGAGCAGGGCATCGTGCGGGAGATCCTTGTTCGCGAGGGCCAGACGGTCGGCGAAGGACAGGTTCTGATGCGCATGGACCCGGTCAGCGCGGATGCGGATGCGACGGCCTTGAGGAGTGAGTTTGAAAACCGGCGACTGAGTCTTCGCCGGATTGACGCGCAGTTGGCCGGAAGTCCGTTTCGACGGGTCAAGGGTGATCCCCTCGAAATCCACGCCGGCATTGCCGCACAGCACGCGGCCAATGTGGATTCTTACCAGAATGCGCTTGGGCAGGAGCGCGCGAATCTGGAGAAGGCCCGACACGAACTGGCCGCTGCAAGGCAGACGCACTTCAAGCTGGAACAGGTGCTGCCGCATTACCTCGCCCAGGAGAAGGCCTACGAGAAACTTGCGAAGGAAGGATTTGCCGGGGACCTGATGCGCACGGACAAGCAGCGCGAGCGCATCGAGAAGGAACAGGAACTCAAGGCCCAGGAATTCGCGATTCGTTCCACCGAAGCCGGGATTGCCCAAGCGGAACAGAAGATGACGCAGATCAGTGCCGACTACCGGCGGCAGCTCCAGACCGAACGCGTCGAGGTGGTCGCGCAGTTGGAACGGTTGCGGCAGGATCTTGCGAAGAATTCGCACCGTCAGTCGCACATGGAATTACGCGCGCCGTCGGGTGGCACGGTAAAGGATCTGGCAACCCACACCACCGGCACGGTGGCGGCGCCGGGCACCATTCTGATGACGCTGGTGCCGCGCGAAGAGCGGTTGTTCGCCGAGGTGTGGGTGGGCAACCAGGACATCGGTTTCGTGCGCGACGGCCAGGCCGCAAAGCTCAAGTTCGCGGCATTTCCATTCCAGAAATATGGCATGGGCAAAGGGGCGGTGCGGCATGTGGGCGCTGATGCGAGTGACACCCCCGGAGCGCGCCCGGAAGCAGGCCGCGCGACGCCCACCTCCTACAAGGCGGCCGTGGAACTTGAGAACCAGGTGCTGGATTCCGACGGTGTTCGCCATGTGCTCGCACCGGGCATGCAGGTATCGGCGGAGATCCACCTCGGGACGCGTTCCATCATCGAGTATGTGCTGTCGCCGGTGAAAAAGGCATTTCACGAGGCGGGTCGGGAGCGGTAGCGCGGTCGAATTATTGTCAGCTTTGGCATGACGCGGCGAAGGCCTCTCTGGCGCGAATCGCGAACCTTCCCTCGTGGCGATGGCTGCGACCACGCTGCGCTATGATGCCCCGCTTGCCGTGAGGGACGATGCCGGTACAGGGGCATGCAGCGGCGAAAAACCTTCACCCTGGAGAATGACGACATGACACAACGCAGGCTCAAGACGCTGCTCGGGGATTATCCCGGCACGCTGGCCCTCAAAAAAGGCGATGTCCGTTCGGACCACATCGCTTTCGATTTCGCGGACGTCAAGGTGCCAAGCTCTGCATTCAAACGCGTGGTGCGCGACATCGAATTCGACGTGGGCGAACTCGCGGTGTTCACCTACATCATTGCCCGCGCCTTCAACAAACCTCTGGAGCTGTTGCCGGTCGTGGTGGTGGCGCGATTTCAGCACTCCTTCCTCCTGTATAACGCCGGGCGCGGCGTGATCAGGCCGGAGGATCTGAACGGCAAGCGCATCGGCATCCGCTCGTATTCGGTGACCACCAGCGCCTGGTTGCGCGGCATCCTGCAGGCCGACGCCGGCGTCGATCCCAAGAGCATCACCTGGGTGACTTTCGAGGACCCGCACGTCGCCGAATTCAAGGACCCGCCCAATGTGGAGCGCGCCGCCGCGGACAAGGATCTGACCACGATGCTGCTTGCGGGTGAAATCGATGCCATGGTCGGCACCGACCGTCTGGAGAAGGACGACCGGCTGAAGACGGTGTTTCCCGATCCGGCCGCGGCCGCGCAGGACTGGCACAAGCGATACGGCGCGATTCAGATCAACCACATGGTGACTGTTAAACGCTCTCTGCTCGATTCCGATCCGCAGGCTGTGCGGGAGGTCTACCGGATGCTGCGGGAATCAAAAAATGCAGCACCGCCCGCCGCAGGCGGCATTGATCTCACGCCGGTGGGGCTGGAGGCCAATCGCAAAAACCTCGATGTGGCAATCGAATACACCTATCGGCAGGGCCTGATTCCGAAGCGATTCACCGTAGAGGAGATCTTCGACCCGCGCATCCTCGGGATGGGTTGAAGCCAGATGCCAGTTGTCAGCGCCTTTGCCACATCCCATGCCTACACTTTCCAGGAGCCCGAAACCTGGGACGTCCGCCGCACCCGCTCCAAGACCAATGTTGCGCGAAGGGCGGGGCGGCCCGCCGGGGACACGGCTGAGGCGCAATCCGAAACGCTCGAAGACAACCTTGCGCGTTACGCGCACATTCGCGATGCGCATCGCGCGATCCGGGAGCACCTGAAGGCGTCCAGGGCCGACGCGGTCATTCTCATTGGTGACGACCAATCCGAGAATTTCAAATCCGACAACATGCCCCAGCTGCTGGTTTACACGGGCGCCGAATTCGTCGCCGAGGACTGGGATCGCAAGCACAGCGCGACGGTGGCCGGCCACCCGCGGATCGCCAATCAACTGGTCGAGGGCTGCATGGACGAGGGCTTCGATGTCTGCTGGTCGAAATCATTCGGGGGGGGCAAGTTGCTCTCGCATGCGCACACCGAACCCATCCTGTACCTCGTTGAGGGAAGCGGCATCCCCGTGGTGCCGGTGTTCGTCAACGCCGTGCATCCGCCCGTGCCCTCGGCGGCACGCTGCTACGCCTTTGGGCAGGCGCTTCGCAAGGTGATCGATCGTGACCTTGCCGGCCAACGCATCGTGCTCTGCGCATCCGGAGGCCTGTCGCACTTCTCGCCATCACACCCCTGGGAGCACCATGTCGGCACGCGTTACGTGGGAGACATCAGCGAGGCGTTCGATCGCCGCATCGTGGAGTGGATGCGCGCGGGGGAGGGACACCGGCTCGCGCAGCTCTCATCAAACGAACTCATCGAAAACGGAGAAGGGGAACTGCGCCAGTGGATTGTGCTGCTTGGCGCGCTCGGCGCGGCCAGGCCCGAATTGCTGGTGTATGAGCCGCTTTATCGCAGCATCATGGGCATGGGTGTGGGTTACTGGAACCTGGAGGATACGAAACAATGAAATTCACTTCTCTCGCTGCGGCAGTGCTCGTTGCACCAGGGTTGGCGCTGGCGCAGGGCGTTTTTCCCAACAAGCCGGTGCGTCTGGTGGTGTCGTTTCCGCCGGGCGGTGGCGCGGACCTCACCGCGCGTGTGGTCGGCGAAAAGATGGGCGAGTTGCTGGGGCAACCGGTGGTTGTCGAGAACAAGCCCGGCGCGAACGGCCTGGTGGGCAGTGACTTCGTGGCGAAATCCGCTCCGGACGGCTACACGATGCTGGAAACCGACCGAGCCGCGCTCGGCGTGAACCCGAGCATCTACAAGAAAATTCCCTACGATCCGCTGCGCGATTTCGAATATGTCGGCGTGGTCACGTCCGCGTCTTATGTGCTGGTGATTGATCCGCGCCTGCCTGCGCGGACGGTTTCTGAATACGTCAAACTCGCGAAGTCCAAACCCGGCGCGCTCAACTACGGCAGTTACGGCATTGCCAGCATGGCGCAGATCAATATCGAGGCCCTGAAAGCCAGGATGGGGATCGACATCGTGCACATTCCTTACAAGGGCGCTGGCCCCGCTGTGCAGGCTGTTGTTGCAGGCGAGGCGAGCCTGACCATTACCTCGCCAACGGCTGTGCTGGGGTTTGTGCGCGAGGGGAAGCTGCGCGCGCTGGCGATAGACGCGAAAAAGCGTTCGCCGCTTCTGCCCGACGTGCCCACGCTTGCCGAGGCGGGCGGCGAGGAGGACACGCTGGTCGCCACCTATTTCGCCTTTGCCCTGCCGGCGAAGACGCCGCGTGCCGTGGTCGAACGTCTGCAAGACGCGATGAAGCGGGCGGTGATGGCGCCCGAAGTCGCCGAACGCCTGAACAAGGCCGGGCTGGAACCCACCGGCGGGACGGGCGCGGAGCTGCTCGAGCTCGTAAAACGCGACATTCCACGCTTCCGGGAAATCATTCAGAGGGTCGGGATCGAGGCGGAGTAGTGACGCGCACCATGCAATGACTGTCACCGTGAAGCGGTGATCGTAATTTCAGCCTTCAGACAATCTTGACACCCAACGTAGAGCCCAGTGGCACCGGCACGGCGTCCGCTGCGTCGCAAAGTTATTTGCCACTCCTATGACAACTTGCTTGAAACCAACCGGTTGAGGCTAATTCCAGACTCGGCAGCTTGTATGGCAAGAGTCCGGTGAGTATGCGGTGGTATGCGCACCATGAACTTTCCACTAAATGCCTTTGTTGAGATGGGTTCGGGGGCTAACTCGTGATTTTTGAGCATGTCCGCAATACTTTCTTTCACGAGCCTTCGAATTCCCAGTAACGCTTTTTCCGGTGTTTTCTCCAACCAACTCAAGCTCGGAAACTCCGCACATAGTCCAACGTCCAACGTAAATTGCTGACCTGGTTTCCGGTCATCGGACTCCGATATGACGCCTATGTATCCGTCACGCGACGCCGTTTGGGAATATGCGGGATTAGTGATAAGCCCAAGTGCGACGACGAGCGATGCGGCGAATCGATAGTAGGTTTTAGACAATTCCAAGGCTCCTAGTTTGCTGCCCAACGTCGCTATTGAGCCGCGCCGACAGGCGTCGGCTCAAATAGCTTGTTATGCAGCATGCTGAAGCGGAACCTCCCAGCCCGGAAAGACAAGCACGGCAGGATGGCACTTTAGAGCACGAGCAAAAACCTTCGCGCGTTCAACACCTAGTTTCACACGATCATTTTCGATAGCTGAAATGGTGGCTTGCGGAATGCCCGTAAGTTCGGAAAGTTGATTTTGGCTAAGTTCCTGGAGTTCACGCAGGATACGAACGGACTCCCCCACCGAGACTTCAATGCGCTTTTTCGCAGGGCGAAACTCTTTCATTTCAAGGTCTCCTGTAATCGTGCGGAGTGACTTCAATTACTTGGATCTGCAAAACGTTGGCAACCACTCGATAAATTACTCGCCACTTAAGGCCCAGCCGCGAGGAACGATAGCCCTTCCACTCACCAGCGAGGGCCTCGTCGTGAAAGCCTTTTATCGCTCTCAAGCCTTGTTGCCCTGAAAGTCTGGCAATGTCTTTCCATTTCTCGTACCGCTTCAAAATTTCTATAGGGATGGAGCGAGAGAGCTGCTTATCGAGACTGCGGTGTTCATCGATTTGCCACATGCGCAATTATATATACCATAAATAGCATGTCAACAACGTCGGCCACGTTTTGCCGCATAACGTTCGCGGCCAGCGGCGCGCGCGTGACGTCGCGTGTGAAAAAATGGAGACCGCTTTCGCCCGTCCGAGTGCCACGCGCTGTTAGCCGTCATTTGGCACACGACTCAGCCAGTACTCAGGGAGTTGATGGTCGCCTGCAACCGCGTGAATGAGGATTCCATCGTCTGCTTGGGTATAGAACAACTTGAATGGAAAATCGGCGACCAAGCGGCGACGAGTTCGACCGGCAGCAGGCTAGCCATGGAGAGGAAATGTTGCAGCAAGCTGCGCCGCAGCCTCAACCTCTGCACGAAAGCGGGCGCCAAGGTCCGTGCGAATGGTAGCGTAGTACACGATCTGGGCGAGCAACTCCGCTCGCGCCTCTCGCGTGAATCGTGCGCTCGTCACGGCGCAATGCGACGAGCTTCCGCGAAGACATCCTCGGCGGCAAAGGTCTGGACTTCGCCACGTTCATAGGCTGCGACGCGACGCTCGATTTCTTTCGCCCAAGCCGCCTCGACTTCGGCAAGTGGCGACTCGTGGAGTGATTCGAGCAGCAAATCCACAAGGCGGGAGCGATCCTCCGGCGCAAGAGTGCGAGCTTGTTCAGCCAGTTCAGCAACCAGATCGGGCATAGGGAACCTCCTTTGGACAGCAACATGATACTCGTCAGCCAGCGCAGCCGCTTCCCAATGACGGCTAACGTCTGAATTGTGCGGCGCCGGCAGGCGTCCACACCAATGAAAAGTTAGGGAAACACTGAACAAGTTCCCGATTGCGTTGTCAAAGTAAGGTGCGCAAACGGGAGGGTTGAATTGTGAAGCAAATGACACTGGCGGCGGCGAAAGGATTCGAGGTGCACGGTAGAGCTACCCGTAAAGCAGAATT
>CAIUKQ010000030.1 GCA_903899705.1 uncultured beta proteobacterium
GATCGCACTCTCGACATTCGGTGCGAACGCTGCCGCAATCAGGCACAGGTTCGCCGGTATGTGCGTGAACACCATGGTGTTGATAAGGCCGATGCGCTTCACCACCCAGGGCGCGATGAGCTGCGAGCTTGCGGTGGCCAGACCCGCCCAGAAAAAGAAGGCGCCCGCCGCAGTGAGCGACATGCCGAACCGCTCGAACAGCCACAAAGCCAGCAGCGAATTGACAATCATGCCGCTGGCGAAGGAATCGACACTGAACAGCGCGGCGAGCCGCCACACGATGCCCTTCGATACACCCAAGGGCGCGGTTGGCGCACGCTCTTCGGTTTTGGCCATTGGGATTCGAAGGTAAAGCGCCCAGACCACAATTCCGATCACGGCATAAAGCAGAAACATGAGCCGAAATGAATCCACCAATGCAAGGGTTCCGTTATGCGCCAGCCATTCCGGCACCGCGGCCGACAAGGCGCCCATGGCGGCGAAAAGGGATCCGCAAAAGCTGTAGCGCGCAAACACCGTTGTGCGGGTGGCCGCCGTGGTCACGCCAGCCAGCACCGTGTGTTCCAGCGGCTGGAATACGCTCACATCGCCGCTGCTCGGGTTGATGGTGCCGACAAAGGCGACAACGAGAAGTGGCCACAGGGCCGATAGAGACACAAAACCCAGGCCGGTCGCGCCCATGAGCAGCGCCGATCCGAGCAACATCGCGCGCAATGAATACCGATGCCCCCAGCGGCCGACCGCGAGCGTGGCCGCAGCCGAGCCGAGCAACGTGGCGGTGCTCAGTATCCCCACATCGAGCTGACCATGGCCCAACGCAAGCAGGTAGGCGGGCAGCAGGATGGCGACATAGCCGTCGGCGAACGCGCGCATCGACTTCGCTATCAACACCAGTCGGATCATGACCTCGGCTCCATAATGCAGTGTATCGAAACCATTGCGAATGATTGTGGAACCGTCCGGCCCCAGCACACCCGATTCAAGTCCCAAAAAAGCGGGCTGGTTTCAGGTCGCCCGCACCATTTTCTGGGGACTTTTCATGATCGGTCGCAAGGGCACCTGGGAGAAGGATGGTGCCGTGGTGTCCCTGCCGCAGATCATTGTGGGCGCTTTCATCGGCCTTGCGGTGGTATTGGCCGTGCTGATCAGCATTGTCAGGATGGTTCTGCGTTAGTCCGGCACCGCAGACTTTGAGGCAACCATCTGCCTACGCCCGCAGCAGCTCCAGCACCGCCGGACCGTATCGTTCCAGCTTGCGGGCGCCGATTCCGGTGATGCTGCCCAGTTCGTCTTCGCTTTGCGGACGCGCCCGCGCAATCTCGGCAAGCGTGGCATCGTGAAACACCACATAGGCTGGCACGCCGCTTTGCTTGGCAACGCCCGCCCTCCAGGCGCGAAGACGTTCCCACAACTCGCGCGCTTCGGGATTCAGGATCGCCGGTGCCGAGGATGCGGTGCGCCCGCCCTGGTCATACGACCCGCCGCGCGGCCGGCGAGCCTTGGTCTCGGTCAGACGGCGAAAGCTCACGGACTGCTCACCTTTCAGGATCGGTCGGCTCACCTCGGTGACCTTGAGTGCGCCAAAGCTGTCGTGATCGGCGACGAGCAAGCCCTGCGCCACCAGCTGTCGGAATACGGAACGCCAGGACGCCTCGTCGGAATCGATGCCGATGCCGAAGGTGCTGAGCGTCTCGTGCCCCCATTGTGTGACCTTGTCAGTATTTTTGCCGCGCAATACGTCAATGACGTGCGCGGCCCCAAACCGCTGACCGGTGCGCAGTACGCAGGAGAGCGCCTTTTGCGCGGCGACAGTGCCATCCCAAGTTTCGGGTGGCTCGTCGCAGGTATCGCAATTGC
Source organism: uncultured beta proteobacterium (assembly GCA_903899705.1). Taxonomy (GTDB): domain Bacteria; phylum Pseudomonadota; class Gammaproteobacteria; order Burkholderiales; family SG8-39; genus 2-02-FULL-62-17. Next base: position 1,858 of record CAIUKQ010000030.1, read on the forward strand.
CGCAGGGTTCGGAGGCCTCGCCGAAATAATCGAGCAGGCGCACACGCCGACAGCCGGTGCATTCGCAGAGCCCGAGCAGCGCATCGAGCTTGCCCGATTGCACCCGCTTGTAGGCCTCATCGCCCTCGGACTGATCGATCATTCGACGAAGGTTTATCAGATCCCCCATGCCGTAGGCCATCCAGGCGTCGGCAGGTTCGCCGTCACGGCCGGCACGGCCGGTTTCCTGGTAATAGCCTTCGATGCTCTTCGGGAGGTCCAGATGCGCAACGAACCGGACATCGGGCTTGTCGATGCCCATGCCGAAGGCTATGGTCGCCACCATCACGATGCCTTCCTCCCTCAGGAAGCGCGCCTGATGTTCGGCACGCACGGGATTCTCCATGCCGGCGTGGTAGCCGAGCGCATTGAAACCCTCGCCTCGCAGCCACTGCGCGGTCTCATCAACCTTCTTTCGCGACAGGCAATAGACAATGCCGGCATCGCTTTTGTGTTCCGCGCGCAGGAAGGCGAGCAACTGGGCGCGGGGATTGTCTTTCTCGGTGATGCGGTAGCGAATGTTGGGCCGGTCAAAACTGGACACGAACATCCGTGCCTCACCGAGATTCAGGCGCAGCATGATCTCGCGGCGCGTCAGTTCATCGGCGGTCGCCGTCAGCGCGATGCGCGGCACATCGGGAAAGCGCTCATGCAACGTCGAGAGCTGGATGTATTCCGGCCGGAAGTCGTGTCCCCATTGCGACACGCAGTGCGCCTCGTCGATGGCAAACAGCGCTATGCCCCTGCCGCGTTGCAGGGACTCCAACAGCGCAAGGAAGCGCGACGTCATGAGGCGTTCCGGCGCCACATAGATGAGGTCATAGTTGCCGGCGAGCACTGCGCGTTCGACGTCAGCGGCTTCCTCGTAACCCAGACTGGAATTGAGGAAGCCGGCGCGGACGCCCGCCACCTGCAACGCAGAGACCTGATCCTGCATGAGCGCAATCAGGGGGGAAACGACAATGCCGGTGCCCTCACGCAATAATGCAGGTATTTGATAACAAAGTGATTTTCCAGCCCCCGTGGGCATGAGTACAAGGCAGTCGCCGCCCTGGGCGACATGCTCGACCACATCGGCCTGCAGCCCGCGGAAAGAAGCGTAACCGAAGACTTCCTTGAGGATGGACAGGGCGTAGGGCAGCGCCGATCCGGTGCCGGCTTCAGGCATTGTCGTGCTCACACGCGCACCGTCGCACTGAATCGAAACCCTGGAAACGGACGATCGTCGCCGTGCGTTGACCGCAACAACCCGATCACGCCTCGGTCGCGATCTTGAAGCCCTCGTGGATCGCCTCCAGCGCGGTGCGCGGGTCGTAGGCATCGCCTATCGTTTTCACGTCGAGCGCCGGCGCGAGTTCGGCAAGCGTCGACGCGATGCCGTTGTCCTGCTTCACGCCCACCGAGATCACCACGGTATCCGCCTTGAGAAACACAATCTCGCCGTCATTGATGACGTTGACACCATTTTCCGTGATGCTCTCCGCTTTGGAGAACGGGTACAGGAACACGCCGTTGTTGATGAGCTTTTCCTTGAGCGTCAGCTTCGACAGGCGCTCCACGTGCACCAGCACCTGCCGGTTGTTGATGAGCGACACCCGCCTGCCCTGGCGCGCGAGGAAGTAGGCCGCGTCCGATCCGGTCAGCCCGCCGCCGACGACCACCACCTCCTGGCCCGTCTTCGCGCTGCCATCGAGCACATCCCAGGCCATGACGATGTTCTTGCCTTCCATGCCGGGGATCTTCGGCAGATTCTGCTTCGCACCCGTGGCTACCACCACCAGATCGGGTTTCTCTTTCAGGATGCCTTGTGCATCCATCGCCATATTGAGATGGACTTTGGCCCCCGACGCGGCAAGGCGACGCTCCATGTTGACGGTCAGTGTTCCGATCTGCGGCTTGGCCGCCGTCGCCGGAATCCACTGCCCGCCCAATGCGCCCGTTTTCTCGTAGAGATGGACGTCGTGGCCGCGCTCGGCGGCGATGGTCGCGGTCTCCATGCCGGCCAGGCCCCCGCCGACGATCACGACCTTCTTTTTCTTCTTTGTTTTCTCGAAACGGTAAACCGCCTCCTGCCCGAGTTCGGGATTCACGGCGCAGCGGTTCCTGCCGATCAGGCGGTTCTCGGTGCATCCGTTGTTGCAGTAGATGCACAGCATGATGTCTTCGACCCGGCCTTCCTGCGCCTTTTTCGGCAGGTAGGCATCGGCCAGCAACGGACGGCCCACGGCGACAAAGTCGGCAATGCCGTCTTCCAGCACCTTGTCGGCAACGCGCGGATCACCCAGCTTGCCCACGGCGATCACCGGCACCTTGGTGATCTTCTTGACGGCCTGCGCAAGGTAAGTCAGGCACGCGGGCGGTTCGTTGAAGTCCGGGGTCACCCATTGGAGGGCCTCATCGCTGCCGGCGGAAACATGCAGCGCGTCGGCGCCGGCCTCGACAAAGAGTGGCACCTGCTGCAGGGTGTCTTCAAGATCGGTGCCGCCTTCAACGTACTCGGTGGCACTGACGCGAAAGCTGATGGGGAAATCCGGCCCGCACACACGACGTATCTCGCGCATGATGTCGCAGGGAAAGCGCGCGCGGTTCGCCACGCTGCCGCCGTATTGGTCGTCGCGCCGGTTGGCACGGGGGGACAGGAACTGGCAAATGAGATAGCCATGGCCGCCATGCACCTCGACACCATCAAAGCCTGCGTCCTTCGCGCGGCGCGCACCCTGGCCAAAGGCCTCAATGAGGTGCTCGATCTCCAGCAACGTCAGCGCGCGCGGCACCACGCCGGTTCGAAAATGCACGATGGCCGAGGGCGCCGAGGGAATCACGGCGCGGGTTTCCTCCGAGGTGCGGGTGCCCGAGTGGTGCAACTGCATGAAGATCTTGGAATCATGCTTGTGCACCGCGTCTGTCAGTTTCTTCAGGCCGGGAATCAGCTTGTCGTCATAGATGCCCATGCTGCCCGGGCGCATGCCCACTTCGGAAAGGATGCGCGTCACGCCGGTCATCAGGAGGCCCGTGCCGCCCTTGGCGCGCTCCTCCATGAAAGCGATGTATTCGTCCAGCACATAGCCATCGTGATGGCAGTAACCCGTGCCCATCGCCGCCATGACGATGCGGTTCTTGAGTTCCAGGGATCCGATGCGGCCCGGCTGGAATAGCTTGTTCAATTCAACCACGCCCTGCTCCTCACTGATTCCTGTCTAAAACGCCACTCGCGCCTTGCCGACCATGACCTTCTCGCCCTTCTGGTTTTCGGCATGAATGTCGAGCCAGACATATTTTTTATCGCCCTCGACGATTTTCTCAACCACCTTGCCGTGATAAATCAGCGTGTCACCGGGCCCGGCAATCTGGATGAACTTGGTTTCCTGGCGTCCGCCGTAGAGCCATGGCTTGGCCGAACGAAGCCAGTTGATGATCATGGGCGTGACGCCCGCCTCAATCACCGCGCCCTGCACCGGCATGGAGCGCACGCCGAACTGGCCCTCGGAGACCTTCGGGTTGATGTGACCGGAGAACGCGTCCTTGTAGGTGCGTCCGAAACGGATCGCCGACTGTTTGGTGAGCCACCGGGTGTAGGGAATCACCTCGTCACCGACCTGGATGTCGTCGTACTGCAGCGTCTTCAACGCCGCCGATTCGTCGCTGATGGTGACCTGGTACTTCGTCTTTCGGGATGCTTCCGTGTTCTGTTCGTCGCTCATGATGCATCCACTTGTGTGCCGGTGCGGTCGATTTTTATGAGTGGCTGCGGCGTGCCCACCCAGTAGGAAGTACGGATCTGGCGCTTGGCAAGTTCGCCATTCTGGTTGGTCCATTCAATGCGCCATACCAGGAATTTCTTGCCGCGCTTTTCATAGGTTTCTTCGATGGAAAGCGTCTTGGTGACCACGTCGCCCAGGAACATGGGCATGAAGGACTCCTTGATGGAGCTCGCGTAAATCGTATTTACGCCCATTTTCATGTCATGCCGTAACAGGGGTGGAAGGAACTCGCCCAGGGTGATGAAGAACGGCGCCACCACGTAGCCGATCTCGGTGTTCTTCGCGAACTCCGGATCCGAGTAGATCGGGTTGAAATCCTCATAGGCCTCGGCTTCCTCCCGAATGTCATCGGGGGTCAGCATGTAGGTCATCGATGCGATGACCTTTCCGGGGGTGAGATCCTCCCATTTCAAATCTATTTTTCCGACTTCTGGCATGTCACACCCTTGATTGGAATGTCATTGAAAACCTTGTCCGGCGGCGAAAGCGGCAGGCCGCGGCGAACTAGTGAAGGAAGCCGGGGTCCTTGTCCACCATCCAGCGGGACATGGCTTCGAACAGCATCTGCCCGGTGTTGCCATGCCCGGCGGCATTCTTCATCTGCTGCGAGGTTTTGACCTGCAGCGACTTGCCGACAAGATTGAGATCCGCCCCGCCGGACTGCGCGCCGATCTGCGACGAGCAGGCGCACTCCAGGCGAAACATGGTGAAGAAGGCATCCGCAAGCGTGGGGCCGCAGGTCAGCAGGCCGTGGTTGCGAAGGATCATGGCGTATTTGTCGCCAAGGTTTTCGATCAGCCTTTCGCGCTCGCCGGTGTCGAGCGATATCCCTTCGAAGTCGTGATAGGCCACTTCACCCTGGAACGCCACGCCTTCCATGGACAAAGGCAGCAGGCCCTGCCGCTGGCAGGCAACGGACACGCCAGCGTTGGTGTGCGTATGCATCACCGCATGCGCATCGCCGCGGCGCGACAGGTGAATGGCCGAATGGATGACAAAGCCCGCGCGGTTCACCGGGTAGGTGTTGCCATCGACGATATTGCCCGCGAGATCCACTTTCACCAGATTGGAGGCTGTGACCTCCCGATACATCAGGCCGAAGGGGTTGATGAGAAAGTGGTTGGGCTCATGCGGCAGACGCACGGTGATGTGATTGAAAATCAGGCTGTGCCAGCCCAGGTGGTCGAACAGGCGGTAGGCGCAGGCCAGTTCCTGGCGCGCCTTCCATTCCTCGGCGCTCATCCGGTGGCGTTGTCCATCGGACCGCACGGTTTCGATATCCGCTAGCTTCATTGCCCATCCTCAAAGATTTGCCCGCCGCGACGACGCGGCCAATGCCGCCGAATGATACCGCAGGGCATCCTGCCGACATGTCACAATGCGCGCCCGACCCGTCCGCGTCATCATTGCGCGCGGAACTCCGGTCGTGTTCGAACTTCAATTCCGACCATCTTTCAGGAGCCATTCAATGAAACTTTTCTACACCCCGGGCGCGTGCTCAATTTCCCCGCATATCGCTTTGTGCGAGGCCGGCATTTCCCATACGATCGACAAGGTCGACCTCAAGGCCAAGAAGACCGAGGGCGGCGCCGATTACCTGGCCATCAATCCCAAGGGCTATATCCCCGCCCTGCAGATCGACAGCGGCGAAGTGCTGGTCGAAGGCGTGGCCATCGTGCAATACATCGCCGACCAGAAGCCCGAAAGCGGCCTGGCCCCGAAGGCCGGCACCATTGAGCGGTACCGTCTCATGGAGTGGCTGACCTTCATTTCGTCGGAACTGCACAAGGGCTTCTCGCCGCTGTTCAACCCCGCCATGCCCGACGAAGGAAAGAAGATATTCCGCGACCGCCTGGTGCAGCGCTGGACGTATGTTGAGAAGCAACTTGCCGGCAAGGATTACGTGATGGGCAAAACCTTCACCGTGGCAGACGGCTACCTCTACAACATGACCCGCTGGGCCAAGCGCGTGGAGTTGGATCTCTCCGCATTCCCCAATGTCACGGCGTTTGTCGCGCGCGTCGAGGCGCGCCCGAAAGTGATCGAAGCGCTCAAGGCCGAAGGCCTGATGTAAAAAGCAACAGGCGACACACTAGGATTTTCTTTTCAGCAAATCCTCCAGGCCGGCAAACGGTTTGAAAGTGGCGCTCTGTTCTACAGGGGCCCCGGGTGCGCCCGGGGCCTGCGCCTCCAACTGGCGCGAATGTTCATTGTCATGGCAGTAAAGGCACAACAGTTCCCAGTTGCTGCCGTCAGGCGCATTGTTGTCATGGTTGTGGTCCTTGTGGTGGACCGTCAGTTCTGACAATCGCTTTCCGCTGAATTCACGCCCGCACCGCCCACAAATCCACGGATAGAGCTTGAGCGCCTGTTCACGATACGTGCGCTCGCGTTCCGACTGGAGGCGGCGGGCCTCCGTCACCGCCCGGCTTGCCTCAACAGCATTCACCGAAAGTTTCTTGTCATGCGGCATCGCGCCCTCAGAGCTTTTCGTCCCAGTGGAAACGGTGAATCACCCGGTGCAGCACCGGCGTAAGCATCAGCGCTGCGGTAACGACAAAAACAAGGCCGGCATACAGCGCATAGAACCCGGCGAAGAGTTTGCCGGCTTCCGTTTGCGGCGCATTGACCGGCCCCATGCCACCCAGCAGCATGGAGGCATTGAGAAAGGCGTCAATCCAGGAGAGTTTCTCGAAGGCGACATATCCGGCCATTCCGCCCGCGAGCGACACGGCCAGCAAGGCCATGGCAGTAACCATGTGCCGCAAGAGGCGCCGGATGAAACCTGACTGCGAAAGCGGAGGTTGGTGCCGGGTTTCGAACAAGACTTGCCCTCCAAATAAAAAGCACTACATCGTTTTGCGAAGCAATTCGATGGCAAATGCCATAAAGGCCATCCAGCTAATTGTGAATAGCACGGTCCGCGCCATCAGCATACCGAAGCCCGTGATGTGCACCACCGCATGCGCTGCCCGCGCATAGAAATAAATCGCCGCAGCCGTCTCCGTAACAGGGGTCGACACATTCACTGCATGGGCAATCAGAACCACCGGAGCAAAGATCACGAGGTTTTCCACGGCATTCAAATGCGCCCGGTTTGCGCGATTGACCCAGTCCGGCAATGGAGAAGTGGGGGCGACTTTGTAGTCCTCCGGCTTTAATGTTCCCCGGGCCGACACATAGCCGATGACAACGGGAATCCAGAGCACGCCGGTGAAAATGGTGATGCATAAGAGATAAAACAGTTCGATCGTCATTCTGACCTCCCCATGATTCATTGAACGGACATCGCAGGAGTTGCAATCATAGACCCAAGGTTATTGCATCAAATCTCTGACGCGAAGTTAGCATCGGCAGCATCGTCAGTCGCCGCTGTAACTAACCATGGTCATACCAGGTCCGGCTTGTTCGATTGCAGCCAGGCGCGCACATGCGTCTGCAAGGCAGTCGCGCTGGTGATGCACTCGTTGACTGATGAATCGGGCACCAAGTCGCCCGAGTAGTCGGCCAGGTTGCGCTCGGCTGCCGCCAACATTCTCGCCACTTGCGACCGTTCAGGCGCTATTGCAGCAAGACTGACGCCCAACAAGTTCTGCAAGGTCATTGTCACCCCCGATCAGGAAAATTTTGGGCTTGGCGAGCACGTCACGCAGAAAGGGCTCGGTTGTTACCTTTGTAGAAAATTCAACCGCCGTGAAAACCTTGGGATTCACCTCACGCCCCAATGTTGCCTGAACCGGGTAAAGGAGGCTTACCGCCTCGGCAAAACCGATGTCACCGATCAGCATCACATCGACATCACTGGCACCGGACTCACGTCCCTGCGCCATTGAGCCGAAGACAAACGCGACGCGCACTTGCTGCGCGGCAGGCGCCAATGCCTCGGCCAGTACATCAGCAAGACCTGAGGTCTTGCGCAGAATGCCGGCCACTTCATTGAAAACCGGGCAAGAGGTATTGGCGCGATACACCTGCTGATTGCCGCGCCGTTCGCGCTTGAGCAGCCCGACATCGGCCAATCGCTTCAGCTCCCGCGTCAGTGTTCCCGCGGGCAGGCCTGTCCGACGCGCGATTTCCCGGCCGTGTAATGCTTCCTCAGGGCGAAGTAATAACAGACCGAGTACGCGGCGGCGGTAGCCGGGAAGCAGAGTGGATGCGAGTGATTGATGCATTTATAGCATCAAATGTAGCTTATTTTGCATCGTTAGGCAATTTTTGGTTACCCACGGACTCGCTTTGTAAGCTAAGGATACCCCTTATCTCGCCAAGTACCGGTGGCCAGCCGGAATTGCCCAGCGGTCATAGCTCATAGTCGTCGCTCGCTCCCCCCATCGCCGCCTCAATGCTTTTCCTTGTCAATTGCGGTGAAAACAGTTCGATGAACTCATACGCATAGGCTCGCAGCATGGCATCTCGCCGGATGGCGACTCGCGTGGTGTTGGTGCGAAACAGGTGGGATGCGTCGATCATTTTAAGGCCCGTGTCTCGCGCGGCATCGTAGGCCACCGAGGCCACGATGCCGATGCCAAGGCCCGATTCCGCATAGGTCTTGATCACGTCGGCGTCAATGGCCGCAAGAACGATGTCGGGGGTGATGCCCTTGGCGGCAAAGGCGGCATCGATATTGGAGCGGCCGGCGAAGGCCTTGTCGTAGGTGACGATCGGATACCGCGCGATCTGTTCCAGACTCGGGCGAAGCACAGATGCAAGTTCGTGCGCGTGCGGCACGACGATGCAATGCGTCCAGGTGTAGCCAGGAAGGGCGAGCAGTTTGGCAAAACTGTTAAGCGCCTCGGTGGCGACACCGATGTCAGCGGTGCCGGCCGACACCATTTCGCCGATCTGCATGGGATCACCCTGCTGCAGGATGAGATGAACCTTGGGGTAGCGTCGCTTGAATTCGGTGACCACGCGCGGCAATGAATAACGGGCCTGGGTGTGCGTGGTGGCGATGGTCAGAGTACCGCTGTCCTGCTCGATGAATTCCCTGGCGACTGCTTTCAAATTCTCGGTTTCCAGCAGAATCCGTTCGATGATTTTCAGGGCCGCCTGCCCCGGTTCGGTCAGGGCCACCAACCGCTTGCCCCGGCGAACGAAAATCTGGATTCCCAGCTCGCCTTCTAATTCTTTGATTTGTTTGGATATTCCGGGCTGCGAGGTGAAGAGCTTTTCAGCCACAAGGGTCAGGTTCAACCCCTGCCGGACGGTCTCGCGGGCATAACGAAGTTGCTGGAAATTCATTTCTATATGCTAAATTCGTATAAGAGCCTAAATACTAAGTCTAAATAGCTATATAAAGCAAAGCTAAAATCCGCCTCCCGATATGAGGATTTCTGCTTTGGAATTCTGGGCTTACACGGGTTCGGGCATTGCGTCCGGCGCAGCCGTCACCTTGAAACCACTACAATCCGCCCTCCTTTAGAGGCAAGGCAAGCATCATGTACATCTATGACGAGATAGACCAGAAAATCGTCGACCAGCGCGTCGACCAGTTTCGCGGCCAGACCGAGCGCTACCTCGCGGGCAAAATCCCGGAGGACGAGTTTCGCGCGCTGCGGCTGCGAAATGGTCTGTATGTGCAGCGCTACGCGCCGATGCTGCGCGTGGCGGTGCCCTACGGTCTGCTCTCCTCCAAGCAGATGCGCATGTTCGCGCACATCGCGCGCAAGTACGATCGCGATTACGGCCATTTCAGCACCCGCCAGAACATCCAGTACAACTGGCCGAAACTGGAGGAAGTGCCCGACATCCTCGCGGATCTGGCCACGGTGCAAATGCACGCCATCCAGACTTCGGGAAACTGCGTGCGCAACATCACCACCGACCACTTCGCCGGCGTGGCCGCCGACGAGATCGTCGATTCCTTCGTGTGGTGCGAAATCATCCGCCAGTGGTCGACCTTCCATCCCGAATTCAACTGGCTGCCGCGCAAGTTCAAGATTGCTGTGAACGGCGCGAAATCCGACCGCGCCGCCACCGAAGTGCACGACATCGGCCTGCACGCGGTGCGCGCCGATGACGGTGCCGTGGGCTTTCGCGTGGTAGTGGGCGGCGGCCTGGGCCGCACGCCGATGGTGGGACACACCATCCGCGAGTTCCTGCCCTGGCAACACCTGCTCACCTACCTGGAAGCGGCGCTGCGCATCTACAACCGCCACGGACGCCGCGACAACATCCACAAGGCCCGCATCAAGTTCGTGGTGAAGGAGCATGGCGTGCAGCGCTTCCGCGAGGAAGTGGAAGCAGAATGGTTACAGCTGAAGGACGGCCCCAACACGCTGATCCAGGCCGAAGTGGAGCGCATCGAAAAGCGATTTACACGCCCGGCCTACGAGAAGCTGCCCGGACACGACGCGGCGCTCGACACGCTGCTCACCTCGGACACCGCCTTTCGCAACTGGCATATGCGCAACGTTCACCCGCACAAGGTACCCGGGTACGCCGCGGTGACGCTGTCGCTCAAGCAGACTGGCGTGCCTCCGGGTGATGCCACCTCGGCGCAGATCGATGCCGTCGCCGACCTTGCGGACCATTATTCCTATGGCGAACTGCGCGTGTCGCACGAGCAGAACCTCATCCTTGCGGACGTGAAGCTCACCGAGTTGCATGCGGTATGGCAGGAAGCAAAGAAGCTCGGCATGGCCACGCCCAACATCGGCCTGCTGACCAACATCATCTGCTGCCCCGGCGGCGACTTCTGCTCGCTTGCGAATGCCAAGTCGATCCCTGTGGCGCAATCGATCCAGGAGCGCTTCGACGATCTGGATTACCTGCACGACATCGGCGAGATCGATCTCAATATCTCCGGCTGCATGAATGCCTGCGGCCACCACCATGTGGGCCACATCGGAATCCTCGGCGTCGACAAGGGCGGCGAGGAGTGGTACCAGATCGAGATCGGCGGCAATCAGGGCGAGGTGAAACCGGGCGTGCGGGCGTCGCTTGGCAAGGTCATCGGCCCCTCGTTTGCCCGCGCCGAAGTTCCCGATGTCATCGAAAAACTGATCCGGTGTTATCTGGACAACCGCGACAGCGAAGCCGAGCGCTTCGTCGATGTTGCACACCGCGTTGGACCCGAACTTTTCAAGGACTATGTGTATGGCAAAGCTGATCCGGAATCGCCGCGTCGTCGCCGACAACTGGCTGCGTCTTAAACTCGCGGCCGACGGCGGCCTGAACGGAAATTCGCCGGCGGTTCCCGCCGAGGGCGATGTGATCGTGCCGCTCAAGCTGTGGCTCGAGCGCCACGACGCCCTCGCCGTGCGCCTGGGGAAAACCGGCGTGTGGCTGGAGAGCAACGAAGGAGCCGAACTGGTTGCCGCCGACATCAAGCGCCTGCCGTTGATTGCGGTAAATTTCTCGTCGTTCGCCGACGGGCGCGGCTACACCACGGCGCGACTGCTGCGAGAGCGCTACGGCTACACCGGCGAATTGCGCGCCATTGGCGACGTCGGACGCGACCACCTGCTCAACATGCAGCGATGCGGGTTCGATGCCTTTGATCTGCGCGAAGGCGAAAACGAAGTCGACGCCATCGCGGCCTTCGATGAACTGCCGGTCGCGTACCAGGCATCAGCCGTGGAGCCACAGCCCATGTTTCGCCGCCGGCTGAATTAACGGGGAAACCGGAATGAATGCCGAATCATGAACGCTGAAATTCGCACGGACGCCGCGCTGCGCGCGCACATTGACGCGCTCGAAGCGCTGCTGCCGCGCATCGCAGCGGAATTTGCACCGGCCACTTTCGCCTCGAGCCTGTCGATCGAGGACATGGTGCTCACCGACGCCATACTCAGAAACAAGATCGACATCTCGATCTTCACGCTGGATACCGGGCGCATGCACGGCGACACCATGGCGGTGGTTGATGCGATCGGCGCAAAGTACGGGGAAACCATCCGACTGTATCGCCCGGAACCCGCTGCGGTTCACCAGTACGTGACGGTGTACGGGCGAGATGCCTTTTACCAGAGCGTCGAGCTGCGCAAATCCTGCTGCGAGATTCGCAAGGTTGAACCGCTGCGCCGTGCACTGAAAGACAAACGCGCCTGGCTCACGGGCATGCGCCGCGAGCAGTCGGTGACGCGCAATGAGCTGGCGATCCAGGCATTCGATTCGGTTTTCGGCCTTGAGAAATTCAATCCGCTCGCCGACTGGAGTGAAGAGGATGTCTGGGCCTATCTGAAGGCATACGACGTGCCTTACAACGCCCTCTACGACCAGGGATACCGTTCCATCGGCTGCGCCCCCTGCTCGCGACCGGTGGTGGCCGGCGAAGACGTTCGTGCGGGACGCTGGTGGTGGGAACACCCGGAATCCAAAGAGTGCGGACTGCATGTCGGTCCGGATGGAAAGCTGCAACGAAGCAAGGCAACCCCATGAGCGCCGTATTGAAACGACCCATTAATGCCTCGAAAACATTGCCGGTGCGCAGCCACCTCGACTGGCTCGAATCCGAAGCCATTTTCATCCTTCGCGAACTGGCGGGCGAATGCGCCAACCCGGTGCTGTTCTTCTCCGGCGGCAAGGACTCCATCATCCTGCTGCGACTGGCCGAAAAGGCCTTCCGCCCCGCCCGGTTTCCGTTTCCTTTGCTGCACATCGACACCGGCCACAATTTCAAGGAGGTGATCGATTTTCGCGACTTCCGCGCGGCGGAACTGGGCGAGCGCCTGCTGGTGCGCTCGGTGGAGGATTCCATGAAGCGCGGCACGGTACGGCTGCGCTCGGAACTGGAGAGCCGCAATGCGGCGCAGTCGGTGACGCTGCTTGAGGCCATCGGGGAATTCGGCTTTGATGCCGCCATCGGCGGCGCGCGCCGCGATGAGGAGAAGGCCCGCGCCAAGGAACGTGTGTTTTCCTTTCGCGATGAATTTGGACAATGGGATCCGAAAAACCAGCGTCCGGAACTGTGGAGCCTGTACAACACCCGCGTCCACAAGGGCGAGCACATGCGCGTGTTTCCCATCAGCAACTGGACGGAAATGGACGTGTGGCAGTACATCGAGCGCGAGAAGCTTGCCGTGCCCGACATCTATTACGCGCACCAGCGGCAGGTCATCCGCCGGAAAGGCCTGCTCGTGCCGGTGACGCCGCTGACACCGCCGCTGCCCGGGGAGACCATCGAAGAAGCGACCGTGCGCTTTCGCACGGTCGGCGACATCACCTGCACCTGCCCGGTCGAATCCACCGCTGCCACGCCCGCGGAAATCATCGCGGAAACCGCGGTGACCACGATCACCGAGCGCGGTGCCACGCGCATGGATGACCAAACCTCGGAAGCATCCATGGAGCGGCGCAAAAAGGAAGGGTACTTCTAGCATGAGCGCAATTGGCAAACGGGAACTGACCGCGGTGGCTGACACCGGGGTGCTGCGCTTCATCACCGCCGGCAGCGTGGATGACGGCAAGAGCACACTGATCGGCCGGCTGCTGCACGACACACGCGCGATTTTCGAGGACCAGCTCGCTGCGGTTCAGCGCGCCACCTGGAAGCGCGGTCAGGATGAACTCGACCTGTCGCTGCTCACCGACGGCCTGGAGGCCGAGCGCGAGCAGGGAATCACCATTGACGTGGCCTACCGTTACTTCGCCACGCCGCGGCGCAAGTTCATCATCGCCGACACCCCCGGCCACGAGCAGTACACCCGCAACATGGTGACCGGCGCTTCAACCGCCGATGCCGCCATCATCCTCATCGACGCCCGCAAGGGCGTGCTGACGCAGACCCGGCGCCACACCTACATCGCGCACCTGCTGGGTGTGCGCCACATCATCGTCGCCATCAACAAGATGGACCTTGTCGATTTTGACGAGGCGGTGTTCAACCGCATACGCACCGAGTTCCTCGAATTCTCACAATCGCTCAATCTGGGCGAGGTACGTTTCATTCCGATGTCTGCATTGCGCGGCGATCAGGTGGTGGAACCCGGCCTGGGTCTTCCCTGGTACCAGGGTCCGACGCTGCTTGCGGCGCTGGAAGTCATCAACGTTCAGAAAGAAGCCGGTTTGCTGCCGGTGCGCTACCCGGTGCAACTGGTGGTGCGCCCGGGCACCAGCACCGACTTTCGCGGTTACGCCGGCAAACTGGTGTCGGGCGTACTCTCGGTGGGCGACGAGCTGCTCGTCCTGCCCTCCAATCGCACCTCAAAGGTTCGTGAAATAGTCTTTCTAAATCAAATACTTGATGTTGCAGTAGCGGGTGATTCGGTGACCGTGGTGCTGGAGGACGAAATCGACATCTCGCGCGGCGACATGCTGTGCGACCCGGCCGCGCCACCGCAGGTTCTGAAATCGATCTCTGCACGAATCTGCTGGATGTCCGAGCAGCCGCTGTCAATGGCCAACCGCTTTGTACTCAAGCACACCAGCCGCAGCGTCAAGGCAAAAATCGGCACCCTCGTTGATCGCATCGACATCAACACGCTGCAGCACGAACCGGCGCCAAAGGAACTGGCGATGAATGACATTGCACGCGTCACGCTGAGCCTCGCCCAGCCCCTGTTCGTCGATGCGTATGACGTCAACCGCGAGACGGGCTCCTTCATCCTGATTGACGAGGCGAGCAACCACACCGTCGCCGTGGGCATGATCGAATTGCCGGCGGCAAAGGCCTGAACCATGACCGGCACGGTGTATCTGGTGGGCGCAGGCCCCGGGGCACCCGACCTCCTTACGCTGCGTGCCGCACGGCTGCTTGCAGAAGCCGGCATCGTATTTCACGACGCGCTGGTCAACCCTGAAATTCTCGCGCTTGCGGGCACGGCGACGCACATTGCCGTCGGAAAGCGCTGCGGCAGACATTCCACCGCGCAGGCTTTCATCAACAAGCAACTGATCGACGCGGCCGGCAAATACAAAGTCGTCGTTCGTCTCAAGGGCGGCGACCCGATGCTGTTCGGCCGCGCGCAGGAGGAAATCGATGCGCTGCACGGTGCGGGCATCGAGGTCGAAGTCGTGTCTGGAATCACCGCAGCGCTTGCCGCGAGTGCCTCCCTGAAAGTTTCCCTCACCCGCCGCGGCGTCGCGCGCAATGTGGCCTTTGTCACACCGCGCATCGGCAAAACCGAGAATGCCAGCGACTGGCTGGGCACCGCAGTAACCGCCGATACGGCGGTGATCTACATGGGAGCGGGCGAGGCCGAGGCGATCGCCCGGGCCCTGATCGAACGGGGACGCGCGTCCTCAACCCCGGTGGCCGTCATCGAGAGCGCATCGCTGACGACTGAAAGTTGGCGGTTCGGCGTGCTGTCCGCTCTGGGCGACATGGCCAGGCAGGTTGGCGCCGGTCCGGCCATCATCGTTCTGGGCGAGGTGCTTCTCGATCGCGTGAACGCTCAATCACGGCTGCGCCGTTTGACTCTCAAGACCGCGTAGCGCCGGGAAATTCCCCGGCGGCATCGCGCCGCGCCC
>CAIUKQ010000031.1 GCA_903899705.1 uncultured beta proteobacterium
CGTAGCTATACTACGAACATAAACCGTGGGTCAAATTTGGATGAAAACCCCGGGTCAATATTGCATGGATGCCAACAGACCGGTCTTTCAAAGAGCCTTTCCTCGCGGCCGGCATTGAAACCGGCGTCAGCTCACCGGAGGCGTTCGCCGAACTCATCCGCACCGACATCCCTCGCTGGGAGGCGGCCCTGCGAAGCGCCAAAATCGAGCAGGAATAGAAGTCGGGTCGGTGGCGTGCCGGACGAGAGTTCAATCTTGATGACTCGGGCGGAGCTTCCGGCCTTGTCGGAAGTCGGCTCCAAAGCCGCCGGTTGAAGAGCGGCGACACAAACACACGAGGAGGTTGCTGATGCATAGAAGCGGAACGCGTAACACCCGGATCATCATCATCGGTGCCGGCATCGGTGGGCTGGCGGCTGCCAGCGCGCTGAGGCAACGCGGCTACGAGGCGCATATCTATGAGCGCGCCTCGGCACTTACCGAAGTCGGAGCGGGGCTGCAGCTTGGTCCCAATGCAGTCAAGGTGTTCAAGGCGCTTGGACTGGAGGCTAGCCTTCGCGCCAACGCCTCGGAACCGACCAAGCTCACGGTGCTGAACTGGAACGATTCCAGCCTGTGGTCGCGGGAACCCTTGAAGGGCGTGACCAATAGCAAGTACGGTGGGTCGTACATGACCATGCATCGGGCGGACCTGCATCGCATTTTTCACGATACCTTGGCGGAGGGCTCGATCCACCTGGGGATGCAGTGCGTTTCGGTGTCCACCAGCAACGGCACCGCCGCGGCCCGGTTCACGGATGGGAGCGAAGTCGAGGCCGACATCATCATCGCCGCGGACGGCATCCGCTCGGCCATTCGCCAGCAACTGTTCGGCGCCGAGGAACTGCGCTTTTCGGGGATGGTGTCCTGGCGTGCCATCGTTCCCATGGAGTGCATGCCGCTGCGCCTCGGACCCCAGGGCTCGGTTCAGCTAGAGCGGGGCGAGGCTTTCAGCTGGCTTGGGCCGACCGGTCGCGTGCTGTGCTATCCGATCGGCGGCAAGGGTGAATCGCTGAACATCTTCGCCGGGACTCAATCGAATGTCTGGGCCGATGAGTCATGGACCACGCCCAGCACTCGCGAGGAACTGCTGGCGGCCTATGCCGGATGGGACGAGGTATTGCTCGAGCTCTTGTCGAACGCCGGCGAGAATTGTTTCAAGTGGGGCATTTTCGACCGCGACCCGCGCTTCGAGTGGACGAAAGGGCGGGTAACGCTGCTGGGAGATGCGGCACACCCGACCATGCCGACGCTTGCACAGGGCGCCAACATGGCCATCGAAGACGGCTACGTCTTCGCCAAAAGCCTGGCGCGCCACCCCGAGGATGTCGGGCTCGCGTTGACCGCCTATCTGAGCGAACGCCTGCCGCGGACCGGCATGGTGCAGATGCAATCGCGGAAGCAGTTCGCCAACAATCTGAAGGTGCCGCCGCCTCCCTTCATCGACCGAAGCTGGATCTACTACCACGATGTGACGCGAGACGCCGCCGTCTAGCACAGGCACGCAGGGCTGCATTGACCAGACCTGCGCGATTGGATCGAGCAGGGCAAAGGCCCTTCAAGCACTTGGCCGGATTGAGGAATGGGTTGATATGGGCTGGTCAGCGTAATTTGCCCATGATGAGCAAATCTGGTCGCACGGTAACACTCGGGTCTCCGAACCTGGGGGCTTCTGTTCATATTGGTGAATCTCTTCTTTACCCCGTCATCCGTCAGCATTCAAACGCGACTCCCCAAAAAGGTAATACGGATGCGCGTTATTTCGCTCCTTGCAACTATCGTTGTTTTTGCTTCTTTGGGTAATGTCGCCAGTGCCTATGCGACTGAAAATTTTTCAGCATGCCCCCAGTTTTTTGAAAACGGTAAATCGCCGGTAGTGCTTCCAGATGCTACAAATCGGACTCTCTGTTACGACTCTTTTGCCATATTGCATTCCGGTCGCAGTAAGACCCCAGTCTTCGTTGCGGAAAAGTTGAGTCGTGCGTCTTTAGTCAATGCTCCTGAAGGGCGCACTAACAGGTTTTATGCCGATTCTCGTCTTCGCTCATCTGAAAGAGCGACGTTAGAGGACTATAAGGGCAGCGGTTTTGATCGGGGTCATATGGCACCTGCCGGTGACATGACAACCGCGCAGTCGATGGCGCAGAGCTTTTCGTTGGCGAATATGGTTCCGCAGGCACCTGAACATAATCGCGGCACATGGGCAAAGTCAGTGGAACTGGCAACGCGAAAGTATGCCGTGAGGACCGTTGGTGATGTATTCGTGATCACAGGGCCGGTATTCATACCAAGCATTGCACAAAGCCCCAGTATCGGTCCCGGGCATGTTCATGTGCCCAAATACCTTTTCAAGCTTGTCTACGATCAGAATCAAAATCGTGCATGGGCATACTGGCAAGAAAACGATAATGCTACGAGGGCATCAAGACCAATCACCTATAACGAGTTGGTAAAGCGGACCGGCATTGAATTCTTGGCGGGCGTGAGTCCCAGGGACTGACAAACCGTTGGCGGCAAACAACCCGATGGCGGGTTGCTCGACGAGCTGGTCTTCGAAGTAGGCGTGGTTACTCAAGCAGTCTTCATGGCAGCTATGGCGGCAATGCGCTCGCGAACACGTTCTAACCTTTGCGCGTGCAGGTCATCAAAGACGATCAGTCCCGGGAGCGTGTTCGCAATAGCGCCAATGCGCCAGCGGCAGATTGGAGCATCCGCAGAAACATCGCGACTAAAACCACGCTGAACGAACCGCTCCTCCAGCGCGTGATAGTGGCGCAGCGCCGCCACAACTGCAATCAGATCCACATCATAGGTCACGCGCGGTGGTGTCGCGGTTGGCGCGTCGATCAAAAGGCCGGTCGCGCAGCCACCGACCAGCACGAGTTCGTCACACAGATCACCCAACGCAGCGGCGACTAATTCGACGCTTTGCACGTTGGGATCGCCGGCAATCACAACCGTGCTTCGAACAATTCCTGCGCCAGTGTGCGCTCGCGCGCATTGCCGGCGCGAAGGGCATCGAATAGGGCGAGGTTTTCGTACAGGACCGGGTTGCTGCGTATTCCACGTCATCGTGACCGGTGATTCCGCCGCATCGTGACCGAGGTTCCAGGGGATCGTGACCGCGATTCCGCGGCCATCGTGACCGATGGAGTGGTTGTTGTATGGATAGTTAAAGGTAGC
>CAIUKQ010000032.1 GCA_903899705.1 uncultured beta proteobacterium
CTGTCGCGAAGAGCAGGTCAATGATGTCATCGGCTATGCCTTTCGAGGAGGGGAATCGAAGATCGTTTTCGACTTTGATGATGCGATGGGTGCATCGAGCTGCGTCGCCTGCGGTGAATGCGTGCAGGCCTGCCCCACGGGCGCGCTCTCGCACAAGGTGCCTGCGGCCAAAAACGCCGTGGCGGGTGCGCCCGCCGAGGTCGGCGGTTTGCAGGTTCCCGACCGCCAGGTCGATTCGGTCTGCCCTTATTGCGGAGTGGGCTGCCAGCTCACCTACAACATCAAGGACGAAAAGATCATTTTTGTTCAGGGGCGCGACGGTCCGGCCAATCACGGACGTTTGTGCGTCAAAGGCCGCTATGGTTTTGACTATGTGAATCACCGCCAGCGCCTGACCAGACCCCTGATTCGGAAAGCAGGCGTTCCCAAGCACAAGGATTTTTTCGTCGACCCCGACAACTGGCAGGAGGCATTCCGCGAAGCGAGCTGGGAAGAGGCGCTGGATTTTGCGGCGGGAGGCCTGCGCGATATCCGTGACAAACATGGAAAGAAGGCACTGGCGGGATTCGGTTCGGCCAAGGGTACCAACGAGGAGGCCTATCTTTTCCAGAAGCTGGTGAGAACGGGTTTCGGATCGAACAATGTCGACCACTGCACACGCCTGTGCCATGCCTCTTCGGTGGCGGCGCTGATGGAAGGTGTCAATTCGGGTGCGGTTTCCAATCAGGTGAGTGATGTCGCCCATGCCGAAGTCATTTTTGTTATCGGCGCGAACCCCACTGTCAATCATCCGGTGGCGGCCACCTGGATCAAGAATGCGGTGAGGAACGGCAGCAAGCTGATTGTGGCGGACCCCCGCCGCACCGAACTTTCGCGCCACGCGAGTTACGTGCTCCAGTTCAATGCCGACACCGACGTGGCCATGCTCAATGCACTGATGCATGTGATTGTGCAAGAGGGGCTGGTCAACGATGCGTTCATTGCCGATCGCACTTCGGACTACGAGGCCCTGCGCGAAAACGTGAAGAAATACAGCCCCGAGGCCATGGCGCCGATCTGCGGCATTCCGGCACAGACTTTGCGCGAGGTCGCGAGGCTTTACGCCACTTCGAAGGGCTCGATGATCCTGTGGGGCATGGGCATCTCCCAACACGTGCACGGCACCGACAACGCGCGCTGTCTGATCGCGCTCGCGCTGATGACCGGGCAGATCGGCCGGCCGGGCTGCGGGCTGCACCCCTTGCGCGGACAGAACAATGTGCAGGGCGCCTCCGATTCGGGCCTGGTGCCGATGTTCTACCCGGATTACCAGCGTGTGGTGAATCCGGAGGCCAAGCAGCGTTTTGAAAAGCTCTGGGGTATGGAACTGGATCCCGCAGCGGGACTCACCGTGGTCGAGATCATGCATGCGGCAAGGAAAAAGGAAATCCGCGGCATGTACATCATGGGCGAGAACCCGGCCATGTCGGACCCGGATCTGGACCATGCGCGCGAGGCCCTGGCCACGCTGGACCACCTGGTGGTGCAGGACATCTTCCTCACCGAAACCGCTTATCTGGCTGACGTGGTGCTGCCCGCAACCGCCTGGCCGGAGAAGTCGGGCACGGTGACCAATACCGACCGGATTGTTCAAATGGGCCGCAAGGCCCTGCAGGCGCCGGGCGAGGCCCGCGAAGATCTCATGCTGATTCAGGAAATCGCACGGCGCATGGGGCTTGCCTGGAATTATTCGCACCCGCGTGATGTTTTCAACGAAATGCGGCAGTGCATGGATTCCATTGCAGGCATCACCTGGGAGCGCCTGGAGCGCGATTCCTCGGTAACCTACCCTTGCGAGAATGAGGGGGATCCCGGCGAACCGGTGGTGTTTAAAACCCATTTTCCGACCGCGACGGGCCGTGCGAAATTTGTTCCCGCAGACCTGATTTCGGCCAACGAACAGCCCGACAGCCAATATCCGATGGTGCTCATCACCGGCCGGCAACTGGAGCACTGGCATACCGGGTCAATCACGCGGCGCTCGAGCGTTCTCGATACGCTGGAACCTGAACCCGTGGCATCCCTGCATCCGCTGGAACTCGCGCGCCTGAAGAT
Organism: uncultured beta proteobacterium; assembly: GCA_903899705.1. GTDB lineage: Bacteria > Pseudomonadota > Gammaproteobacteria > Burkholderiales > SG8-39 > 2-02-FULL-62-17. The sequence goes on from CAIUKQ010000032.1 coordinate 2,095, forward strand.
CAAGCCCGGGGACGTTTTGACAGTGCAATCACGTCGCGGTGAAATTTCACTCTATGCCCGCGCCGACGAAGGCACCCCGGCCGGAGCGATATTCGTGCCATTCTGCTTTTATGAGGCTGCGGTCAATAAACTGACCAATCCGGTACTGGACCCTTTCGGAAAAATACCAGAGTTCAAGTACTGCGCCGTGCGCGTAACCCGCGGCGGCACGGTGGCCGCGCAATCCAGTTTTGGCGGAGGTCAGGCTGGGCGCAAAGGGGTGCCTGCTTGATAAGTGTCGTGCCAGTGGACGCGGCTTTGAACTGCGTTATTTAATAAAATATTAAGCATATTCAGATACTTAAAGAACGAGAGGGAATCATGCCGTCCGATATCGAAATTGCCCAGGCTGCAAGGATGCAGCGCATCTCCAAGGTTGCGCAGGAAAAGCTTGGCATCGCCGACGAGCATCTGGAACCCTATGGCCACTACAAGGCCAAGGTTTCGCTCGCTTATCTTGACAGCCTGAAACCGCGGCCGAATTCGAAGCTGATCCTCGTAACCGCAATGACGCCCACGCCCGCCGGTGAAGGCAAGACCACAACCACAGTGGGACTGGGCGACGCGCTCAACCACATCGGCAAGCGCGCAATGATTTGCCTTCGCGAACCTTCGCTCGGGCCGGTCTTCGGTATGAAGGGTGGGGCGGCGGGAGGCGGATATGCGCAGGTGGTGCCCATGGAAGACATCAACCTGCATTTCACCGGTGATTTCAATGCGATCGGCCTTGCCAACAACTTGCTGGCGGCGCTGCTGGACAACCACATCCACCACGGGAACGAACTCAACATCGACGTGCGGCGCATTGCGTGGAAGCGGGTGCTCGACATGAACGACCGGGCGCTTCGCGACATCACGGTGTCGCTGGGCGGGCCGGGCAATGGTTACCCGCGCCAGGACGGTTTTGACATCGTGGTGGCCTCGGAAGTCATGGCGATTTTCTGCCTTTGCAATTCCCTCACAGATCTAAAGAAGCGCCTGGGCAACATCGTGGTCGGCTATACCCGCGACCAGAAACCGGTGCGTGC
>CAIUKQ010000033.1 GCA_903899705.1 uncultured beta proteobacterium
ACCCGCCCTCCGGTGTGCAAAGACTGGTTGAGGGCGCCGATTAAAGCGAGGTAGTAGAGCGACAAGTGAAGTCCAGTAAAGCGTGCGCACGACTCATGGTGCTGGGATTGCGCGCCTGCGGAGGGATTCGATTACTCTCCGAGGCATTCGAACTGCGGGGTACCTGCATGATATCTGTAAATCCAAGTCGCTTCGGTGGTCCGTTGGAAGGATTCATCGGCGCGCTTCTGATGGGGCTGGTCGTGTGCGCTTGGGCGCAGAGTTATCCGGCAAAACCGATACGCGTGGTCGTACCCAATCCCGCCGGCGGCATTGACGCCTATGCCCGCGCTTTCCAGCCGAAATTCACCGAGATCATCGGCCAACAGATGGTGCTTGAAAATCGTCCCGGCGCAAGCGGCGCCATCGGCGCGGAGAACATTGCCAAGTCGCCACCCGATGGCTACAGCCTGCTGTTCGCTACCTCGGCGGTGCTGGTGACCAGCCCTTTTTTGAACAAATCGCTGCCCTACGATCCGGTCAGGGATTTCGCGCCCATCTGCAATTTACTGGAGCCCGTGGACCTGATCGCCGTCAGCGCTTTTCAGCCTTTCAGGACGGTCAGGGAGTTGATCGACTTTGCCAAAGCCAATCCCGGCAAGCTCACCTTCGGGAGCTCGGGCGTGGGCTCGGTTCCCCATTTCGACGGGGAACTCTTCAAGAGCGCCGCCGGCGTCGACATGCTGCATGTGCCCTTCAAGGGTATTGCGCAGATCATCCCGGAACTCGTGGCCGGCCGTATCGATGTTTCATTCCCCGGCATGGGTTCGATCGGCTCGCATGCCGCATCAGGCAAGGCGCGCATCCTCGCGGTGCTGGGCGCCACGCGCTTCGCGCGCCTGCCCGAGGTGCCTTCCATTACCGAAACCCTGCCCGGCTTTCGGCCGGCGCCGCTGTGGTTCGGCATGTTCGCGCCCGCGGCAACACCCCGGCCCATCGTGCAGCGGTTGAATGCCGTGTTCGTCGCCTCGCTCAACGCACCCGAGGTGCGCGCCCACTACGAGACCGGCGGGTTTCGCGTGATTGCCTCGTCGCCCGAGGAACTTGCTGCAAGGATGAAGGCGGACACCGACCTGACCGCCGGGCTGATTAAAGCGGTCGGTCTCAAACCCGAATAGGCACGCGCGACTCTAGGGTGCCTTCACGCCCAGGGATTTGATCAGGCCGGCGAAGGCTTCGCGATCGCGATCCAGCAGCGCCGCAAACTGCTCGGCGGTCCCACCCGAAGCCACAATGCCGGCCGAAGTCACAAACTTCGCCCGCCACATGCCTGCGCGCAGGTGCTGCTGTCAATCAGCCAGATCGACGGGCGGTATGGCACAACGCATACGGCGGCGAAGTTCTGGGCACGCTGGCGGGAGGAGGAATTCGATGAGGCTTATTTCAGCGCGCTCAAGAATATGTCGCTTGATGCAGATACCCGTGCCGCGTTGTTCGAGGACAAGCCGGCGGCACTGCGCACCTATTTTGAATCCTTGTGGTCGCAGCCCATGCTCCCCACCGACCAGGACCGTTTGCTGGTCAGCCTGCTCACGCCTGCGCGACTGCTGGAACTGCTACACGGCTTCATTTTGTTCGACCGCAAGGTGGGCAAGATCGTGGCGCGCTACCAGCAATTCTTCGGAATTCGCGCTCTGGTGAAACGCATCTCGCAGATCCGCCCGGACGGCGGGCGCGAGGGTGGCGTGATCTGGCATACCACAGGCTCGGGCAAGAGCTTCACCATGGTGTTCCTTTCCAAGGCGCTGCTTATGGTGGATGCGCTCAAGGAGTGCCGTGTGGTGGTGGTTACCGACCGCATCGACCTTGAAGACCAACTGTCACGCAACTTCATTTCCGGCGGCGCATTCGGATCGGCCATTGCCACCCGCAAGGAAGGCGAGCGCAGTAAGGTGACCTCGGGTCGCGAACTGGCGAAGCGTATCAGCACGGGTTCTGATCGCATCTTGTTTACGCTGGTGCACAAGTTCAACACCGCGTCCAAATTGCCCGAGTGCCGCAATGACTCGCCCAACCTGATCGTGTTGGTCGACGAAGGCCATCGCAGCCATGGCGGCGAAACGCACGAGCGCATGCGCAAGGCACTGCCGAAAGCTTCGTACATCGCTTTCACCGGCACGCCGCTGCTGAAGGACGAAAAGACCGCCAACAAGTTTGGCCCCATCGTGCACGCCTATACCATGCAGCGCGCGGTGGAGGACGAAACCGTTGTGCCTCTGCTATACGAGGAGCGGGTACCCGAACTGGATATCAACGAGGCGGCAGTGGATCGCTGGTTCGAGAAGATTACTGTCGGCCTGTCTGCGGCGCAGATCGCCGACCTCAAGAAAAAGTACGCCCGCAAAGGCGCGGTGTACGGTGCCGCGAATCGCATCGAGCTGATCGCCTGGGACATAGCCACCCATTTCAGCGAGAACATCAAGAAGCTGGACATGGGTCTCAAGGGCCAGGTGGCCACTAACACCAAGCTGGACGCGATCAGGTACAAGCATGCGCTGGACGAAACCGGGCTTGTGACCAGTGCCGTGGTGATCTCTCCACCCGACACGCGCGAGGGCAATGCCGAGATTGACGAAGACAAAATGCCCGAAGTGCAGAAGTGGTGGAAGGTGAATGTCGGCAACGACGCCGAAGGCTACGAGAAGCAGGTGTTGCGGGAATTCGGATCAGACGGCAGCCCGGACTTGCTGATCGTGGTGGATAAGTTGCTGACCGGTTTCGACGAGCCGCGCAACACCGTGCTCTATATCGACAAGCCGTTGAAGGGGCACACCCTGATCCAGGCGGTGGCACGCGTGAACCGACTGCACGACGCCAAACGCTACGGTGTGCTGGTTGACTACCGGGGGATCCTGAAGGAACTGGACACAGCCATCCGCGCCTATCAGGACCTAGCCGGTCGCACGCAAGGCGGCTTCGATATTGAAGACCTGGAAGGGCTGTACCGGCAGTTCAGTACGGAATACAAGCGCCTGCCGGCACTGCATGACGCGTTGTGGGCGTTCTTCAAGACCGTGAAGAACCGCCAGGACCTTGAGCAATACCGGCAGGTGCTGAGGCCGAAGGTCGTGACCGGGTCGGACGGCGAAAGCCACGACGAACGTCAGAAACAGCGAGATGACTTTTACGAGACTCTCACCGCGTTTGGGTTATGCCTCCAGACCGCCCTGTCTTCGCGAAGCTTTTTCGAGGACAAGAGCTTCACCGAAGAGCAAATTGCCCGCTACAAGGAAGATCTGCGGTTCTTCACATCGCTGCGCAAGATTGCGAAGCAGGATGCCATGGAAACCGTTGATTACAGCGTCTACGAGGAACAGATCCGCCGTCTGGTGGACAAACAGGTCATTGGCCGAGAAATACGCGAGCCCGAGGGCGTGTACCTGGTGCACGAACTGGCAAGAGAAGCCGAGGCGGAAGCGTGGTCTGAAGAGAAGACCCGCAATGAAACCGACCTCATCCGCACGCGGGTGCGCAAGACCATCGAGCAGGAACTGGCCGAGGACCCTTACGCTCAGACGGTTTTTTCGGAACTGCTCAAACAGGCCATCGCCGAAGCCGAGGCCATGTTCGATCACCCCATCAAGCAATACGCGCTGTTCAAGAATTTCGAAGCGAGACTTAAGGCTCGCGACAGTGAAGGCGTTCCCGGCGTCCCCGATGCGTTCGATGGAAACCGGCATGCCCGCGCCTACTACGGTGCCATTCGCTTGGTACTTGGGGACAAGGAATTTTCTGCGTTGGATGAGGCGGCTCAACGCCAGTATGTGGACGAAGCCATCGCGCTTGACGGCATGGTACGTGACGCCATCGCGGAGAACTCGCTGAACCCCCAGAACATCGAGTCTGCAATCCGCAAAGGTGTCCTGCCGCGGCTCTTCGGACGGATGGGCCTCGATAACGCCAAAGCCGTTGCCGATCAGATCGTGCAAATTACCCGCGTCGGATTGAGCCGGGCATAGATGCTGTATGTAATTGATAATACTGAAAAAAGTGTTCTCTACGGCGAGGAACGGATTCGCTACCTTGTCCGACGACAGCCGGAACGCAAGAGCAGGCGCGTAGCGATTCACGTTGAGGTGGATGGCAGAGTATTCGTGGACGCGCCAGATCGTGCTTCAGACAGGGATATCCGGGCAGCCGTGGCAAAACAGGCGCGCTGGATAAGCACCCATGTCGCCGCGGCTCGTCTGCGCCGGGCCAGCGTCATGCCGCGTGAGTATGTGAGCGGCGAATCCTGGTTGTATATGGGTCGTCGTTTCCGACTCAAGGTTACGATCGACGATAGTCAATCGCCAAGCGTTCGCCTCAAAGGGCATTATCTTTCAGTCGTGGTCCCACGACGATCCAAAGAGGAAGTGCGCAAAGCATTGGATGCCTGGTATCGGCAGCGCGCAAGAATCGTTTTGACTACCAGGCTCGCGGAAATATCGGCATCTCTGCGATGGATTAACGCTTTGCCACCTCTTCGAATTCGCTCAATGAAAGTACAGTGGGGGAGTTGTTCGCCCTCGGGCCGGCTGACATTGAATCCGCACCTGGTTAAAGCATCGCGTCAATGCATCGACTACGTTGTATTGCACGAGTTGTGCCATATAAAAATTCACAATCACGGCAGCGCGTTTTACAGAATGCTGGACCGCCACCTACCAGGCTGGCAGTCGATCAAGGCCAGACTGGACAATCAGGCCGAAGAGATTTTGCAATCGTGACCTTTCGAATCCAATGTAATGATCGACCGCGACCTGTGACCTGTGACCTGCACCATCTCTTGGTAAGCTTGGGCGAACAACAATGGAATCCAAAATGTCCCGTCCCGTCGCCTCCCTCGCGCAAAGCATTCACGACGTCGTTGTCGCCAACCGCATCCTCGCCCATGAAGGCGTGCTCGATGCCTATGGACACGTCAGTGTCCGTCATCCGCTGCATGCAGACCGCTATCTGCTTTCGCGCTCGCGCAGCCCGGAGCTGGTGGAAGCGGGCGACATCATGGAGTTCCTGATCGACGGCACGCCCGTTGGCGAGCATCCGCCTGCGCCTTACGTCGAGCGATTCATCCATGGCGCGGTGTACGAGGCGCGCCCCGATATCCATTCGGTGATCCACAGCCATGCACTGGAGGTGATGCCCTTCACCATTGGCAACATCAAGCTGGTACCGGTGATGCACGTGGCA
>CAIUKQ010000034.1 GCA_903899705.1 uncultured beta proteobacterium
TCTGCTTTACGGGTAGCTCTACCGTGCACCTCGAATCCTTTCGCCGCCGCCAGTGTCATTTGCTTCACAATTCAACCCTCCCGTTTGCGCACCTTACTTTGACAACGCAATCGGGAACTTGTTCAGTGTTTCCTTAAGTTTTGTGTCGCAATGGGCGACCGAGTGCGTTCGGAGTTAAACCTATGCCTCGTTGGGATTTAGCGCATAGCTCATCCCGGCGAAGGTTTATGCCGCGTCAAGTCATGAGTGCACCATTCACTCAACCAGGAGGGGATCTGAATTGAAAACCTTGGCTTATCTGAGGCGTATCGCGTTGTTCGCCGTATTCGCGATAAGCCTTTGCGGCGCGCTGATGGGCCGATCATGGGCGCAGGACTGGAAACCCGGCAAGACGGTGGAATTCATCGTGCCGGCCGGCACCGGGGGCGGCGCCGACCAGATGGCGCGATTCATCGACGGTGTCATCAAGAAGCACAAGCTCATGGCCGGCAACATGGTGGTAGTGAACAAGGGCGGCGGCGCGGGCGCAGAAGGGTTTCTCGATGTGAAGTCCGCCAAGGGCGATCCGCACAAGATCATCATCACGCTGTCCAACCTTTTCACTACACCCCTGGCCACGGGGGTGCCCTTCAACTGGCGCGACCTGACGCCGGTGGCGATGCTGGCGCTTGACCAGTTCGTGCTCTGGGTGAACGCGGATACGCCATACCGATCCACAAAGGAATTCATCGAATCGGCCAGGAAAGCGGGGCCGGGGAAATTCAAGATGGCCGGCACCGGCGCTCGCCAGGAAGACCAGATCATCACAGTGGCATTGGAAAAGCAGTCCGGGGCCAAGTTCACCTACGTGCCTTTCAAGGGCGGCGGTGAGGTGGCGGTACAACTGGTGGGCAAGCACGTCGATTCCACGGTCAACAACCCCATCGAAGCTGTGGCGCACTGGCGGGGCGGCAAGCTGCGGCCGCTTTGTGTATTTGACAATCAGCGTCTCATCTACAAAAACAAGGTCACCGACAAACAGGCCTGGAGCGACATTACTACCTGCAAGGAAGCCGGCCTGGATGTCGATTACCTGATGCTGCGGGGGGTATTCACCGCGCCGGGTGTGCCGGATTCCGCCATCAAATATTACGTGGATCTCTTCGCCAAGGTGCGCGCAACGCCCGAGTGGAAGGAATTCATGGAACAGGGCGCATTCAACCAGACATTCATGGCCGGTGACGAGTTTCAGGCCTGGGTGGCAAAAGAGGAACTGCGTCATTTGCGCCTGATGAAGGAGGCGGGGTTCCTCGCGGCAGGCGTCAAGTAGGCATATCAACGTTTCATGGCATTGCGCAGCCCACGCTAGGGGCGGTGCCGCACATCCCGCAGGAGCGATAAGCTGGCGCTCTGTCAGGGCCGCTGTCACTTGACCTGAGGTCGTTTCTTGGCAACCTGGGGAGAGGAATTTGGAAACAGGCGACGACCGCTCCGCTGCGAAACGAGGGACGCTGGAAGGGATTACGGCGGTGGCGATGCTGCTGCTGGGCGTGCTGGTGATCGTCGATTCCGTGCGCGTGGGCATCCGCTGGGTGGACGATGGCCCGCAGGCGGGCTACTTTCCGTTCTATGTCGGCGTGCTGCTTTGTCTATCCAGCGTTTGGAATTTTGCGATGACCTTTGTTGATACGGCATCTTCGCAAAAGAGTTTCGTCAGCGTTGCTTCGATCAAACTCATCTTCGCGATGCTGTTGCCTACCGTCGTGTACGTCGCCCTGATCGGATGGATGGGCTTTTACGTTTCATCCATTCTTTTCATCGGGCTGTTCATGGTCTGGCTGGGAAAATATTCCTGGACGAAGTCCATCCTGGTCTCGGGAACGGTGATTGTCTGCATCTTCCTGATGTTCGAGATCTGGTTCCGGGTTCCCCTGCCCAAGGGCCCGCTTGAAGCCCTGCTGGGTCTGGCGTAGGCGGGAGCGATCAGACATGGCCGAAATCAATGCCCTGCTCAATGGATTTGCGGTAGCCCTGACGCCGTTCAATCTGCTGCTTATGCTGATCGGCATTGTGCTGGGTGTTTTGATCGGCGTTTTGCCCGGCCTTGGCGGCGCAAACGGCGTGGCCATATTGCTGCCGCTAACCTTTTCGATGCCGCCCACCTCGGCGATCATCATGCTCTCCTGCATATACTGGGGTGCACTGTTCGGCGGAGCGATCACCTCGATTCTTTTCAATATTCCCGGGGAGCCCTGGTCGGTCGCGACCACTTTCGATGGCTATCCACTGGCGCAGAAAGGGCGCGCCGGTGCCGCGTTGACGGCAGCATTCACCTCGTCATTTGTGGGCGCATTTGTCGCGGTGGTACTGATCACCTTTCTGTCTCCGGTGATCGCCAGCTTCGCGCTCGAGTTCGGGCCGGCGGAGTTTTTCTCAGTGTATCTGCTTACCTTCTGCGCCTTTGTGGGCACCAGCAGCGAAAACGCCATGAAGACCATCGCATCCATGATGTTGGGATTTGCGCTCGCCGCAGTGGGGCTGGACACGGTAACCGGGCAGTTGCGCCTGACGTTCGGGTTTACTTCCATGCTGCAGGGATTCGATTTCCTCATCGCCGTCATCGGCCTTTTCGGAATCGGAGAAATTCTTCTGACCTTGGAAGAGGGACTCGAATTCAAGGGCGTTCACGCCAAACTCGATACCCGCGTCGTGCTTGAAACGTGGAAGGAACTCCCGCGTTACTGGGCGACTTCGCTGCGCAGCGCCGCAGTGGGTTGCTTCATGGGCATTGTGCCTGGCGGTGCGACGCCAGCTTCATTCATGAGCTATGGCGTGGCACGGCGCATGTCTCGGGACCGGGAAAAATTCGGAACCGGAATGGTGGAGGGCGTGGTTGCGCCTGAGACGGCCGCGCACGCGGCGGGCACGGCCGCCTTGTTGCCCATGCTGACCCTCGGCGTTCCCGGTTCGCCCACGGCAGCGGTGCTGCTGGGCGGACTTCTGATCTGGGGGCTGCAACCCGGTCCCCTGCTGTTCGTTGAACAGCCGGATTTTGTCTGGGGACTGATCGCCAGCATGTATCTGGGGAACATCGCGGGTTTGATCGTGGTGCTGACCACGGTCCCCCTGTTTGCCGCCATCCTGCGCATACCCTTTGCCATCATCGCGCCGGTGATCATGGTGATCTGCGCGATCGGCGCCTATACCGTACACAGCTCGATGCTTGACGTGTACCTCATGGTGGTCTTCGGCATCGTGGGCTACCTTTTTCGCAAACTTGGGTATCCGCTGGCACCTCTGGTGCTGGCCCTGGTTCTGGGAGACCGCGCAGAAGCGTCTTTCAGGCAATCCATGTTGCTGTCCGAAGGGAACCTTTCGATCTTCTTTTCCAATTATCTGGTGGGCAGCCTGACGGGCCTGGCATTGTTGCTCCTGTTCTGGCCGTTGATATCGACGACGAAGCGCCTGCTCAAGCGGTGATCCGTTAAACTAGGAAGTCGGACACGGGCCGGGCCCCGCGCGGTTTTTTCATAAGGGGCCGGTTTTCATCCGCTCAGATAGGCATGCCGTTCAAGAATCCAAAGGAGACTTCCGTGGGAAGCGTAGAACCTCAGGTTTCAGGCGCCAACGCGCCATCGCAGGAAACGACAGACGGCTTTCACCTCATCATCGATGCGTTGAAGCTCAATGGCATTGACACCATCTTCGGCTTGCCCGGGATTCCAATCACGGACTTCGCGCGCAAGGCGCAGGCGGAGGGCATGCGCGTGATTTCATTCCGCCATGAACAGAATGCCGGAAACGCGGCGGCGATTGCGGGTTTCATGACCCAGAAGCCGGGCATCTGTCTGACGGTGTCCGCGCCCGGGTTTCTCAACGGGCTGACGGCATTGACCAACGCCACCACCAACTGCTTTCCGATGATCCTCATCAGCGGTTCGAGCGAGCGCGAGATTGTCGACCTGCAGCAGGGCGATTACGAAGAGATGGATCAGCTCGCAATTGCCAAGCCGTTGTGCAAGGCGGCTTTCCGCGTGCTTCATGCCGAGGACATCGGCGTGGGTATTGCCCGCGCCATCCGAGCCGCCGTGTCCGGCCGTCCGGGCGGGGTCTACCTTGATCTGCCGGCAAAATTGTTTGCCCAGAGCATGGACGCCGTCGAGGGTCGCAAATCCCTGATCAAGGTTGTGGATCCTGCGCCACAGCAGATTCCGGGAGGAGATGCCGTCAAACGCGCTGTCGACCTTCTTCGCGGCGCAAAGAAGCCGCTGATCGTACTGGGCAAGGGCGCCGCGTATGTGCAGGCGGACGCTTCGATCCGCTCCTTCATCGAGAAGACCGGCATCCCCTACCTGCCGATGTCGATGGCCAAGGGCCTTCTGCCCGATACCCACGAGTTGTGCGCTTCGGCAGCCCGGTCCTTCGTCCTCCCCGAGGCGGATGTGGTGATGCTGATCGGTGCGCGCCTCAACTGGCTGCTATCCCATGGCAAGGGCAAGACCTGGGGCGGCAAGGGTTCCAAGGCCTGGGGTGGGCAGCGCTTCATCCAGGTGGACATCTCGCCGCAGGAGGCGGACAGCAATGTCGCCATCGAGGCGCCGCTGGTGGGTGATATCGGATCCTGTGTGTCGGCCCTGCTCGCAGGCATCGGATCGAATTGGGCAAGGCCGGCGGCGGACTGGACGGGCGCCATCGCCGAGCGCAAGGAAAAGAATATCGCCAAGATGGCCGAGACACTGGCGAAGGATCCGGTGCCGATGAATTTTCACAGCGCGCTGAATGTGGTGCGGGACATCATCAAGGCAAATCCGGATGCGATCCTCGTCAACGAAGGCGCCAACGCGCTCGATTTCACCCGCAGCATCGTCGACATGTACAAGCCGCGCAAGCGCCTGGATGTGGGCACCTGGGGGATCATGGGCATTGGCATGGGCTTTTCCGTGGCGGCGGCCGTGGTCAGCGGCCAGCCGGTGATCGCGATAGAAGGTGACAGTGCTTTCGGTTTCTCTGGAATGGAAGTTGAGACCATCTGCCGCTACAACCTGCCGGTCTGCGTGGTGATCTTCAACAACAACGGTGTTTATGGGGGCACCGACGTCAACCCGGCAGGCGGTACTGATGTCGCGCCCACCGTGTTCGTCAAGGGCGCGCGCTATGACAAGCTGATGGAGGCCTTTGGCGGCGTGGGCGTGCATGCAACGACGCCGGCCGAATTGCGCACGGCCATGGAGGAGGCGGTCCGCTCGAAGAAGCCCACGCTCATCAACGCCGTCATCGACGAGACCGCCGGCACCGAGAGCGGGCGCATCACCAGCCTCAATCCCGGCGCGAAAAAGAAATAGTTTCGATCAACAGGCATCAAGTATCCGGAGAAAGACATGGAAGCACTCAAGGGAGTTCGCATTCTCGACATGACGCATGTGCAGGCGGGGCCGACTTCGTCGCAACTGCTGGCCTGGATGGGGGCCGACGTGATCAAGTTCGAACCGCCCCAGGGTGATGCGACGCGCGGACAACTTCGCGATGTACCCAACGCCGATTCGCTTTACTTCACCATGCTCAACTGCAACAAGCGCTCCATCACGGTGAACATGAAGACGCCGGAGGGCAAGCTGGTTTTTGTCGACCTCCTGAAAAAGTGCGACATCATCATGGAAAACTTCGGCCCGGGCGTGCTGGACCGTTTCGGCTTTACGTGGGAAAAGATTCACGAGATCAATCCGAAAATCGTGATGGGCTCGATCAAGGGTTTCGGCTCAACCGGGCCGTACTCCGATTTCAAGGCGTACGAAAACGTCGCGCAGGCCATGGGCGGGGCGATGAGCACCACGGGCGTTCCGGATGGGCCGCCCTTTGTCACCGGAGCGCAGATCGGCGACTCGGGCACGGGACTTCACCTTGCAATCGGATTGTTGGCAGCGCTGCGCCAGGCTGAGCGTACCGGCCAAGGGCAGTATGTGGAAGTCGCCATGATGGATGGCGTGATGAATCTTTGCCGGGTGAAATGGCGCGACCACCAGCGTTTGATGCACGGCGGCCTTTCTGAATACTCGGTGCCGACAAGCAAGGGCATGGGGGAGACGCCTCGAGCCGGCAACGATTCGGGCGGCGGGCAGCTTGGCAATGCGATCAAGTGCAAACCCGGCGGCCCCAACGACTATGTCTATGTGGTGGTGCAGGAGGCGGTATGGGACGCGCTGGCCAACCGCGTCGGCCCGGAGGTGGGAATGCCGGGTCTGGCGAAGGACCCGAAATACGCCACCATCGGCGAGCGGCGCAAGAACCAATCCGACGTCTGGGCGGCGCTCAACCAGTTCGCGCTGAAATTCACCAAGCGGGAATTCATGGCGATTCTTTCGGAACTGGACGTGCCCTGCGGTCCGATCATGTCCACCGAAGATTTGTTCAACGATGAACACGTGAAGGGGCGGGAGATGATGGTCGAGCTTGACCATCCCCAGCGTGGCAAATGGTGGAACGTCGGCATGCCGATCAAACTGTCGGCTTCGCCCGCTAAGATCGAGCGCTCCCCGACTCTCGGCGAACACACCGACGAGGTGTTGAACCAGGTGCTCGGTTACGACGCCGCAAAAGTCGAGAATCTGAAAAAGGCGGGTGCGTTCAGCCTGCCGCCCAAGAAAGCGGCGTGAGGTGCCCATGAAGATTGCGATCATCGGCCAGCAGGATTTCGGCAAATCGGTTCTCGAGGCGTTTCTCGCCCGGGGCGACCAGGTGGCGGGCGTCTTTTGCGCGCCGGAGAAGGAGGGCGCGAGACCAGACCCGCTGAAGGTTGCGGCGCTGGAAAAAGGCCTGAAGGTTTTTCAGTTCAAATCCTTGCGCGACACGGAAGCCCACGATGCCCTGCGGTCGCTGGATGTCGACCTGGGCATCATGGCCTTTGTGCTGCAGTTCGCTCCGCAGGATTTCGTCAATATTCCGAAGAAGGGGACGATTCAGTATCACCCGTCGCTTCTGCCGAAATACCGCGGTCCTTCGTCGATCAACTGGCCGATCATTCGCGGCGACACCCGTACCGGGCTCACAATCTTCCGACCCACCGATGGACTCGATGAAGGTCCGGTCATCCTGCAAAAGGAAACACCTGTCGGGCCGGACGATACCCTTGGGTCGGTCTACTTCGACCGGCTTTTTCCGATGGGCGTGGCTGCGATGGTGGAGGCGGCCGATCTGGTCATGGCCGGAAAGCACAGCGAGGTGCTGCAGGACGAATCCCGGGCGTCCTATGAAGGATGGTGCCGTACTGCAGAGGCACGAATCAACTGGGCCAACCATGTGGATTTTGTCCACAACCTGATTCGAGGATGCAACCCCGCGCCGGGTGCATGGACAATGCTGGGTGGCAAGGCCATACAGATCTACGACTGCAAAAAACACCTGACGCGAACATTCGGCGCGGTTAAGGGGCGCATCGGCGAGGTGGCCGAGGTCGGCCCCGCAAGCTTTTTTGTGACGGCCCAGGGCGGTCGCATTGAAGTTCTGCGGGCAAAAGGCGAAGAAACCAAGAAGATTTCAGGTGGTGAGCTTGCCTCGGCCTTGGGTCTGGTGGCGGGCACAAAATTTGATACATAACGCACGGGCACGTTTTTAAGGAAACACTGAACAAGTTCCCGATTGCGTTGTCAAAGTAGGGTGCGCAAACGGGAGGGTTGAATTGTGAAGCAAATGACACTGGCGGCGGCGAAAGGATTTGAGGTGCATGGTAGAGCCACACGCAA
>CAIUKQ010000035.1 GCA_903899705.1 uncultured beta proteobacterium
AGAAGATCAGCAGGATCAAGCCTGCCACCATTGGCCGCCAGGAAGGCTGGACTGCACATCGGTGTGCAGGTTTCCTTGAGCAGCAATTCCGACGACAGGCCCGGCCATTCGCCGGAGCCAAATCGCACCGCCAGATCGGCCTCATCGCGCGCGAAGTCCACCGGCGCATCGTCCGCGTGGAGACGCACGCCCAGACTGGGATTGGCCATCTGAAATGAGCCAAGCTTCCAGGCTAACCAGGCATTGGCGAATGTGACAGTGGTGCTGATGGTCAGCAGCGCCGCGTCATCCTTCCGGATGGCATCGAATGCCGCTTCCATGACGGTGAAGGCACCGGAGACTTTCCCGGCCAGCTGCCGGCCGACATCCGACAGGGCGACACGTTTGCCTTGCCGGTGAAACAGCAGCACGCCCAGGCGCTTTTCGAGCAGGTTGACCTGGTAGCTGACCGCGGCCTGGGTGATCGAAAGCTCAGCCGCCGCGGCGGTGAAATTCTCATGCCGCGCAGCGGCTTCGAACACCCGGACGGCCGACAAAGGAGGCAGAGAGCGCATGCCCCATGATAAGGCTGCCTTATAACGGAATCCAGCTTTTCGTTGGAAATCCGGGGCTCATCGCACCATCTTCCCCTTGAAACGACCCCTCTGCGCCACGAGGCAACCCATGAACAGCGATCTCCATTCCGGTTTTCCCGGCGCTTCCCATCTGCTGGGATGGACCAAGGCGAGATTTCGGGAGGTCATGACCGCGGCGGAAGCTCTGCACGATTTTCACTGGGCGGCACCGTGGGACGCTTCCCAATCCCCGCAATCGGTTGAGCAGCAACCGGTCAGACAATTCTTGGTTTAGGAGGGCTGCCGGCCTGCGCTCACGGCACGCGTTGCGGCGTGGTGAGATCCTTGGCTTCAAAAAATTTCCGCGCCAACGCGACGATTTCCGCCTTGGTGGGATGATCGACTGCCTCAACGCCCATGATCCGGGGCGCAAGGGCGGGAACATGATCGCGGATATAGTGGGCGAAGTCCGTCCTTGCCGTGCCGTGACCCACGATCAGTATTTCATGGGACGGCTGCAACTGGGCGGCGACGGCGGCAAAATAGGACTTGGCATCATGCGCATGCCCGGACCCTGCAGAGCCGGCCTTGTGATGGATATTTCCATGCCCGCCCTCAGCCTTTATTAGGCGCTCGGTATAGTCGTCTTTTGCAAAGTCCAGGATCAACGCTTCGGCATGGTCAATGCAGACCACGGCGTGAAAATGATTTGGCATTGTTCGGTCCCTTCGCGTGTCAAAGATGTCGGTTCCGCGAGGCACGATGAATTATCGCGCCCCGCGGTCCGGATACTGTCCCTGCTGGGTGGTTATTTCTTCTTGGTACCAAAGGCAGCATCAACTTCATCTTCGGTGATGCGCGCGGCGGGGTTTCCCGGCTGATTGAGGTTCTGTTCTTCGGTGCCGTCTCCCAACATCCCGATGGGCGATGAATTGGGCACTTTTTTCAGCTCGTCCGAATTCTTGTCCTTGTCAGTCATGTAAATGTTTCCTTTGCAGATGGCCGATCAGAAGCACGATTTCAGCCTCGATTGAGCCGATGCAGGCAAACGCGCGGCGATCCTCAACGTTCCAAACCTCGCAAATCAGGTCCAAGGCTCGCCAAAGCAGACATCAAGATGCCCAGGACGGTGTTGATTCGGATCAACTCCCGCGCGCGATTTTCGTGGCAGTTTGGCAACGTGCCAGCTCGGTGAGGGCACGTCCGATCGGGAGAGATCACGTGGTGATGAAAGTGCGAAACCGGTTGCTGATGGCAATCCTTGTTGCCGCGACAAGCCTGGCTTCGCCAGTGGCTGCACAGAATGCGAAAGCGGGCCTG
>CAIUKQ010000036.1 GCA_903899705.1 uncultured beta proteobacterium
ATAACGCATGGGGCGACGATTGGTTGTCATGAAATATGGAAAGATCAATAGAACGATGAATCTGGCTGTTTTCCTTAAATCTTTTCCAACAAACGGTCGATATGATCTGGTCGAGCATGTCAGTAATGCCGATACTGGGAGTCGGGTAATGGCCGAAAGTACACGCGCGTTGAAGCGAGTAAGTCCTGCGCTAGGCCAGATAGGTAGTGGAAGGGCAAAGTATATTTGCCTGATGCTGGTTGTTCTCGCCGGAATGACGCAGGCGATGGCTGGTGGCGTAGAAGCGCGCGAAGATTACGCGCTTGACGCTCCAATTCTGGCGCAGGCGTCTGAGGATGCCGACGTGGCGCCTGCCGCTGCCGATGGCGGCATTTTCACAGGGTTCGTCGAGGCGCGGGGTGCCTACACCTACGCCTCACCTGCGCACTGGTCGAAGGGGCTCGGGCGCCTGGAACTCGCGCGTGAAGGCAAGTTCGGGGCGGGCCTCAAATATAAAATCTCCGGTCGCTTCGATTACGACGTGGCGTACGACAGCAGCAATATTTATCCGCACGATGTGCGCGCGAACATGCGCCGTGAATTCCAGGTGCGTGAAACCTATCTCGATGCCACGGCGGGAGACTGGGAGTTTCGTCTTGGGCGCCAGCACATCGTGTGGGGGGAAATGGTCGGGTTGTTTTTCGCGGACGTGGTCTCCGCCAAGGACCAGCGGGAATTCGTACTCCCGGAGTTCGATGCGATACGAATCCCGCAGTGGGCCGTGCGCGCAGAACATTTCAAGGATGACTTTCACACCGAGCTGATATGGATACCGTACGCAACCTATGATGAAGTCGGCAAGCCGGGTGCGGAGTTCTACCCGCTGACAGCGACCTCGGGCAGGCCGCTCAATGTCAGGGGAGACGAACAGCCGGCCCACTCGCTGCGCAATTCAAACTTCGGCGTGCGCTTCGGGACCATTAAGGACGGTTGGGACGTCGCTGGTTTCGCGTATCGCAGCATGGATGCATCTCCGGTGTTTACCTACGATTCGTCGCTCTCCGCATATCGACCGCAACACGATCGCATCACCCAGGTCGGAGCCACGCTGGCCAAGGATTTCGGTTCGGTGGTGCTTAAGTCGGAGACCGTCTATACGCGCGGACGGCGCTATGCCACCACAGATTCCGCGGTTGCGAGCGGGCTCATTTACCAGAACACATTCAACTTTGTCGCGGGTCTTGAATTCGCTTTGCCCGCAGACATCAATTTAAACGTCGAGATCTACGACAATGTAACTTTAGACCGGGACCCGAATCTGTACTTCTCGGCGCACGAGGCTGGCACAGGTGTGCTGTTAAGGCGCGATTTCGGGAGCAATGTGGAAGCGCAGGCTATGTACCTGCGCAGCCTGAACCGCGATGATTGGATGTTGAGTCCCTCGGTCAAGTGGGGATTCGCAAAGAACTGGAAGTTGAAATTCGGTGCCGACATTTTTAACGGCCCGCCGGCTGGCGCATTTGGACGGTTTCGCAATCGAGATCGGA
>CAIUKQ010000037.1 GCA_903899705.1 uncultured beta proteobacterium
CGAACTCCCGACCTCAACCTTGGCAAGGTTGCGCTCTACCAACTGAGCTATTCCCGCATTGACGAGGCGAGATGTTATTCCCAGAGGGCACTTTGGTCAAGCCGTTGATCCCGATAGCCGTTGATCCCGCTGAATTTCCTGGGCTTCAACTAACGGCGCAGCGGAACAGCCGCCATCTTGAGGTAGTAGAACATCGAAATCACGGTAAGCGCCGCCGCCACGTAGATCAACCACTCGCCCAGCTGGCTCATATCGAACAAAAAAATGCGGTCGTGATAGAGAAGCATTGGAATGGCAACCATTTGCGAGATGGTTTTTATCTTGCCAAGAACATTAACCGCGACACTGCGCCCCTCACCGATGCGCGCCATCCATTCCCGCAGCGCCGACACGCCGATCTCCCGACCGATGATGATGATGGCCACCACCGCATTGGTACGGTCAAGCTCCACCAGCAGAATCAACGCCGCCGTCACCATCAGCTTGTCGGCCACGGGATCCAGAAAGGCGCCGAAGGCCGAGGTCTGATTGAGTCGGCGCGCGAGATAGCCGTCAAGCCAGTCTGTCAGCGCCGCCGCGATGAACAATGCCGTTGCCGTGAGATTTTTCTCACTGACCGTCATCATCGTATCCGGAAGATAGAAGACGCCGACGATGCCCGGAATCATCGCGATTCTCATCCAGGTCAGCAGATTGGGAAGGTTGAGGGGCATGGTTGTCAGGATGAGTGCAGGACCCTGTATATCTTTTCTGCAAGCTTCTTGCTGATCCCGTCCACCTGCGCGAGGTCGTCAACACTGGCGCCCATCACTCCACGAAGGCCGCCGAACCTCGCGAGCAGTCCGCGACGCCGTTTGCTGCCGATGCCATCAATCCCCTCCAATGACGAAGTCACACGTGCCTTGCCGCGACGCGCCCGATGGCCCGTGATGGCAAATCGATGCGCTTCATCGCGGATGGTCTGCACAAGGTGTAGGGCCGGATGGGCGTGCCCGAGCACGACAGGAAGCTCGCGATCCAGCATCCACAACTCCTCCAGGCCCGCCTTTCGCTCAGGTCCCTTGGCCACGCCCACCACGGCGATTCCCGTCAGTCCGAGGTCCTCCAGCACCGCCTTCGCCACGCCCATCTGCCCCTTTCCACCGTCGATCAGCACCAGATCCGGCGTAACGGCCTCCCCTTGGGCTAGCTTGCTGTAGCGCCGTTCAAGCACCTGCTTCATGGCCGCGTAGTCATCGCCGCCCGTGACATCCTTGATGTTGTAGTGCCGGTATTCCCCGCGACGCATCTCGAGCTTGTCGTAGATCACACAGGACGCCACTGTTGCCTCACCTTGGGTATGACTGATATCGAAGCATTCTATACGCTGCAGCGATTCGCCCAATCCGAGGGCATCACGCAGCGCGGCGAGGCGCGCCTCCTGGTTGCTCGCCTCCGATTCCCGGACGGACAGCGCACGACGGGCATTGTCCCGCGCCCCTTCAAGCCACGCACGCCGGTCCCCTATCGTATGATTGAGCAACTTCACTGCGTGGCCGCAATGCGCGCCCAGGATTTCGGCGGCTTCATCGAGGTCCGTAACCGCGTCGACGATGATGATGCCCGGCGCCGGGTAGTCCAGATAATGCTGCATGAGGAACGCCATGACGATTTCCTCGGGCGTGCGGCCTTGCGCATTTTGCGGAAACAGGCAGCGGTCGCCCAGTTGCCGGCCGGAGCGGATCATCACCAGATTGACGCAAAAGGCCCCGCCATCATGGGCAACGGCCACCACGTCGATGTCCTGGTCCACGCCCGTGTCCGCATACTGTCGTTGCGCCATTCGCGCCAGCGCCTGCATCTGGTCGCGATAAAGCGCCGCCTGCTCGAATTCCAGTCCCTGCGAAGCCGCGTTCATCCTCTCCTCGATGGCATTCAGCACATCATCGCTGCGACCGTCCAGAAACAGTTTCGCATTGGCCACGTCCGCCGCGTATTCCTTTTCGCCGACCAATCCCACGCACGGTCCCGAGCAGCGCCTAATCTGGTACAGAAGACAGGGCCGGGACCGGTTCTGGAAAGTGGATTCTTCGCAGGTGCGGATCCGGAATACGCGCTGCAGCAACTGGATGCTCTCGCGCACCGCGCTGGTATGCGGAAACGGGCCGAAATAGCGCCCCTCCTTGTCCAGTGCCCCGCGATGAAATCCCAGGCGGGGAAATTTCGCGTTGCTCAGCATCAGGTAGGGATAGGACTTGTCATCGCGAAACAGGATGTTGTAGCGCGGCGTCAACGCCTTGATGAGGTTGTTCTCCAGCACCAGCGCCTCGACCTCGGAGCGCGTCACCGTGGTCTCCATCTTCGCGATCTGCCCGACCATCATCGCAATCCGGGGGCCCAGGGCGGAACGCTGGAAGTAGGAGGAAACCCGCTTTTTCAGGTCGCGCGCCTTGCCGACATACAGCACCGCATCCCTGGCATCGAGCATCCGGTAGACGCCTGGCAGGTTGGGAAGATTGGCAAGAAATGTCTCGGAATCGAACGCGCGCGGCTCCGCGGGGCGTTCGATTTTGCCTGCCTTATCCGTTGGGGCCTCACCGAGCGGCGGTGCCCCGGCCATGCCTAAGGGGGCGGCCTCATCCGGCGACATCGAGATGGCGCTTTGCGGCGTGAACAACGGCTTCAAACATCGGCGTGGTCAGGCGTCTCGTTTGTGTGTTGTAGCGACTGCAGTGGTAACTGTCAAAAAATGCCAGATCTCGTCCGTGCGCCTTCACAACATGCTTTGCGCCATGCGCGAAGGCATGCGCGCCTGACTTGAGCCCCAGCGCCATCAAAACCGCGTCATGGGCAATGCGCCCCAGGGCCAGAATCGCCTTGGGTGCGCAATGGGCTATTTCATTGACCAGGTACCGGTTGCACACCTTGATCTCCCTCGGCAGGGGCTTGTTGGCCGGAGGCAGGCATTTCACCGCATTGGTGATACGACAATTCTTCAGCCGCAATCCGTCATCGGGCTCAGAACTGCCGGAGTGACTGGCAAATCCGAATTTGTGCAGCGTGGCATAGAGCAGGATGCCGGCATGATCGCCAGTAAAGGGGCGGCCGGTGCGATTCGCGCCCTTGAGGCCCGGGGCAAGGCCCACAACCAGCAATCCGCGTTTCTTTTCACCGAGCGTGTCCCCGAAAGAGGGAACCGGCGCGCAGAAATAGCCCGGATGCTCGCTCCTGACTTCATCGAGAAATCCGGCCAGCCGGTCGCAATCCCGGCACTTGGGGTCGTAAGCAGATGTTTTTTTGTCGACTGTTTTCATTGCCCGGGAACCTTGCCCGGCAGACTTTGCCAGGGAAGCGTGAATGGATCGATGGAGTCGCTAAGAATAGCAGCGGCCGTTCATTTAAAAGAAGCGGCGACCATTGTCCGTGCCGCCTGATACGAGGCCGGGTTGCAGCATGATGCATCGCCCCCCATGGACCTCGCCCGCTTCTGGTCCATTGGGTGGGGACCAAGCCCTTCGAGCAGCGCTTTCGCATCGGCCGGCGCATTGCACACCAGCACCATGTCGCAGCCCGCATCGAACGCAGCCGCGGCGCGTGCAACTATGCCACCCGCCGTGCTTGCCCCTTCCATGGACAGATCGTCGCTGAATATCATCCCATTGAATTTAAACGACTTTCTGAGAATGTCCTGCAACCAGACACGGGAAAATCCAGCCGGCTTGTCATCAACCTGCGGGTAGATCACATGGGCCGGCATGATGGCCCTCAGACCTGAAGGTATGAGACGCCGATAAGGCAGCAGGTCGCACCGGTCAATCTCTTCGAAAGTCCTGTCATCTATCGGAACAGCGAGATGCGAGTCCGCCTGAACGTGACCGTGTCCAGGGAAATGCTTGCCCACCGACGCGCAACCGCCCCCATGCAGGCCCTGCACCAGTTCTCCCGCGAGTGCCGCAAGAGTCTCCGGGTCGCTGGAAAAGGCGCGGTTACCGATCACGCTTGATCGCCCGAAGGCCACGTCCAGAACAGGAGTGAAACTGAAGTCCACGCCATGCGCCAGCAATTCGTGGGCAATGACGGTCCCTATGGCCCTCGCCGCCTGCCGGGCCTTCGTTTCCAGATGCCACAGGCTTTCCAGCTCAGCCATTGGCGGAATACGGGTGAACCCCTGTTGAAAGCGCTGCACCCGCCCGCCTTCATGGTCCACGGCTATCAGCAATTCCGGTTCGCGCAATGCGCGGATCGATGCGGTCAGATCGCGCAATTGCCGCGGGGATTCGAAGTTCCGGGCAAACAGGATGACGCCGCCGGTCAATGGATGGCAAAGCAGATCCCGGTCGTCATCGTCGAGTGACAATCCTTTGACATCCAGCATCACCGGCCCGAGGGGCATTTGTGTTTTCATGTACTTGTCAGAAAAGAGGATCTGGCTGTCATGCTCGGACATTCCCGTTTATCAGCGACTTCATTTCGCGAACGGCCTCGCGAATGCCCGTAAAAATGGCCCGGCTGACAATGGCATGACCGATGTGAAGTTCCCACAGGCCCGGCAATGCAGCGATCGGCCCGACGTTTGCATAGTTCAGCGCATGCCCCGCGTTGAAGCGCATGCCCATGGACTGAATGGCTGTGCCGGCTGAGCGCACCTTGGCCAGTTCAGTTTCGACACGCCCGTTTGCCAGGTTCCCGCCCGCCTCATGAAAAGCGTGCGCATACGGGCCCGTGTGGACTTCGCACACCTGAATGCCGATGCGTTGTGCCGCGGCAATCTGCGCGTCATCGGCATCGATAAAGGCGCTCACCTGGATGCCGGCATCGCGTATGTTTGCCACTTGCAGCCCGAGCGAACGTTCCTGCGAAAGAATATTCAGGCCTCCTTCGGTGGTGATTTCGTGGCGTCCCTCGGGCACCAGCATCGCCATCTCGGGTCTTATCTTCCTGGCAATCGACACCATCTCGTCGGTCGCCGCCATCTCGAGGTTGAGCTTGGCCCGGATTTCATCGCGAATCCGGCGCACATCATCATCCTGAATGTGGCGCCGGTCTTCACGCAGGTGGATCGTGATGCCATCGGCCCCGCCCAGTAGCGCTTCACGCGCCGCCGGCAGCGGATCCGGTTCGTAGGTGCGTCTCGCCTGGCGCAAGGTAGCAACGTGGTCTACATTGACTCCCAGTCCGATCATAGTTCCAGTAGTTCCCGAAATACCTTTCGAGTGTTCAACGGCTTCGACTCGAGACGGTGATTGATAAGAGATCGCATCAGCCCGCGAGCCTCATGCAGGATGCGGGCATCCCCGAGTTCGTCGCGTGCAAGCATCAAAAGGGTTCTTCCCGATACGGCCCGGTCTGTATCCCTGCCGTTGGCGGGCATGGGCCCTTTTTCCGGGTCGTAGGTGTAATACCGCCCTGGATCGATTTCGGCACCGGTCACGGCCTCCCGATCAAGGAGCAGTTCATAACCCAGTTCACGCAGAAGTGTCTTCTCGAATAGCCGCAAAACCGGCGCGGGTGACGCCCCGTCCGCGAGGTTCTTCATGGCATCCGAATAGCGCTCGTAAAGGGATTCATGAGCATCCTCACGGGCCAGCAGACGCATCATCAGTTCGTTCAAATAGAACCCGCACAGCAGCGCCTCGCCGCGCAACAGGCTGACGCCACCCAACCACTCCGCACGGGTCAAGGTTTTGACCTCGCCTCTTCCCATCCAGCCAAGCGACAGGGGCTGAAAAGCCATCAGCGTGCCGCGCATGGCCGACCGAGGACGGCGTGCGCTCTTGGCCACCAGCGTTATACGGCCCTGCAGCCTGGTAAACACCTCGACCAGCAGACTGGTCTCCTTGTAGGGGTAGCTGTGCAGGACATAGCCTTCGCCCGACTGGCGGTGCGCATCACTTGCAGTCGCGCGGCTGGAATCAGTCATATCCCATTCCGGCCAGCAACGCCGCGTTGTCCGTCCAGCCGGCCCTGACCTTGACCCACACTTCAAGATAAACCTTGCCCCCAAAAAGCTTCTCCAGGTCCACACGCGCGGCGCTGGAGACCGCCTTCATCTTCCGGCCACCCGCCCCGATGATAATCGGCTTGTGGCCGGCCCTGTCGACAATGATGGAGGCAAAGATTCTTCTCACCCCGCCGACCACCTCGAACTTCTCGATGACCACGCTGGCACCATAGGGAACCTCCTCGCCCAGCTGTCGAAAAAGCTTCTCCCGGATCCGTTCCGCCGCAAGAAACCGTTCGCTGCGGTCAGTCAGCGAATCTTCGTCGAAGAAGGATTCGCGCTCCGGCAGCAGCGGCTGCAACACCGCGAGCAGCGTGTCGGTATTGCGCTTCTTCTCCGCGCTGACCGGAACCACGTGCGTGAAGCGCGAGGCCTCGTTAAAGGTCTGAAGGAAAGGCAGCAATTGTGCGTTGGGCATGCTGTCGATCTTGTTGACGGCGAGCACCGCCGGCATGTCTTCCGGAATCTGCGTGACGATCCGTTGGTCCTCGAGATCATAGTGTCCCGCCTCGACGACCATGAGCACCACATCCACGTCGCGCAGGGCGCGCTTGACGCTCTTGTTCATGACGCGATTCAGGGCATCCTGGTGCCGCACCTGGAACCCGGGCGTATCCACGAAGATGAACTGGGCGGCGGGCAGGCTGAGTATTCCCTTGATCTGATGCCGGGTTGTCTGCGGTTTGCTGGACGTGATGGACAAATGCTCCCCGACCAGCGCGTTGGTCAGCGTGGATTTGCCCACGTTGGGCCGGCCCACAACGGCAATCAGGCCACAGCGGTGAATTTCAGCGTTCATGGGCAATCTTTTCGTAGGCGCGCTGCGCGGCCTCCTGCTCGGCCGCGCGCCGGCTGGTACCGGAGCCGACCGTGCGAACCGCCAGTGAATCGACCAGGCATTCGACCTCGAATTGCTGGTCGTGGGCAGCACCCTTTGTCGAGACAACCGAATACCTGGGCAAATCCAGGCGAAGTCCCTGGAGGTGCTCCTGCAACATGGTCTTGGGGTCTTTTCCGGATGATTCCGCCGCGCTTTCGCCAAGTTGTGTTTCAAGCAGCCGCCGCAGCACGGATTGTGCAACCTCATAGCCGGCATCGACATAGACCGCCCCGACCAGGGCTTCAAACGCGTCGGCAAGAATGGAAGGCCTCGCGAAGCCCCCGCTTTTCAATTCACCCTCGCCCATCCGCAGATAATTGCCGAGGTCCAGGGCTCGCGCGGCGAGGTGCAGGGATTCCTGGCGCACATGGTGGGCCCGAAGCCGCGAAAGCTCACCCTCCTTCAAGTCAGGAAACCGGGTGAACAACTCGCCAGACACCACGCAATTGAGGACACTGTCGCCAAGATACTCCAGCCTCTCATTGTGCGGCAGTCCAAAACTGCGATGCGTGAGCGCTTCACGCAAAAGATCAGGATTCCCGAACCGATGCCCGATGGCCTTCTGCAGCAGGTCCAGATCCATCACCACGCCTTCAGCCTACTTCTTGCTGCTCCCGGCAAAATCAAACATCAGGCTGACATTGCCTGCCAGACGTACCTGCTTGGGATAGGAAAAAGTGATGACCAGGTCCCCGCCATCCTTGCTGACGTCCAGATCCTGGGATGTTATGGCCTGGATATTGTCCACCTGCGCGCGACGGTCAAATGCCTTGCGCACATCGCCCACGGACCCGGTTCTGACTTCCCCGCTTTCCACGATTGCCGTCACGGCCTTCTTGATCTGCAGGTATTCCATGTAAGGCGGGCCGATTTTCATGCCAAGCCCCGCACAAAGCACCAATACGACGAGAATCATGATCAATGCAAGCATTGACACGCCTTTTTGATA
>CAIUKQ010000038.1 GCA_903899705.1 uncultured beta proteobacterium
CATGCATGGTGGCTGGCTCCTTGAGTGTTGGATGGTTGTTTCGCAACTCCAACTTAGCACGCATCGAGCCGGCCTTTTTACACGACACTTCAGGGGCTTATCCTTAAGTAAGTACCATTCGGCCTACGCCCCCTCGTAACTACCCCATTTCAGAGGGAAACGCGGATTTATGGGGATCTGACGATCGACTTGATCAGCATTTCCTTAGCGTTTCATCGCCAGCCGCCATTGCATTACCAGCGCGACAAGCGCCCCGGCGGCGAAGATCGAGCAAACGGCGATCCAGCCCCAATTCGCCAGCGTCATGCTGGCGAGGAATGCGCCGACCGTATTGCCGCCCCAGTTGTGCGCCCCGAAAATCGTGTTGCTGCGGTTGCGCGCTTCCGCATCCACGCCGGCCACCAGCGTCTGATTGGCGACGATGGCACCGCGGATGCCACAGTCCATGACGGCAGCGCCAATGATGACCGCGCCTATCCACCACTGCGCAAAACCGAGGATCAGGAGCGACGCGATGAACACGAAGATCGATGTCACCACCACCGGCATCGCGCCACTCTTGTCCATCCAACGGCCGGCTGGGCGCGAAACCAGGACACCGGCCGCGCCGGGGATTGCCATCAGTCCGGCCTGCGCGGGTCCCATGCCATGCAGCATCAGCAACATCGGCGCGAGAGTCGCCCAGAATCCGCCATAACCGATGGCGAGAAAGAATTGCGTGGCCGAGGTCAGCCGCAGACCGCGGCTGGATCGCAGCAACGACCATACCGACAGCAGCAGCGAAAAATAGCCCATGGTGGTGGTTGACGCCGCGCTGGGAAGTTTTGAATACAGCGCAATCGCCAGGATGAAAAGGACCAGCGCGGCAAACGCAAAACTCCAGCGCCAGCCGAAGTATTCGCCGATCAGGCCGCTGGCGAGACGGTTGAAGAGAAACCCCAGGAACATCGCCATCAGGACGGTCCCGACGACCCGTCCGCGCTCGCTGGGGTGCGACAGCCCCACCGCAATGGGCACGAGATTCTGGGTTAGGCACACGCAGGCGCCGAGGACGAAGCTCCCGGCGATCATGACCGTGAGGGACGCCGCAGTTGCGAGCACGACATTGATGAGAATCAGCACCGTCAGCTGCGAAAGGATCAGAGTGCGCTTGTCCACCCGGTCGCCGATTGGGACGATGAAGATGAGGCCGGCAAAGTAACCGGCGAAGGTCAGTGTCGCCACCCACCCGATGGCGGCGGTATTCACGCCGAAATCCTGCGCCATGGCGCCCAGCACCGGCGAATGCACGTGCATCACGCCACCGACGCAGAATCCCGTGGCGGCAAGCAGCAGCATCAGCCCGCGGGTCAATCCGGATTTGCCGGTGTGGGCCGGCAGGTGGGGGCGGGTGTTTGTCATGGCCGGCGGATGATAAGGCTTTGCCCACCGCGCAACTTGCCGTTTTCGCTCATCGGCGATAATCAGGGCGCAAGAACCGGATTGACATCGTCCGCATTGATTTCGCCCCATTCACGCACAGGATCCGCCATGAAACTGATCGCCATCGAAGAGCATTTCATCACGCAGATGTACAAGGAAAAGGTTTCTGCCAACGAGTTTCGCAACTTCTACCTGACCTCGCGCAGCAAACAGATCGGGCACGACATTGCCGCGGAGAATGCCGACCTGGGCGCCTCGCGTCTGGCGCACATGGATGCCATGGGGGTGGACGTGCAGGTGCTGTCCTTCGGGTCACCGGGCACCCAGGGATTTGACGCCGCGACCGCGATACCCATGGCCCGCGATGCCAATGACAAGCTCTATGAGGCCATGCAGAAGTATCCCGGCCGATTCGAGGGCTTTGCGGCCCTGCCGACGGCGGATCCGGAAGCCTCTGCGCGCGAACTCGAGCGTTGCGTGAAGCAACTGGGATTCAAGGGCACCATGATCCACGGCCACACCCAGGGCAGCTTCCTCGATGAAAAGAAATATTGGGGAATTTTCGAGGTTGCGGAGAAACTCGATGTTCCCATCTATCTGCACCCGACCTATCCGCACCCGGACGCCATCAAGGCCTATTTCGGCGGCTATGAGGATCTGGCGCGGGCGGCCTGGGGTTTTGCGCTGGATACCAGCACCCATTTTCTGAGGATTGTTTATTCAGGGGCTTTCGATGCCTACCCGAAGCTGCAATTCATCCTCGGTCATTTGGGCGAAGGCATTCCGTTTTCCATGCACCGCCTGCACGACCATACCTACCAGGCGGCTGCCAAGCGCGGGCTCAAGAAAACGCCACTGGAGTACCTCCGCGACAACATGCTGGTCACCACAAGCGGCAACTGGTATGAGCCTGCATTTGTGTGCACGATGCTGGCACTGGGTGTCGACAAGATACTCTTTGCCATCGACTGGCCCTATGAACCGAACACCGCGGGTGTCGAGTTCCTCAAAAAGATTTCCATCAGCGACGCCGACCGTGAAAAGATCGCGCACGGCAACGCGGAGCGCATCCTGAGAATGAAGGCCTGACGTACTCACCCGCTCAACCTGCTCAAGACGCCCGGTTTTCTGCCGATAAGCTACCTGAGGGATGATTCTTGGCGCTTAACCACATCTCTGGGGGCTGGAACGGGGGGATGAAATGAGCAATTTTTTTGAGTGGGATCAGGCGAAGTACAGCGTTGAAGTGCCGCAGATGGATCTTGGGCATCAGGCCATCATCGCCAGCATGAACAAGCTGTTTTCATTGAGTGAATCGGGAGCGGCTTCGGTGCAGTTGGGCAGGGTATTCGCCGAGCTTGTCCAGCTCACGGTGAAGCATTTCGCCGAAGAGGAGGCCTACATGGAATCGATTCATTTTCCCGACCTCGGAAAGCACAAACTCATCCACAAGTCGTTGCTGGCCAGTGTGATGAGCCACAAGGAGAAATTCGACAATGCGGGGAAATTCGAGCGTGATTTCTTCGATTTTCTGAGGATGTGGCTGAAGGCCCACATCTGCGGTATCGACGTCAAATACGGCAAGCACCGTCTTGCCGCATAGGCGCGCGAGATTGCTACAGGCTTTATCTGGAATCGCTTGTGCTGTCCCGGCTGCCAAGAAGTTCGTCAGATTCGAAAAACTTGCCCGCATGGAACAGCAACGGGCTTGTTGTCGAATAGGAGAACGTGAGTACCTCGCCAAGAAATACGAGGTGATCACCGGCGGGCACGCGGCTCACCATCCGGCAATTGAATGTGGCCACGGAACCAATCAGGGTCGGCCCATGTTCGTTCGAAAGTTCCCATCGGGATGAATCGAACATTTTTGGCCCCGATTTTGCAAAGGCACGGCCATCCTCGATGTGCTCCTCCGCGAGCAGATTGACCGCGAAATTGTCCGCCTCGCGGAACACCGGCATCATGCTCGATGCATTGCGCAGGGACCACAGTATCAGCGGTGGCTCTAGGGAAGCCGATGTGAAGGAATTCACGGTCAGGCCGTGCAAGCCGCCCAGCGCATCGCGCGCCGTGACGATGGCCACACCCGTCGGGAACCGGCCCAGCGCGTTTCGGAAGCCGCGAGCATCGAACTCGGACGTGGATGACCCGGCGGAAGATTTGTCGCTCATGCGTTGAATTCCCTTTACACCTTGTGTGTCGTCAATGTCGACTCGGCAAACAGTTCTTCCACTTCCACCCGGCGGTGGCAGACACCCTGCTCATAGGCGTAATCGACGAAGGCCTGCAGGGTGGTGCGATTGGGCTCGATACCGTAGGGCAGGTAGTCGTCGCCGAATATCGAGCGTATGCGGTCGCCATAATTGGTCAGCCACGGCAGCGGCGCCCGGGATACGCCGATCTCGCCCATCCGGGCATAGGAGCGCTGCTTGGCTTCCTCGAACGCGTTGTAGACGTTCATCGCGACCCACGGGTGCTTTTTCAAAACCTCGGTCTTGAAGGAGATCACGTGCATGATCGGATAAATATGCGTCGCCTTGTAATACGCCTCCTCGGCCTTCTGGTAGTCCGGAAACAGGCGCACCACGCCCTTGCCGAATGAGTTGGGCTGGCGCGCGGAAAGGATCGCGTCGATTTTTCCGGAAAGCAGCAGTTCCGAGAGTGTGTGTTCGCGGTCGATGCTGTACTTCATGCCCTTGGGGAGATTGAGCTTCACTTTCTCGACGCGTCCGGGCTCATTGACTCCGGCCTGCACCCA
>CAIUKQ010000039.1 GCA_903899705.1 uncultured beta proteobacterium
AAACCGCGCCGCATCCTCACCGTGCGCGGCGCCGGCTACGTCTTTGCCCGAGCGCAGGATTAGGTTTCATAAATAATGCAAGTATTTGATTATTAAATGTTTAATAACTGGCTCCAGCCTCGTCGTGGCTTTCGCCGCCTGTATCTTCAGATCTATCTGACGGTCGCGGTCAGCATCGTCCTCGTCGTCGCCGCAGCGGGCGCCATCTTTCGTCTGGCAATGGAATCCGCGCCCGCCAGCCATGCGCTGGAGATGGCAGGGGTGGTCATCATGGCCGCGCTGCCGCCGCAGGATTCCCCGCCAGAGGTTCAGCAGGCGGCGGTCTCGAAACTGTCGCGCGACCTGAGGGTGGAACTCGCGTTGTTCGATCCGGCGCTGCGGCCGCTCGCCAGTACCGGTGCTGACCTGCAGTCGCCCGACGGTCGACGCCACGGTTGGTGGCGCGGCGACTTCAGCCTGCAGTTGCCTGATGGACGATGGCTGGTTGTGCGCATGCCGCGTGAACGCCATCCGCCGGGATTCGCATGGCTCGCCTTGCTGCTCGTTGGTTCACTTCTTATCGCGTTGGCGGCCTGGCCGCTGGTGCGCCGCCTTACGCGCCGTCTCGAGCGCCTGCAGCAAAGCGTCGAGGCGCTGGGCGCGGGCAATCTCTCTGCGCGAGTGCGAGTGGAAGGGCTCGATGAAATTGCCTCGCTCGCATCAAGTTTCAATCGTGCCGCAGCGCGCATCGAGGAACTGGTCGCATCGCACCGCATGCTGCTCGCCAATACCTCGCATGAACTGCGTACACCGCTTGCGCGCATCCGCATGGGAATCGAACTGCTGGACAACAGCGCCGGGGTGAAGGCGATTGACGACCGGCGCCGCGCCGAACTGGAGCAGGACATTTCCGAAATCGACAGTCTCATCGAAGAGATTCTTCTGGCGAGCCGCCTGGATGCGGCGCCCGAGACGACCGCGCACGAGACCGTGGATCTGCTGGCGCTCGCGGCCGAAGAAGCTTCCCGCCAGGAATCCAGCAGCGTGGAAGGCGAAACCTTGTCGGTGAAGGGCGATGTGCGGCTGCTGCGGCGGATGCTGCGCAACCTGATTGAGAACGCGCGCCGCCATGGCGCCCCGCCGATTGAAGTATCGGTTTCGCGCGAGGGGGGCTCGACAGTCGTGCTGCGCGTGCGTGATCACGGTCCTGGAGTTCCCCAAGCAGAACGGGAGCGTATCTTCGAGCCGTTTTATCGCGTGGCGGGCAGCGTGTCGCGCGCGCCCTCGGAGGAAGGTTATGTGGGGACCGGTCTCGGGCTTTCGCTGGTTCGGCGCATTGCCCGCCACCACGGAGGCGATGCAGTCTGGGAGGCGGCGCAGGGGCTGGGCACCTGCATCGCGATCCGCCTGCCCGGTCAGCCGAGCCTGTAGATTCGAGCGGCGTTGTCGTGGAACAGCCTAGCGCGCTCCTCGGCTGAGCAGCAGCGCGCCATGCGTTTGTACGCATTCCAGATCACGCCGTAGCCATAGGCGCATTTGTCAGCCGGGAAGTTGCTCTCGAAGAGGCAGCGATCCGCTCCAAATAATTCAATACTTTCAATCACATAAGGCGAGAATGCGCTGGCCAGCTCGGTTGAGCCGGGCGGTGTTTCGCGCTGATGCCAGCCGAATCCACAGCGCGGCACGCCCAGTCCGCCAAGCTTCACGCTGACATTGGGACAGGCCGCGAGGGCCTGCATGTTCCGGTACCAGAGTTCGTAAGCCTCGTCGCGCGCTGCATAAGGTCCCGGGCCGAGCAATCCGCCGGCGTGGTTGAGCACGATCGTAACGTCTGGAAATGCGCGGGCGAGTTCCACAAGATCGGGCAACTGGGGAAAGTACATCCAGGCATCGAAGCTCAACTTGCGCCTGCCGAGTTCGCGAAAGCCTTCCCGGAATACCGGATCGAAGGCGAGGCGGGGCGCTGCGTCGGAACGCAGTCCCATGGCATCGGTGCCTGCGTCCCAATTGAGCCAGTGGCGAATGCCGCGAAAGCGCGGGCTCGCCGCCATGTGCGCATCGAGCACCTCGCCGACCCTGGCGCCCAACAGGAGATTGGCGGTGCCAACGATGCCCGCGGCGACGCGCGTTTTCGAACCGGTTTGAACGGACTGTGTAATGGCCTGCACCCATTCGGTTTCGCCGACAGGTTTGAATTCGTCTGGACCGTCCTTGCGGTACATGGAAAAGCAGTCAATGAACACGGTCGATACCACGTTGTGCCCGGCACCGGCGTCCGCGAGCAGTTCGGGCACGAGGTAGGTATCGTCGGGGCCATGATCCCAGAGATGGTGGTGCGCATCGCAGATCGGCAACGCCGGATCGATGGCGACTTCGTCGATCAGCGCCAGCCAGTCGGGGCGCGTCGGGGCGAGATGGGCTTGTGCCATTGCTGTCACGTCGGGTGAATGTTCGCGTCGATGCTAACACGCGATGGACAAGAGGAGACCTTCGCGGCCATCCGCAAAGCCTTGGCCTCGATCCGCATAAATCCCGTTGATGCAGGTGAGGACCTTCTGCGGATTCTGAGGGTGGATATTGAAGCTCAAGGGGGTTCTCGCAAAAAAAACGACCGAATGAAGAATGGATTCCCGATGCCGATCCTCGCCCTCCCGCTAAATTGGCCATAATCCGCACTGGCGGGAGGTCGTCACCTCCGTCATCGGGTCCAGGGAGAAATTCATTCCATACAATGCGTCATTCGCCGACCCGGCCTCTCCTTGTCCGGCGATGTCCAGATGAGCGCCAAACCGCGACTTTTCCACGGCTGGAAAATGGTTTGGGCTTCGTTCGGCCTGCAAGCCATACAGTCGGGGCTTTTGCAGCAGTCACTGGGAGCCTATATCGCAGTCCTGCGCGAGGAATTCGGCTGGGGCAAGGCGGCGTTGGCCGGTGCCGCGGTGATCCAGCAGGTGGAAAACGCACTGCTGGGTCCGATTCAGGGGTGGCTCGTTGATCGCTTCGGGTCCAGTGTCATGGTCCGGGGCGGGATTCTCGCGCTTGGGTGTGGATTCATGCTCTTCAGCCAGGTGGAATCCCTTACGGGGTTCTATGCCGCCTTTGTGCTCATTGCGCTGGGTTCGGGGTTCTCCGGTTTCTTCCCCCTCACTATCGCGCTGATGCACTGGTTCGAAAAAAAGCGCTCACGGGCGCTGTCAACGATGAATCTGGGCGGTGCCTGCGGCGGCATGCTGGCGCCGCTGGTGGCATTGTCGATGATCAGTTTTGGCTGGCGCACCACGGCATTCGCAGCGGGCATTTTCATCATTCTGGTAGGCTTTCCGCTGGCCTGCGTCATCCGGCGACGACCCGAGGACATTGGTGATGTCGTTGATGGGTTACGCGACCCTGTTTCAACCGTTGACGGGGCAAGTGCAGATACACACGCCATACCCGCGGTACGAGCCGATTTCACCGCTGTTCAGGCGATTCGGACATCGGCGTTCTGGTTCATTTCCCTGGGGCATGGCTTGTCGCTCCTGGTGGTGAGCGCCGTCAACGTGCATGCGATCACCCATCTGAAAGAAGGCCTTGGCTACGAACTGGATGCCGCCGCATTCGTGATGGGCCTGATGACCGCGGGTCAGTTCGCCGGCATCGTGTTGGCGGGCGTGCTGGGGGATCGCTACGACAAGCGCTACCTCTCCGCGGGCTGCACTTTCTTTCACATGGCGGGCATGCTTCTTCTGACCTACGCGACTTCATACCTCATGCTTATCGGCTTCGCGGCGATGCACGGCATTGCCTGGGGCCTGCGCGGTCCGCTCATGCAGGCCATGCGCGCCGATTACTTTGGACGAACGGCCATCGGCCTGATTGCAGGGCTGTCCTTCATGATCGTGCTGGTGGGGCAGGTGGCAGGGCCGCTGTTTGCGGGCGCGATGGCCGATGCCAACGGCAACTACCAGGCTGCCTTTACCACGCTTGCACTGCTCGCCGGGCTGGGGTCGGTGTTCTTCCTTCTGATCCGCACGCCGGTGCAGCGAGCCTGACATGTTGCGGGGCACCGCATCAAGAATGCTTTGTGCCGCAATGATGCCAGCCACGCTCATCGTGGCCGCCTGCACGCCGCTGCCGACGAAGCCGCCGCTTACGGCCTATTCGACGCTGACGCTGGCGCAGTATCCGTCACCGAATTTCAACGAACGCCGGCCGGGCTTCGTGATCCTGCACCACACCAGCGATTCCAACGCAAAGGATGCATTGGGGACGCTGACCCGTCCGAGCGCCGAGGTCAGCGCGCATTTTCTGGTTGCGCGCGATGGAACCCTGTATTACCTCGTCGATGAGCTGAAACGCGCCTGGCA
>CAIUKQ010000040.1 GCA_903899705.1 uncultured beta proteobacterium
GAAGCTTCTCGTCAATTCGACGATATATTCTGTACCGATCCCTATATAGCTCGGGATTGCCACGTCGAATATTGAGGTTGCCCCTGCAAAACGTAGTTCTTAACCGGGTGTTACTTTGATGGTTAAGGAGAAGCGAAATGACAAGAGAAAAGGGCAAGCGGGCGGCATACACGTTGGAGTTCAAGATTGAGGCGGTGCGGTTGGTGCAAGGTGGGCAGGCCAAGTCGGTGACGGCGAAGATTCTGGGCGTACCCGAACCCACGCTGGGTAACTGGGTGCGCCTTTCAGCCAAGGGCAAGCTGGCCGGTGCTGGGGCCAAGCCGGTGAGTGCGGAGCAGATGGAGCTTGCGCGGCTGAGGGCAGAGTTGGCACGCGTCAAGATGGAGCGGGACATTTTAAAAAAAGCGACGGCGTACTTCGCGAAGGAATCAATGTGAGGTACGCCTGGATCAGCGGGCACAAGCGTCAGTGGCCCGTTACCCTGCAATGCGAGGTATTGAAGGTAAGTACGAGCGGTTACTTTGAGCATGTTGTCCGCAAGGGGTCCGATGAGCCGTCAAAGCCTCGCAGAGGCCTGGGCGACGAGGCGCTGCTTGCCCACATCAAAGCAGCCCATGCCGGCAGCAAAGGCGAATACGGCTGGCCCAGGATCTGGAAAGAGCTGCTTGGCAAGGGTGTGCGGGTCGGCAAGGACCGTATCCAGCGGCTCATGAAGCTGCACGGCATTAAAGCCAGGGGCAAGCGCAGGTATGTGGTGACCACTGACAGTCGGCACAACCTGCCCATTGCGCCCAATCTACTGGCTCGCAATTTCGATCCAGGGCAGCCCAACGCCGTGTGGACGGGTGACATTACCTACATCCAGACCGCAGAGGGTTGGCTGTATCTGGCCGCTGTGATTGATTTGCATAGCCGGCAGGTCGTCGGTTGGAGTATGGCGCCCCATATGCAAAGCAGCCTGGTGGCCGATGCGCTGCGCATGGCGTGGTTCCGGCGCCGCCCTGAACCGGGTTTGATCTTCCATTCTGATCGAGGCAGCCAGTATTGCGGTCACGAGTTTCAAGCGCTCTTGACTGGATACGGCATGCAAAGCTCAATGAGTCGCAAGGGAAACTGCTGGGACAATGCGCCCACCGAGAGCTTGTGGGGTTCATTGAAGGTGGGTCGGTTGCATGGCATGCGCTTTGACACCCGACGCCAGGCGATGGACGAGGTGATTGACTGGTTGACGTTCTACAATCACAGAAGGCTTCACTCGACGTTGGGCTACATCAGCCCGATGCGGTTCGAGAATAACTGGTTTGCGGCACAGTTGAAGAAGGCCGCATAATGGTCCGGCTAAGAACTCCGGAATTCAGGGGCAAGGTCAATGCTGGCGGAATCTATTCGTCAACGTAATGCAATTTGCCCCCCCTTGGATCTAATGGAGAACTTGGACAGAACAATTCGAAGCTGAGCGGGAAGATGGAAGGGCAGTCACGCTTAATAGTTCAAGGATACAAATTTATTCTTGAGACATAGAACAGCGCAGGGACACTTTCCGAGGTTGGTAAGCAGTCAGATAGCATCAGAGAATCTGAACTGTTATAGAACTGTTATAGAACCGTTTCTGATGCGTTTGGGAGTGTCTTACGAACACTTGTCAGATGGGGAATCTGACAGAAACAAGGGAAGAACTTGTTGGTACCTCGGGTCGGAATCGAACCGACACGTCTTTCGACACTGGATTTTGAGTCCAGCGCGTCTACCAATTCCGCCACCGAGGCATTCGCGTATTTTATCAGTAGTTGGAGGCGATATTCAGTTGCCCCATCCGTCTATGCGTTCTTTTGTCTTGTTGATGTTCGGCATCATTTCACCGTCGAGGTGCTTTGCATAGGATGCGCGAATCATATCTGGCGATGTCCGACGGTTCGTTGCAAGTTCATAAATATCCGCACCATTCAAAAGTCTGGGTGGATGTTTCAAGTTGCCCACCTTGAATCTGCATCTGTTTTTGGAAATACCACTTTTCTGCAAAGGCAGCGGCATTAACCCGCTGCTTTTCTTTGGTAGACTCTCCGATGTACCTGCTCTTTTGATACCTGCCCACCAGCAAGAACTGTTTGGGCGAAGAAAGATGCGAAATCTTCCTTCCATCAAATTTATCTTTGGTAGTCCAGCGGCGTCTGCCATGCGACCAGTTATCTGATTGTCTTGGCATGGAGTCACTCTGAGGCGACTGGATAATGTGTAGTGTTTTTGTGGTCCTAGGTTAGGCTACAATAATCATATAAATCAATTGCTTATTGCAATACCGTGCTGCATTTTGCAGTCCGGCGCGTCTGCCAGTTCCGCCATTGCGGCACGACTTTGCAACCTCAATGCTTCGCGCAAAAGTCGGCGCGGCGGAATGATATCGAATGCCACTAACCCTTGACGATTTTGAATTCGAACTGCCTGAACGCCTGATTGCGCAATCCCCCGCGCCTGTGCGGGGCGCGAGCCGCCTGCTGCGGGTTTTGCCGGCAGGACTGGAAGACAGGCAATTTGCAGACCTGCCCCTGCTGCTGCATGCGGGAGATCTGCTGGTGTTCAACGACACCCGCGTGATCAAGGCGCGATTGCAGGGAGCCAAGGCCAGCGGCGGACGTATCGAAGTCCTGATCGAGCGAGTCACGGGCGAATACGAAGCGCTTGCACAGATCCGCGCGAGCAAATCGCCGCGAGCGGGCACAAAGCTTCTGATTGACCACGGCGTGGATGCCGAGGTGTTGGGACGAGAGGACGACCTTTACCGGATCCGCTTTGCCGGTGACATCCCCGTGCCCGAACTGCTCGAACGCCACGGGCGGGTGCCGCTACCACCGTACGTAACCCACGAGGCGACAGCCGAAGACGAAACCCGCTACCAGACGGTCTATGCAAGGCAGCCGGGCGCGGTGGCCGCCCCGACCGCGGGTCTGCATTTCGACGAGGCCATGCTCGCGCGCCTTCAATCGCAGGGGGTGAACCTGGCCTGGCTGACGCTGCATGTGGGGGCGGGGACATTCCAGCCGGTGCGGGTTGAAAACCTCGAGAACCACCGGATGCATCTTGAGCACTACGAAATCCCCGAAGCAACACGCCTGGCGATTCTGAAAACAAGACTGGAGGGAGGGCGCGTGATTGCGGTCGGCACCACATCGATGCGGGCGCTCGAATCCGCCGCAATCGACAAAGGGGGCCAAGGCTTCGATGTGCGCGCCGGCGTCGGGGAGACACGCCTTTTCATACTGCCCGGATACCCTTTCCGCGTGGTGGACGCCCTCATCACCAATTTCCACCTGCCGCGCTCGACCCTGCTGATGCTGGTCTCGGCGTTTGCAGGCACGGCTGTGATCAGGCGGGCCTATGCCCATGCCGTTCAGAACGAATACCGCTTCTTTTCATATGGCGATGCCATGCTGATAGACAGGAACAGGGAATGAGCGAGGCCATGAGTTTCGAGTTGTTGCACAAAGACCACCTGGCACGCCGCGGGCGGCTTGGGCTGGCACATGGCGTGCTCGACACGCCCGCGTTCATGCCGGTGGGTACCTACGGTGCGGTCAAGGCCATGAGTCCGGTGGAATTGCATGAACTGGGGGCCCAGATTGTCCTTGGCAACACCTTCCACCTGTGGCTGCGACCGGGCCTTGAAGTCATTGCGGCCCATGGCGGCTTGCACCGGTTCATGGGTTGGAACGCACCGATTCTCACGGATTCGGGGGGGTTCCAGGTTTTCAGCCTCGGGGCCATGCGCAGCATCGCCGAAGAGGGGGTGCGCTTTGCTTCTCCCATCAACGGCGACCGTCTGATGCTCACACCGGAGGAGTCGATGCGCATTCAGCGGGTGCTCAATTCGGACATCGTCATGATCTTTGACGAATGCACTCCGCACCCCGCAACCGAGGCCCAGACCGAATCATCCATGCAACTGTCGCTGCGCTGGGCCGCCCGCAGCAGGCAGGCGCACGAGGGAAATCCCAACGCCCTGTTTGGCATTGTGCAGGGCGGCATGTTCGAGAACCTTCGGGATGCATCGCTCGAAGGCCTGATCAAACTCGGATTCGACGGCTATGCCATCGGAGGACTTTCCGTCGGCGAATCCAAGGAGGACATGTGCCGCATTCTCGCGCACACCACGGCGCGCCTGCCCGTTGCCAAACCCCGCTACCTCATGGGTGTTGGCACCCCCGAGGACATCGTGAACGCCGTGACCGAGGGGATCGACATGTTCGACTGCGTCATGCCAACGCGCAATGCCCGCAATGGCTGGCTGTTCACCCGGTTTGGCGACATCAAGATCCGCAATGCCAGGTACCAGAGAGATACCGGTCCGCTCGACGAAACCTGCGGCTGCCATACCTGCCGAAATTTTTCGCGCGCCTACCTTCACCACCTGCAAAAAACAGGGGAAATCCTCGGCTCGCGCCTCAACACCCTTCACAATCTGTACTTCTACCAGACCCTGATGCGCGAAATGCGCGACGCCATCGCTTCTGGCAGCTTTGCCGCCTTCACCGCGGGATTCACCCGGAACCGTTCCCAAGGTATTAACTAGTCTATAATTTTGCGTTTTCCGGGCTGACCCCGGCGGATCGTATCGCCGGCGGCAAAAAACCCTTCCCATAAAGCCAAGAGACTGAGGTCATCCGTGTTCATATCCCCCGCATTTGCGCAAGGCGCCGTATCCGGCGGAGAAGTCAGCTGGACGGGCATGCTGCCCATCGTACTGATGTTCGTGCTGCTGTATTTCATGATGATCCGCCCGCAGATGAAACGCGCGAAAGAACACAAGGCGATGGCCGAAGCCCTGCAGAAAGGCGACGAAGTCGTGGCCGCCGGCGGGTTGCTCGGCCGTATCAGCAAGGTCACAGATGCCTACCTCGTGATTGAAATTTCCCCCGGCGTAGAAATCAGCGTGCAGAGGCTTGCCGTGCAAACCCTGCTCCCAAAGGGCACCATCAAATCGATTTAGCCGGTATGCCCGCTCCCCGCAGAGGCGGCATTCTCGGCACCGAATCCAGGATTTTCACGACCTCATGAACCGATATCCCGTCTGGATCTATACGCTGGTCGCCATCGCGCTGGTGGTTGCGGCGCTCTACGCGGTACCGAACCTTTTCGGCGAAGCGCCCGCCGTGCAGATTTCGTCGGCCCGGGCCACCATCAAGGTCGATGGCGCGTTGCAGGGAAAAATCGAGGACACGCTGAAATCGGCAGGCATTTCCACAACCGGTATCTTCCTCGACCCCAATTCGATCAAGATTCGCCTCGCCGATACGGAGACGCAGGGCAAGGCCAAAGACGCCATCGAGCGGGCCCTGGTGCCCGATGTGGACAACCCTTCCTATACGGTTGCATTCAACCTGCTGTCCAACTCACCAGGCTGGCTCACCTCGATACGGGCCCTGCCGATGTACCTTGGCCTCGATCTTCGCGGCGGGGTGCATTTCCTGATGCAGGTGGACATGCGTGCCGCGCTCACCAAGCGCCTGGAGGCCCTCGCCGGGGACATTCGCACCCAGATGCGTGACAAAAACATCCGCCACGCCGGCATCAGCCGCGAGCCGTCCGGCATCGTGATTCGCTTCCGTGACGCGGACACCCGGACAAAAGGCCGCAAGCTGGTGGAGGACCAGATTCCGGACCTTCTGCTTGTCGATGGCGGCAGCGGCGAGGACCTGTTGCTGACGGCAACGCTCAAGCCCGAAGCGCAAAAGCGCACCCAGGAATTCGCGCTGAAACAGAACATCCAGACCCTCAACAACCGGATCAACGAACTGGGCGTGGCCGAACCGGTCATCCAGCAACAGGGCGCCGATCGTGTGGTGGTGCAACTTCCCGGCGTGCAGGACCCCACCAAGGCCAAGTCCATCCTCGGTCGCACCGCCACCCTGGAAATCCGCATGGTGGACGAAGACAACATGAATGCCGCGACGCTGGCCAACGCGCGCAACGGCCAGGTCCCCTTCGGCACCGAGTTCTATGTGGAACGCAACGGCCAGCCGATCATCGTTCGAAAGCAGGTGGTGCTCACCGGCGACCGCCTCACGGACGCCCAACCGGGCTTCGACAACCAGACCCAGGAACCCGCCGTCCACCTGACCCTGGACGCCACCGGAGCGCGCATCTTCAAGGATGTGACTCGTGAAAACGTGAACAAGCGCATGGCGATCCTGCTGATAGAAAAAGGCCGTGGCGAGGTCGTTACCGCGCCGGTCATCCGTGGCGAAATCGGCGGCGGCAGGGTGCAGATCAGCGGACGCATGACCACGCAGGAGGCCAATGACACCGCCCTCCTGCTTCGCGCCGGCGCGCTTGCCGCTCCCATGGAAATCGTCGAAGAGCGCACCATCGGGCCTTCGCTCGGAGCGGAAAACATCCAGAAGGGGTTCAACTCGACCCTATACGGATTTGCCGCGATCGCCGCATTCATGGTCTTCTATTACATGCTGTTCGGCGTGTTCTCGGCGATCGCGCTGTCCTCCAACCTGCTGTTCCTGATCGCCCTTCTCTCGCTGCTCCAGGCCACCCTGACGCTGCCGGGCATCGCCGCCATCGCGCTCACGCTCGGCATGGCCATCGACGCCAACGTGCTGATCAACGAGCGCATCCGCGAGGAGTTGCGCGGCGGCTCCACACCGCAGGCTGCGATATCGGCCGGATACGAACGCGCGTTCGGCACCATCATCGACTCCAATATCACCTCACTGATCGCGGGGCTCGCGCTGCTCCTGTTCGGGTCCGGCCCGGTGCGCGGCTTCGCGGTTGTGCACTGCCTGGGCATCATGACTTCGATCTTTTCCTCGGTGGTGGTCAGCCGCTGCATGGTGAACCTGGCCTATGGCGGGCGCAAGAAACTTGCCGGTGTTGCCATCGGCAACACCTCCTGGAAATAAAAGACAGATAGGCGAGGTTCTGAAATATGGAGTTCTTCAAGATACGCAAAGACATACCGTTCATGCGGCATGCTCTGGCGTTCAACATCGTTTCCTTCGTCACGTTCCTGCTGGCTGTCGGGTTCCTTGCCGGGAAAGGGCTCAATTTTTCCATTGAGTTCACCGGAGGACTGATTGTCGAGTCACGCTACGAACAGGCGGCAGACCTGGACAAGATCCGCGCCGCGATGGAAGGCCTGGGCGTCAAGGAACCGCAGGTGCAAAGCTTCGGAACGCCGCGCGATGTGCTGATCCGGATGTCGGTCAAGGACGCGGAAAATCCCGCGTTTTCCTCGTTGAACAAGGAAGGCGCAAAAGAGGGCGCCAAGGCGGAATTCGACAAGGAGAAATTCAGGAATGCGGTGCTCACCAGCGCCTCCCCCCAGGTGACGGTTCAGCGGGTGGAATATGTCGGTCCGCAGGTGGGCCGCGAACTCGCCGAGAACGGCGCGCTTGCCCTCCTGATCACCTCCCTCGGTATCGTCATTTACCTGGCATTCCGGTTTGAATGGAAGTTCGGCGTTGCGGCGATCATTGCCAACCTGCACGATGTCATCATCATTCTGGGTTTTTTCTCGTTTTTCCAGTGGGAATTTTCACTACCGGTGCTGGCCGCCATTCTCGCCATCCTTGGCTATTCCGTGAACGAATCCGTGGTGGTCGCCGACCGGATCCGGGAGAACTTTCGCAAGATGCGGCGCTCTCCGGTGAGGGAAGTCATCGACAACGCCATCACCCGCACGATGTCGCGCACCATCATCACCCACGGCTGCACGCAGATGGCGGTGCTCTCGATGCTGCTGTTTGGCGGCGCGGCCCTGCATTACTTTGCGGTGGCCCTGACCATCGGCATTCTGTTCGGCATCTATTCCTCGGTGCTGGTCATGGCCCCCCTGGTCATGTGGCTGGGCGTTCGCCGGGAAGACCTGGTCAAGCCGGTTCAGGCCAGCAAGGACGGCGCGGTCGTCTGACGCTCTTCCAGGGCACATTCCCGTGGAACGGGGAATGCAGTGCGGAAAGCGCATCAGGTTCGGGTATCTATCGCGCCGCATTGCGAACTGTACGCAAGGTATGGCTGGCACGGGAATAAATTCGCACCTGAGTCTGTTTGCGTGAGGAGTTCGGCCAAAGGCTGAGTGTTCCGTCGTGCCGGTCCAAATTTCATAACAGGAGAAATACATGAAAAATCAAATGTTCGCAGTTGCGCTGGCCCTGACGCTTGGCGCCGGCTATACGCTTTCCGCTTTCGCCCAGGCGAAACCCGACGCACTGGTCAAGATGCGCCAAAGTGCAATGACCCTGCAAGGCAAGTATTTTGGCCCCCTGGGGCTCATGAATGCCGGCAAGCTGCCCTACAACGCCGACGTAGTCGCAAGAAATGCCGGATTTCTGGATTCGCTGAGCCAGATGCCTTGGGATGGATTCACCGAAGACACCAAGGGTGAGAAGAGCCGTGCCCTGCCGGAAATCTATAGCAATCCCGCCGGTTTCAAGACCGCGCAGGACAACTTCCGCGGCGCAGTGACGAAGCTGGTCGGCGCGGCCAAGAGCGGTGAAGGCCCGGCCAAGGCCGCCATCGTCGAAGTGCTGAACAACTGCAACGGCTGCCATAAACAGTTCCGCTCGCAGTAAGCGGCATTTGACCCGGAAAGCCCCGCCGCGGCGGGGCTTTTTGCTTTCGGAGCGATTATTGACCGTCTCCTGTCAGCGGATAGAATCGGCTTCTTTGGAACATTCGGAATCGCAGAAATGAATATTTCCCGCAGACTCCTGTACGCGATATTCAGTCTCCTGCTCCTTTCCCAGAATTCGCAGGCTCAGGATACAAAACGCGGCGAGTACCTCGCGGCCGCTGGAGGCTGCCGCGGATGCCACACCGAAGAAAAGAAGGATGCCGTGCCTTTTGCCGGGGGCAGCGCGCTCAAGACGCCGTTTGGCAGTTTCTTCGCCCCAAACATCACCCCGCATCCCCAGGCAGGCATTGGCGCCTGGAGCGAGGCCGATTTCATGCGCGCTCTGCGTGAGGGCACACGCCCGGATGGCGCGCACTATTACCCGGCCTTTCCATACACTTCGTTCACAAAGATCGTCGATTCGGACGCGAAAGATCTCTACGCCTATTTCCATTCGCTGCCGCAAAGCGCGCGCGCCAGCACTCCCCACGACCTGAAATTTCCTTTCGGCTTCCGGTTCCTGAATCTGTTCTGGAAGTGGCTGTTTTTCACACCGGGCCCCTTCGTGCCAGATCCCGCAAAATCGCAGGAGATCAACCGCGGCGCTTATCTGGTACAGGCATTGGCGCATTGCGGC
Organism: uncultured beta proteobacterium; assembly: GCA_903899705.1. GTDB lineage: Bacteria > Pseudomonadota > Gammaproteobacteria > Burkholderiales > SG8-39 > 2-02-FULL-62-17. The sequence continues at coordinate 9,255 of CAIUKQ010000040.1, forward strand.
GAATGCCACACACCGCGCAACTTTCTTGGCGTGTCGAAGAAAGACCGCTTTCTCGCCGGAGGCAAGGGACCGGGCGACCAGGGGATTCCGAATATCACGCCGACCCGCCTGAAAAACATGAGCGACAGTGATCTGCTCCAATATCTTCAGACCGGGATAACTGTCGACGGAGATGTTGCCGCCGAACCGATGAGCGAGGTCATCACAAGCACGCTGGCCAAGTTGACCGCGCCGGACATGAACGCGGTCATTGGATTCCTGCGCAGCGTGGCGCCACAACCGGAAGAGAAATAGCGAGACTAGCCGCGCAGCGTCTAGATCGCAGCCGCGAGTTCTGCCGCCTTGCCGATATAGGTTGCGGGGCTCATCGCGAGCAGCCGGTTCTTTTCGGCCTCCGGCAGTGACAGCCCGCGGATGAACACACGCATCGCATCGCCGTCGAGGCGTTTGCCGCGCGTGAGTTCCTTCAACTGCTCGTAGGGATTTTCCATTCCATGCCGTCGCATGACGGTCTGGATCGCCTCGGCGAGCACTTCCCAGTTGGCATCCAGGTCCGCGGCCATGCGCTGCGGATCCGCCTCCAGCTTGCCCAGGCCGCGCATGCAGGCGCCCCAGGCGAGCAGAGTGTGGCCCAGCGCCGGCCCGACGTTGCGCAGCGCCGTGGAATCGGACAGGTCGCGCTGCCAGCGTGAAATGGGAAGCTTCTCCGACAAATGGCCGAGCAGCGCATTGGCCACGCCGACATTGCCTTCTGAATTCTCGAAATCGATCGGATTGACCTTGTGCGGCATCGTCGATGAACCCACCTCGCCGGCCTTTGTCCTCTGCTTGAAATAACCCAGGGAGATGTAGCCCCAAATATCACGGTCCAGGTCCAGCACGATACCGTTGGCCCGGGCCACCGCATCAAACATCCTGGCGAGGCAATCATGGGGCTCGATTTGTGTGGTGTAGGCATTGAAGCAGAGGCCCACAGACTCCACAAATTTTCGCGAATAGGCTTCCCAGTCAAAATCGGGATAGGCCACCAGGTGGGCGTTGTAATTGCCCACCGCGCCGTTGGCCTTGCCGTTGAGCGCCACCGAGACGATCGCCTCCCGCGCGCCGCGAAGGCGGTGCACAACGTTGGCAATTTCCTTGCCCATCGTGGTGGGCGTGGCCGCCTGCCCGTGCGTGCGTGCGAGCATGGCCACCGCCGCCTGTGCATGCGCAATCTCGCGCAATTTCGAAATCAGATCGTCAAGGCGCGGCAGCAGCACGTCTTTCCTGCATTCGGCCAGCGCCAGCGAGTAGGCGAGGTTGTTAATGTCCTCGGAGGTGCACGCGAAGTGGATGAACTCGGAGGCCGCCATGATTTCGGCATTGCCCGAAGCGCGATCCTTCAGCCAGTATTCGATGGCCTTCACGTCGTGGTTGGTTTTTGCCTCGATGGCCTTGACGGCTTCGCCATCGCTTTCCGAGAAGTTCGCGGACAACCCGCGCAGAAATCCGATACTGGCAGGCGAAAACGGTCCAATCCCCGCGAGCGACTTCTCCGCTGCAAGTGCTATCAGCCATTCGATTTCAATGCGCACCCGATAGCGGATAAGGCCGAATTCGCTGAAGTACGCACGCAACGAATCCACCTGCGACGCATAGCGCCCATCCAGAGGAGAAATGGCCGTGAGAGTGGTGGGCGGCATGGGCTTTTATCGGTGATTTTTGACTGTGAATTTTAACATGGGGTGTTGCCGTTCCCGTGTGGTCGGGACCTGCATCATCGCTTGGAGCTGCGCACCGCCTTGCCTGTAACATTGCAGCCATGGCCGTCGACCCGATCAAAATCCTGCTCAAGGAAGTGCGCGCATGCAAGGCCCGCCTGAATTGCGCCGCAGGTTCAAAGAGGCAATGTCTGCATGATATAATTTGCCCTCTGAACATCATCAATTTCGCGGTTGCTGGCCGCGTGGCTTTGGGCAGTTTGAGCCCACACCTGTTTTCCAGAAACCCAAGAATCAATGAAGCTCATCGGCAGTGAAGCCAGTCCATTTGCGCGCAAAGTGCGCATCGTGCTCGCTGAAAAAAAGATCGACTACGAATTCGAAACCGAAGATCCCTGGGGCGAAAAGTCCGGCATCTGGGGCAACAACCCCCTCGGACAGGTGCCGGTGCTTCTGCTCGAAGACGGCACGCCGATATTCGATTCCCGTGTAATCGTCGAGTTTCTCGACAATGCCTCTCCACGCGGCAAACTTATTCCCGCCGACAACCGCGAACGAATCGAAGTCCGCCGCTGGGAAGCCCTGGCCGATGGCGTGTTGAACGCCGGCGTACTGATTCGCCGCGAACGCACAAGGCCCGAAGCCCAGCGCAGCACGGAATGGACGGACCGGCAGATGAAAAAGATCGATGCCGGCATCCGAATGATGGCTCACGACCTCTCGGAAAACGCCTGGTGCGCAGGCAACGGCTTCACCCTGGCTGACATCGCAGTGGGTTCGTGCCTGGACTGGCTGGCATTCCGTTTCCCCGAAATCAACTGGCGTGATTCACAGCCCGGCCTGGCAAAGCTGATGACAAAGCTTGAAGAGCGGACCTCTTTCGCCGACACCGTCCCCAAGGGCTAGCCGCACCCGACCCGTTCGGCGCAGGCCGAATACAATCCTCACCGACTTCATGCCGCAATGGCATGACCGGCACCGACATGCTGCATGTGCCCTACAACGCGTCGGGTGAACTGGAGGAAATGGGTATCACCAATTACGGCAGCACGCCTGAAGAGTTCGCAGCCCGCCTGAAAAAGGACATTGACTACGTCGGCAAACTTCTCAATACACTGGGGTTCAAGCCGGAATGAAGGCGATTCCGATCACTATTCTCGGTCGAATCTTGCGTGTGCTCTTGGGAAATACTACTGCATTACAATGAATTCCACTCCAGTTGCTGGCCCGCAATTCATGCTTAAGCCATGAAAATCGCCGAACTCCTCCAATCACTGTCGCAACATAAGGTTCAGTACGTGCTGGTCGGCGGATTGGCGGTTCAACTCCACGGGTATATGCGGTCGACATTCGACATCGATCTCGTGCTGGCGATGAACGACGAAAACCTCTCACGATTCATTGGGGTTGCCAAGCGCCTCGAGCTTGCCCCTGTGATTCCGGAGTCAATCGACTCGTTGAAAGATGCCGGGAAAATCGACCTGTGGCACCGCGAAAAAGGCATGGTGGCGTTCGCATTGAGAGAACCGCAAGTCGGGGGAAGCGTCGTGGACGTCCTTGTACGCCCTGAAGTCCCGTTTGAAAAACTCATGGAAAATGCGGTCGAGGGCAGCTTGTTCTCAAGCAAAGTGTGGATCGCAGGCATAGACGATTTGCTTAAGATGAAACGCATCGCCAACCGCGATAAAGATCGGCTCGATATTGCGGCTCTGGAAAAAATACAACGCGGAGAAGACCCCAATGTCTGATTCGAAACCCGCCCAACGCCAGGTCATCCCCGAAGAGATCCTGCTCGCCAGACTCGCGCAATCCGATGAAATGCGCGAGTTCTTCATCCAGATGTGGATTCAGAATCCCCAACTCGCAAAACAAGGCGGGGCCAGAGTGCGGGAGTTGCTTACGCCTTTGGAATCGAAGTAAGGGAGTCAGGGGCGTGATTGTCGAGAAACGGATTAACGACACGTACGCCCTCAATGACCTGGCCGTGCTGCAAATCCTCCGAAAGCAGTATTTCGCAATCCTGATGAATCGCGGCGGCGATGATCAGGGCGTCCCAATGCGAAACGCTTGCCTCATCGGCGATGCCCCAGGCGGTTTCCACCAGGGCGCCGTCGATCGCGCACGGATGCCACGCCATCAGTTGTCGGATTTCGGCGCGTGCGCGCGCGCCAAAATTGCCGCCATTGATCCGCACCAGATTGACGTAGAACTCGTTTAGCACCTGCACGCTCACGCGGCCGATGCGTTCCCGCCAACAGTGCTTGAGCCAATCCTGCGCAACGCCTTGCTTTTCGGGAAAGCGCGGATCAAGCGCGTAGATCAATACATTGGTGTCAACGAAGACCGGCACGGTCGTTCGCCTCGTCGCGACTCAAGTAGCGGCTATCCACTGGAAATGTCAGCGGCTCGAATTTAAGAGCCGCGCGCATAGAGCGTGCATAGACGTCGTCTCGCGCGCGAGCCTCCCCGACCAATTCGCCAAGATAGCGCGAGATACTGGAATTCTCCCGTGCGGCCTTGACGCGCACCCATTCAAGCGCACCTTCGTCCATGGATACCGTAACATTTTTCATAATTAACAATGATTTAATTAACACGAAAAAAGTGTATCACATTATTCGTGTTGCACGATGTTCGTGATTTTGGAACAGGCGAACTCAATCCAAGCGCCTGAAATCGGGCATAAATGCGAAAAGCGCAGAACTGCCAATACGCGCGTTGTCGGCTGGTGCGCTTATATCAATCGACCAAAGGGGCTGCGCCCCTTTGGAATCCCCAAGAGGTAAAGGGGTGAAGATTCAAGATTTAATCGGTCCTGGCGAGGCGAAAACCGATGAAGTTGAACCGGCCAGACGGATTGACGTTGTTGCGGTACGCGGAACGCAGAATCTGAGGATTGACGATCCACGCGCCGCCTCGCAACACGCGCCGGCCACAATCACCTGACATCCATGCTGTGCCGTCCGACGGGGCGCCGTTGTAATTGGCGTTATAACAATCCTCCGACCATTCCCAGACATTTCCGTGAACATCGTAGAGCCCAAAAGCGTTGGGCGCGTAGCTGCCCACGGTGACCGTGTTTCTCGGCGTCGTTGCCACCGAGCTGCCTGCATACGAATTGGTTGTCGCATAGCTCGCCTGCTGCGGACTGATGCGATTGCCGAAAGAAAATGCCGTTGTCGTTCCGGCGCGCGCTACATACTCCCACTCGGCCTCCGTTAGCAAACGGTAGGACTTCCCAGTTCTGCGCGACAACCACTGGGTATAGGACTTTGCATCCTCCCAGGAAACATTGATTACCGGGCGCTTGCCCCTGCCCCGACCCTGATCCGAAGGATTTTGGGTGCACCCACGATCACGCACGCAAGCATCCCATTCATCAAACGTAACTTCGAACTTTCCGGCAGCAAAGGGGCTGGCAATTCTCACCAGATGTTGCGGCCCTTCATCGTCAAAGCGGCCCGTTTCCGATGACGAGGACCCCATGGTAAAGCTGCCCGCCGGGATCACCACCATCTCCGGGCAATCAGCGCAATCACGAAACACCGTGCCGCGTGTCATGGACGCAAGCGCCCCCGGCACCGCCTGCGGCCGCGTTGCCGCGATGTTGGGCACCACTGAAGCCACCTGCGTGGATTGCAACGCTTTCAGTCGCGTTTGGGCGAGGGCAGCGAACAATCCCCTGGGATATTGGTCAAGGTAGGCTCTAAATTCGTCAGGGTAGCGGCTGTCCTTGACCGAATCCCAGAATGCGCGGTCGTTGCCAGCCGGTTCTGACGCAACCGGCACCCGCCCATTGAAGTAGAAGTCCCCGCGAAGGCTGCCCTCTATCCAAGGCTCCTGCTTGCCCTTGGTCTTTGCGACCACCGTGTTGGTGACCTGTTTCAACATCAACTCCACCGGCAAAGGGGAATTCAACTGGGTAAGCAGTGCCTCGGTATAGGTGCCGTTCTTGCCATCTCCGTCAGCGGCCACGCTGCCGGGTCTAGTGGCGTAATGAATCAGCGTCCCGGATGCCGCCTCCACCTTTGCCAGCCCACGGCTCGCGCTGCGGAATCGACGAGCGAACGGATTGTCGCGGCAGGCATCCAGAAAGACGAGGCTCACCCCGGCCTTTGCCTCTTCCATGTTTTCAAGCAAGGTACCCAGGTTCAGGCTTTGCAGGGGCACATCCTCTTCTGAATCTATTTCAGCATCAATCGCGGGGAAGTAGTTCTGACCCTTGACCTGAATGCCATGCCCCGCATAGAAGACTAGTGCCGTCGTCCCCGGCTTGATTTTGGTGCGGAACTCACGGTAGGTGCTGCCAATTTCTCGGGTCTTCAGATTCTCTTTGAGCATCACATCAAAGCCGAAACTCCGTAGCCGCGCAGCCATCGCACGGGCATCATTGACCGGATTGGCCAGCGGTCCGCTCTTGTATGCCGCATTCCCGATGACCAATGCGACTCGCTGATCGGTGGTCTGGGCGAGGCCAGGGCCTGTCAGGAGAAAACAGAGGGTCACTGCAAGAATGGAAAACAGGTTACGCACCAAGCCTCCAGGTTCGTCGGTTAGCGTTTCAGTCTACTCTGCGGATGGGCCTGCCGTCGGGTTAAGCCCATAAGCCGTAACTGCTGTAACGGCCGTTACGGTCATAACGGCGACGATATGCGGTCATAAACAGTATCGTTCGCGGCCCTGGTCATCGCCGACACTGCCGCTGTACAGCTCGATCCTTTACATTGCCGTCACGAACAGTATTGCTCGGGGCATCAGCGCCACCAGCGCATATGGGAACAACTGGATCGACCACATAACCCGGACACCTACCCTAGGCCTTGCCTGTTACAGGGCACGGGTGGAAATGTAAAAAGGCTCTACGGGCAGCAGCACTGCGTGCGTCGGCCTGGACGGAGAACAGCAGGATTGCCCGCAGGAACAGGCCGCGCATGGCGTACCCAGATCCAGTACTACACCGGAACTACTGGTGCGTATTCCACGTCATCGTGACCGGTGATTCCGCC
>CAIUKQ010000041.1 GCA_903899705.1 uncultured beta proteobacterium
CGAAGAATCGGCGATCTCGCGCAACGCCGCAATGCTTCCAGCCCAGGGCGCCAGCGCCGTGTCGTACCAAAAATGCCGCAGGCCGGCGAAGACCTCCTCGCGCGACAGTTGCGGCAGACGCGGATCGATCATCGGCGAGACGGACAGGCGCCACGCAATGAAGGGCAGTACACCGCCCGCGTGCGAGAGTATGAATTTGATATCGGGGAAGCGCTTCAGTGCGCTGCTGAAAATCAGATTCACTGCCGCGCGCGTGGTGTCGAACACATACTCCATCATGAATCCCGGCCAGGGCAATCCCACGGCCGCCATCGACGGATGCATTGCCGGATGCACAAACACCACGGCCTTTCTCCGGTTGAGTTCCTCCATGACTGGATCGAACAGAGGGTCACCCAGAAACTTTCCGTCGCAGCTGGCAAACAGGCACACGCCTTCGAATTTCAACGTATCGAGCGTGTAATCAATTTCCCGCAGGGCACCCTCCACATCCGGCAGGGGCAGCGTCGCAAACGCGCCGAAGCGGCGTGGCCAGCGGGCGCACATACCGGCAGCAAAGTCATTGCATTGCCGCGCAAGATTGCGTGCATTCGCATCGTCGCCAAAATGCGCTCCGGGTTGCGACAGTGAAGTGATCGCCGTGGCGATACCGTTCGCGTCCATCAGTTCCAGTGCGAGATCCGGCGTGAATGCCGGGAAAGTTCCGCGCGCCGGTGCCTTGCCCGCGGCGAGCGCTGCCTGGCTGTAGAACTCCGGGATGATGTGAAAATGGACGTCGATGCGGGATACGGGTTCGGACATTGCTCGGCTCCTTGGGGTTTAACGAATTTTTACTAACTATCTGTTTTTATTTAATTATTTAACCGACAGCGGGGCAAGACCGAGCATCGATTCAAACGACTGCATCAGCTCCGCAGGTGAGTTTGATTGCCATGCCCGTGAACGCCATCCGATATGCAGGTCCGGCCGTACCAATACGCAGCCGCTGTCCTCAACGCCGGAGAGGCGTGTCCAATCGCCATAGGGGTCCTTAACCGGCAATCCCAGTCCAATCTCCCTCACCTCGATGGTTACGCCTTTTTCTGCCGAGACATCAGCCGCCGCTTTCTTCCACCCGCCTCCGCCGATGCCGGTGAGCAGCGTAAATCGTTCGTGGCCGCAAAGATCCTGCGTCGAACAAGGCTTGCCGTACTGCTCGAGCCAGCAGTGCGGCAGACGCGCTCCGGGCCAGGTGGTGGCGTGATAGTGCAGGTCTGCATCACGCTCAAATGGCGGCGGCGCGGTTCCGTCGGAAACAACGGCCGCGGACTGGTAGGTCTGGTTCAACTCGACACCCAGCGTGTTGTAGACGTAATTGCGCTCTTCGATCGCGTCCCGCCACCGGCGCCGAAGCAACTCTCCCTCCGCGCCTGGCGCCATCAGGCGCGCAAACGCCTCGAGTCTTTCTGCGGCACCTTGACCTGCGCGCATGCCCAGGGTCTCCAGCAGCGCCCGGCCACCCGCATAACTGGCGATGGCGCGCTCCACCACGCGCTTGCCAATGGGCTGGCGCTCCTCGCTGTAGGTTTCCAATAGCCCTGGGCCGGCTTTACCGCGCATCACGAGGGCCAGTTTCCAGGCGAGGTTAAAAGAATCCTGGATGCAGGTGTTCGAGCCCAGCCCGTTCCAGGGGGGATGACGGTGCACCGCATCGCCTGCGCAGAACACTCGACCCACCGAATACTTTCCCGCGATAACGCGATTGACGAGCCAGGGGCTAATGCCCAGAACGCGCACCTTCACCGACGCATCGCCGATCATTCCGCCGATGATTTGCGTGACCAGTGCTTCAGTCATTTCGACCTTCCGGCCCCCGGTCGTCACTTCGGGAAACGTGGCCACCCATTGCGTCCATGGACGCACCATGCGCAGGGTGGCATATCCGCCGGTCAGCTCGTCGTAGCCGTGATCGAAGATCGAATACAGGGAGCCGGGACGGTGGGCGACGAACTTCGAAAGGTCCGCCTCAAACAGCACGTTGATGGCGGTGCCCATCCCGGCCTCGCCCTCCATCGGAAGATTCAGGGCTGCCGCCACCGGACTGCGCCCTCCGTCGCCGGCAACCATGTATTGCCCCCGGATTTCGACGGACTCGCCACTCTGATGATCGCGAACGCGCGTAGTCACCCCCGATTCATCCTGCGAAAAATCCAGAAGTTCGTTTCCGAATCGCAGCTTCACCCCAAGTCGCGCGGCTTCCCCGAGCAGAATGGGCTCCAGAAACCACTGTGGCAGGTCGCACATTTTCCCGGGGCTCGCAAGTTCGTACTCCGCGCGACGCAGGGGGTGATTGCCCCAGGACATGAGCCGGCCCAGTTCTTCGCCGGCCATCGTCGTAACCCACACCTTGTTCGCCTGAAACGAATTGGCGGAGGCTTTTGCGTAGCAGGCCTCTTCCAGACCCACGTTACGCATGATCTCCATGGTCCGCGCATTGGTGATGTGTGCGCGCGGCGTATCGGACACCCAGTGACTGCGCGATATGAGCGTCACCTCCACGCCGTGGCGTGCAAGGAACAAGGCCGCCGAGGCACCCGTCGGCCCGCCGCCCACGACAATCACTTCGGTTTTAATTCCGCTCATCTGGATTCCATTCGATCACTGCGTGGCAGACTCTGTGCCGGTTTGAAGCTGTTGCTATCATGGCGCCAGCCAGGGATCCGTATGCGGGCCGATGGCGTCTTGCCTTGTCAAAACATTTGAGGAATTCCATGAATCTTGACCCCCTGTTCTCCGACGACCAACGCATGATTGCCGACAGTGCGAAACGCTTCGCCGAAAAACACGGCGGCCCGGCCCGGCTTCGAACCCTCCGCTCGATGCAAGAAGGATACGACAGCGAAGGTCTGCGCGCTGCCGTGGAAGCAGGTTGGATCAGTCTGCTCGTATCCGAACAAGCCGGCGGTTCCGGACTGGGACCGGGATCTCTATGCCTCATCGCAGAAGCCCTGGGAGGCCAACTGTGCGCCATGCCGCTGGCCCCCGCCGCTGCCACTGCTCTGGCGCTGTCCGTGTCGGCTTCGCCGTCGCACAAACCCCTGCTCGATGGATTAATGCACGGTGAGCACCTCATCCTGCCCGCCCTGCAGTGCGGCAGGAACCGGTTCGCACTCAAACAGACCGCAGACGGCGGATGGGCGGTATCCGGCCGCTGCGACGGAATCCCCGCCGCAAGCGCCGACGGTTTCGTGATCGAAGCCTCGGGCAAGGCCGGCCACATCGTCTTCCACATGCCCGCAAAAGTCCGGGGCCTGAAACTCAAACCGGCCCGCGGCGTGGATGGCAGCGCGCTCTCCTGCCTGAACCTGCGAAACCTGCAGGTTCCCGCCGATGCGCTCATCGCCAGCGGCGACGCCGCCCGCGCACTGGCCGGAAAGATGAATCAGGTCATCCAGCTTGCCATCGCCTCGGAAATGCTGGGCCTCATGGATGGCGCCCTGAAAATCGTGCTTGAGTACCTGGGCACCCGCGTGCAGTTCGGCCAGCCCATTGGCAAATTCCAGGCGCTGCGCCACCAGTCGGTGGACAACTACGCGCAGAAGGAAACCGTCCGCGCGCTGGTGTTCGAGGCCGCCCGCTCGGCCGACATGAACGGCGCCGAATCCGGGCAACTGGCCATCGCCGCGCGCGTACTCGCGGGCGAGGCATCCCTTGCCATCACCAAGTCATCGATCCAACTGCACGGCGCGATAGGATTCACCGACGAACACAACATCGGCCTTTTTCTCAAGCGCGCCATGGCGCTCGCGGCCCAATATGGCCCGACCGGTGCCCTGAGGCGCCAATACCGCGAAAACCTGAAGAAACATGCCGACGGAAACTGGCCGGGCCTGCCGCGCGTGGGAACCGAAAACGAAGAAGACGCGCGA
>CAIUKQ010000042.1 GCA_903899705.1 uncultured beta proteobacterium
CAGGGCAAATCCCAGGGCAATGAGCCGGAAAAGCATCGATTCCATGGTCAGCAAGGGGGGCATTGATGCCCACAGTCCCTTTATGGACCTCCCGCCTGCATGCCCGTGCAGGCGGCGTTCCACCATCGTCATCAGTAGCGCGTGCAGCGCAGCCAGCGTGAAGAAGCTGTAGGCGAGCATCGCCAGCACCGTATGTACGCGAAACTCCATGGACTGCGCGATGGGCGGTGCCACGAGGCCGGGGAATAGGGCCGGCCATGGCGTGCACAGTGCGGCAAGTCCGAGCACCGGCGCCTGCATGCCCTCCAGTTTCAGGAAGAGGTTCTCGACCCAGTAGATCAGCACTGCGAGCCACATCATCGCGGACAGTGCGATCGCAAATCCGAATCGTAGCTCGGGCGAGGTGAACAGGATGTCCCACAGGAGCCATGTATGCAATGCAAGCGGCGCGAGGATCACCCCGCGTTCCCAGCCGGTAATCGAAGCGGGTGTCGAGCCGATCCAGCGGGTTCGCCAGAAATGAAGGGCCAGTGTTGCATAGGCGAGGGCGGTGAATGCGTGGAGTAAAATGTCCATGCGCCGAGTTTACACCCCGACTTTGCACCTAAGGGTTTCGGCGACCATCCCCTGATCAACCATTTTGGCGCGCCCCCGGCGCGAATCCTTTCATGCTCGAATCACTGACACAACGGCTTTCCAAAGTCGTCAAGACATTGCGCGGCGAGGCGCGGCTCACGGAAGCCAATATCCAGGACGCCTTGCGCGAAGTGCGCGTCGCGTTGCTGGAGGCCGATGTGGCGCTGCCGGTGGTGCGGGATTTCATTGCGCGGGTGAAGGAACTGGCCATCGGCCAGGAAGTGCTCGGCAGCCTGAACCCGGGGCAGGCGCTGGTTGGCGTGGTGCACCGTGAGTTGACGCTGCTGATGGGCGGGGCGGGGGTCGGACTTGATCTGGCGGTAGTACCCCCGGCCGTAATCCTGATGGCCGGTCTCCAGGGATCGGGGAAAACGACCTCCGCGGGAAAGATCGCCCGGCGACTGGTGGCCGACGAAGGCAAAAAGGTGCTGCTGGTGTCGTGTGACGTCTACCGGCCGGCTGCCATCGAGCAGTTGCGCGTCGTGGCCCAGCAGGCCGGCGCCGATTTCTTCGCATCGACTGCCGAACAGAAACCCGCCGATATCGCCCGTGACGCTCTGGATTACGCGCGCACGCATTACCACCAAGTCCTCATCGTCGACACCGCCGGACGCCTGGCGATTGACGAGGCGATGATGGCGGAAATCAAGCAGCTCCATGACTTCCTGAAGCCCGCTGAAACCCTGTTCGTCGTCGATGCGATGCAAGGGCAGGATGCTGTGAATGTTGCGCGTGCGTTCAACGAGGCTCTCGCGCTCACGGGCATCGTGCTGACCAAGCTGGACGGCGACGCGCGCGGCGGAGCGGCGCTCTCGGTGCGCCAGATTACCGGCAAGCCGGTCAAATTCGTGGGCGTCAGCGAAAAACTCGAGGGGCTCGAGCCTTTTTATCCGGACCGCATGGCCGCCCGCATTCTGGGAATGGGGGATGTGCTGTCGCTGGTGGAGGAGGCCCGCAAGGCGGTCGACGTCGATGAGGCGAAGAAGCTGGCCGACAAGTTCAGGAAGGGGAAGGGGTTCGACCTCGAGGATTTCAAGCAGCAGCTCCAGCAGATGAAGAAAATGGGGGGGGTATCGGCTCTGATGGACAAGCTGCCCGCCCAGATGGCTCAGGCGGCGCAGGGCCAGCAATTCGACGAGCGGCAACTGAGCCGCACCGAGGGCATCATCAATTCCATGACACCGCTGGAACGGGCAAAGCCGGATTTGCTCAAGGCATCGCGCAAACGCCGGATCGCGACAGGGGCCGGCGTATCCGTGCAGGAAGTCAACCGCCTTCTCAGCCAGTTCGAGCAGATGCAGAAGATGATGAAGCAGATGCAAAAAGGCGGGATGGCCAAGATGATGCGCTCCATGAAGGGCATGATGCCCAGAGGTTTTTAGCTGCGCAGTGGCCGGATTTAAGGGGTGCAGACAGCTGCTTTTTCCAATCCCCGGGCGGAAATGCGGGATCGCATCTTTGTCTTGCTTTTTCAGGCAAAAAACCAGTAAAATCACGCCCTTTTCGCATCTCCGGAATCCTACATGGTCGTTATTCGTCTTGCCCGTGGTGGCGCCAAGCACCGCCCGTTTTTCAGCATCGTGGTTGCGGACTCACGCCGTACCGTCACCGGCCGCTTCATCGAGCGCGTCGGGTTCTACAATCCCAAGGCGCCTTCGGGCAGTGAGTCACTGCGAATTGCAGTGGATCGCGTCGCCTACTGGAAGGGACAGGGCGCGCAACTGTCGCCCACAGTAGCCCGTCTGCAAAAGACCTTTGCACGGACGCTTGCCAAATAAAAGGCATATCGCCTGAGACTGAAGGGATGGCAGATACGCAATCCCGGCTGGTCGTGATGGCAAGAGTGCTGGGTCCCTTTGGAGTGAAGGGCTGGGTCAAGATCCAGCCTTATACGGAGGAACCCGACAGCCTTGCGGGGTACGCGACGTGGTGGTTGCGCGTCGGAGACACTGATTGGCGCGAAGTCGAGCTTGAGGAAAGCGAGCGTCATGCGGGACACATGGTGGCGCGTATGCGCGGCTGCAATGACCGGGACGAGGCCGCCAAACTGAGCGGCGCCCAGGTGGCGGTCAGCCGTGATGCCATGCCACAGGCCGGGGACGGCGAGTTTTATCGCGATGATCTGGTGGGTTTGATGGTGGTCAACCTGTCCGGGGATAACCTGGGCAAGGTGACCGAAATATTCGAGAACGGCGCGCATCCGATTTTGCGAGTCGTTTGGTCCGGCGGTGAAAGGCTGTTGCCTTTCATCCCGCAGGTGGTGAGCAGCATAGACATGCAAGCCGGAGAAATCCGCGTGGACTGGGGGACGGACTGGTGATCCGGTTCGACTGCATCACGCTGTTTCCGGAGATGTTTGAGGCAATAACCGGCCGCGGAATCACGCAAAGGGCGTATGACCGCGGGTTGTGGGGGCTGGGGTTGTGGAACCCGCGCGATTTCACCACGGATAATTACCGTACGGTGGACGACAGGCCCTACGGCGGCGGGCCGGGTATGGTGATGCTGGGCGACCCGCTTGAAAAGGCGATTGCCGCGGCAAGGGATTCGGCGGTTGGTGAAGCGAAGGTGGTGCACCTGTCGCCCCAGGGCCGGAAGCTGGATGACGAATGTGTGGCGCGGATGGCCGGGCAGCAAAGGCTAATCCTGCTTTGCAGTCGTTACGAAGGTGTCGACGAGCGAGTGATCGAAAAGTGCGTCGACGAGGAATTATCCATCGGGGATTACGTGATCTCCGGAGGCGAGTTGGCGGCGATGGTGGTCATCGACGCTGTGGTGCGCAAATTGCCTGGTGCTCTGGGCGACGAGCGATCGGCAGTCGAGGAATCGTTTGGCGCGAATAGCGGGGGATTGCTGGATTGCCCGCAGTACACCCGGCCCGAGCGCTACGGTGACCTTGAGGTGCCGCCGGTGCTGCTCTCGGGGCACCATGCGGAGATTGCCCGTTGGCGGCACAAGCAATCGTTGGGACGTACCTGGTTGCGCCGGCCCGAACTGATCGGACGGCGCGGACTGAATGAACTGGAAATGGGCCTGCTGGATGAATTCCGGCGGGAACACATGAAAAGCAGCATTGACAAGTAAGCAGGATTGCGAAGGAGAAAAACGATGAATCTGTTACAAACGATAGAGTCCGAAGAAGTCACCCGCCTGGGCCGCAAGATCCCCGTGTTTGCCCCCGGCGACACGGTGATTGTCAGCGTCAGCGTGGTCGAGGGCGAGCGCAAGCGCGTCCAGGCCTACGAAGGCGTTGTCATCGCGAAGAAGAACCGCGGTCTCAATTCTTCCTTCACGGTCCGGAAGATGTCCTCCGGCGAAGGCGTCGAGCGGACGTTTCAGACCCATTCGCCGATGATTGCCTCGGTGGAGGTCAAGCGCAAGGGCGCGGTGCGCAGCGCCAAGCTCTACTACATGCGCGGACGTTCGGGCAAATCGGCGCGGATTCGTGAAAAGATCGGCGAAAAGATCGTCAATATCGAGAAAACGGTCGAAGCACCTCAGGCAGCCGCCTAGCCTGTCCGGATTCTTTCGGGAAACCACCGTTTCCCGGTGCGGTTTCGGGACGCTGCGGCGTCCCGATTTCTTTTTGGCAATCGCGGTTTCGTCAGCGTCCGCGGTGCAAACGCCTTAAAATCCCCCTCGCAATCCACGCCAGTGAAGGGGCGTGGCGAACTTTCTGCATGGAGCGCGAATGAGCCTGAGCACCGTTTCCGATATCGTCGCCGACATCAAGGCCGGCAAGATGGTGATCCTCGTTGACGACGAGGACCGGGAAAACGAAGGCGACCTGATCATCGCGGGCCAGTTCGTGACGCCGGAAGCCGTCAATTTCATGGCGAAATTCGGGCGTGGCCTGGTGTGCCTTGCGTTGACCGAGGCGCGTTGCAGACAGCTCAACCTGCCGCTGATGGTGCGTGACAACCGCGCGCCCCTGGGCACCGCATTCACCGTATCGATCGAGGCGGCGCAGGGCGTCACCACCGGCATCTCCGCTCAGGACCGCTCACGCACCATTCAGGCGGCTGTTGCGCTCGACGCAAAACCCGAAGACATCGTCCAGCCCGGCCACATCTTTCCGCTGATGGCGCAGGCGGGTGGCGTGCTCGTGCGCGCCGGCCATACCGAAGCCGGCTGCGATCTGGCTCTCCTTGCCGGGCTGACCCCGGCGGCAGTGATCTGCGAAATCCTCAAGGATGACGGCACCATGGCGAGGTTGCCCGACCTGATCGAATTCGGCAGGACCCACGGACTGAAGATCGGCACCATCGCGGACCTGATTCATTACCGGAGCCAGAACGAGAGCCTGGTGCGCCGCGTGACCGAGCGCCGTGTGCAGACCATGCATGGCGAGTTCCAGATGATTGCGTTTCTCGAAAAGATGAGCGGGCAGGTGCACATCGCCTTGACTCTTGGCGAGATCCGGCCCGAGGAGGAAACGCTGGTGCGCGTTCACCAGCCCCTGTCCCTGATCGATCTCCTGGACGAGGATCCGAGCGGCCACTCGTGGACAGTGCACGATGCCATGTCAAAGATTGCGGCCGAAGGCAAGGGTGTCCTGATTCTTCTCAACTGCTCGTCCAGCGCCTCGCAGTTGATCGAGGACGTTGCGGCAAGCATGCGTCGTGACCCCAAGGCCAAGATGGATCTGCTGACGTACGGCATCGGCGCGCAGTTGCTGCGCGACCTCAATGTCGGTCGCATGCGGCTCCTGGCCACGCAGCGCAAGATTCCCAGCATGGCCGGGTTTGGCCTCGAGATCAGCGATTTTGTGGCCAAGCGCGGTCCGGCAAAGGAAAAAGCGTGAACGAAATTCCCGTCAGCCTTGAGGGTGCAGGAGTCTCGGTTGGCATTGTGCGTTGTCGTTTCAACGAACACGTCGGACTGGGCATGCTGGCGAGTTGCGCCAAACGCCTGCACGAGCTGGGTGTCGCGGACGATTCGATCACGGTGGTGACGGTGCCCGGCGCGCTTGAAGCCCCTCTAGCGCTGCAAATGCTTGCGGCTACGGGGAGTTACGACTCACTGATTGCCCTGGGCGCGGTGATACGCGGCGAAACCTACCATTTCGAAATCGTTTCCAACGAATCCTCCGCCGGAATTTCGGCAGTGGCCCTGGATTCGGGAATTCCAATTGCCAATGGCATACTCACCACGGAAAACGATGCGCAGGCCGATGCGCGCATCGAGCAGAAGGGCCGTGATTGCGCCGAAGCCGCAATTGAAATGGTCAATCTCGGCCGTGCCATTGATAAGCGGCACCCATGAAGTCGGCGCGCCGCCGGGCGCGGGAGATGGCTGTTCAGGGCCTGTATTCCTGGCAGATGTCCGGTCTGCCGGCCGCTGAAATCCTCGCCCATTTGTCAGACTCGAAGGACTTCGAGCGTGCCGACGGGGTCATGCTGCAGCGCTTGCTGACGGGCACGATCGAAGCGTCGGACTCGCTTCGCGAAACGCTTGCACCTTTGTTGGACCGGCCGTGGCCTGGCCTCTCGCCGGTGGAGCGGGCGGTCCTGTTGCTGGCGGCATTCGAGCTGAGTGCCATGCCGGAGGTGCCCTATCGCGTGGTCATCAATGAAGCGGTGGAGCTTGCCAAGATTTTTGGCGGCACCGACGGGCACAAGTATGTCAATGGCGTCCTCGACCGGGTTGCGCGCGCGCTGCGTCCCGCGGAAACCGCCTGAAGCGACACCCGATTCACGATCCAGGAGCGGATCCGCGCCATGGCTTCCGAGTTTGACCTGATCCGGCGCTACTTCACCCGTCCCGTGCAACGGGCGGTGCTCGGGGTTGGTGACGACTGCGCCTTGTGGTCGCCCGCCGCCGGCATGATGCAGGCCATCTCCACCGACATGCTGGTGGAAGGCCGGCATTTTCTGGCCGGCACCGACGCGCAAAAGCTGGGCCGCAAATCACTGGCGGTGAATCTCTCCGATCTCGCGGCGATGGGTGCCGATCCCCGTTATGCATTGCTCGCAATCGCACTGCCGTCAGCAGACGAGAAGTGGGTGGAAGCCTTCGCGCGCGGCTTTTTCGCTTTGGCGGATCGGCACGGAGTGGAACTCATCGGGGGTGACACGACGTGCGGGCCCCTGAATATCAGCATCACCGTCATCGGCGAGGTGTCGCAAGCCCATGCATTGCGTCGCGACGCCGCAAAGGCCGGTGACGAGGTCTGGTTGTCTGGCGCAACGGGCAGCGCGGCGCTGGCACTGGCCCATCAGGAGGGCCGAACGCGCCTCGCCGGACGGGACTTTGAAGCGTGTTTTGCAAGACTGGATGACCCGGAGCCCCGCATTGCACTGGGTGCGCGGTTGCGTGGTATCGCCCGCGCGGCTATCGACATTTCGGATGGCCTGCTCGCCGATCTGGGCCACATCGCGGAACGTTCGGATGTGTGCATCGACCTCTTTGCCGACAGACTTCCCGTTGCCGATGCGTTGCGAAACTGCCCGGATGCCGCGTTGCGCCTCGCCTGCATCGCCGCCGGTGGAGACGACTACGAACTGGCCTTCACGGCGCCCGTGGATGAGCACGCGGCCATCGATCGTATCGGTGTGGAGCTGGGCCTTGCACTGACCGTGATCGGCGGCGTGATTTCCGGCGAACCGGATGTAATACTGCGTGACGCCGGGGGAAACCGCGTAAAGCTGGACCGTTCCGGTTTTGACCATTTTGGCGCCTGATCAGGGCGTGACGGTCCGTCGAGCCATCTCACCTCTCATGATTGCGGCACACCCATGATCGTCCGCCCTTCCGCGAAATTTCTTTTGTCGCATCCCGCTCATTTTCTGGCACTGGGATTCGGAACGGGCCTGGCTCCCGTTGCGCCAGGCACCGTTGGCACCCTGCTGGGATTTCCATTTTATTCGTTGCTGGTTCTCTGGTTCGGACCGGCGGAAATTCTGGCCGTGACCGCAGCACTGTTCGTGTTGGGCATCTGGGCCTGTCAGCGAACCGGCGACGACATGGGAATTGCCGACCATAGCGGCATGGTCTGGGACGAAGTGGTGGCGTTTATCCTGATTCTGGTATTCACGCCGCCCGGACTGTTCTGGCAGGGGTTCGCTTTTTTCGCGTTCCGATTCTTCGACGTGTTGAAGCCGCCTCCGATACGTGAAGCGGATCGCCGGTGGAAAGGCGGATTCGGGGTGATGTTCGACGACATTCTGGCTGCGGGCTACACGCTCCTGCTGATGGCAGTGGCCAAGCGATTCCTTCCCTTGGATGGTTTATAAGTTGTTGATTAATATATTAAAAATATTCTTTGTGGCCTCGGGGCGCGACATCGGGAAGAAGCGCCCCGGGCTCTGCAATGCATGGGATGCACGTCATGGCGCATGACACGATCAACACTCTGGCAACATTGGCCGGCGCACGTCTCAAGGCCCGCGGTCTCAAGCTTGCCAGCGCCGAATCCTGCACCGGCGGATGGATTTCGATGGCCGTCACCGCGGTAGCCGGCAGCTCCGATTGGTTCGAGCGCGGTTTCGTCACCTACGCCAACGAGGCCAAGGAAGAGATGCTGGGCGTTTCGCATGCAACGCTTCAGACCCAGGGCGCGGTGAGCGAAGCCACCGCGAGGGAGATGGCGCAGGGCGCGATCGTTCACAGTCATGCGCAGGTCGCTGTTGCCGTCACCGGCATCGCCGGTCCCGGTGGCGGCAGCGACGCGAAACCAGTGGGGATGGTCTGCATTGCGTGGGCCGGTCCCGGGATGCGGCTGCAATGCGAAACGCGACAGTTTGATGGTGATCGCGAGCAGGTCCGTAGTAAAACGGTCATCGCCGCGCTGCAGGGCATAATCGAATTACTGGAGGAGCCCCAATGAGAGATTCTGTCAGCGCATACGCGGCAACGGTGGCATGGGTGGCCCTTGCGGTATCCGTTCCCGTGCAGATGGCACATGCCCAGGGGAGCTTCGGTCCCTATGTCCCCACTCCCACGGTCATCGTCGATCGGCTCCTTGAGATGGGAGCGGTCAGTGGCAAGGACTACCTGATCGACCTGGGTTCCGGTGACGGCCGAATTGTGATCACCGCCGCCAAAAAATTCGGAACGCACGGGCATGGCATCGATATCCAGGACAAGCTGGTGGCTCTTGCCAATCAGAATGCAACCAGCGAGGGCGTCGCCGACAAGGTCAGATTTGTGCGTGGGGACATCATGGAAGCGGATCTTTCGCAGGCCACTGTGATCACGACTTACCTGTTGCCCAGCACCATCACCCGCCTGGTGCCCAAATTTCTTGCCGAATTGAAGCCGGGCACGCGCATCGTCTCTCACGACTACCCCATCAACCCATTGACCTACGAGAAAGTCGTGAGTTTCGACGTTGATGAAAAGGTGAGGATCAGCGGCACCAAGCTTACGGTGATTTACCTCTACGTCATCCCCGCGCGCGTGTCAGGCGAATGGGACCTCAATCTCGCGCCTTTGGCCGCGACCGCCAAACCGCTGACCGTGCGCATCGACCAGCAGGCGGATTCGCTCTCCGGCATCGTTGAATCGGCCGGCACGCGCATTCCGCTGCGCGACCTCAAGGTGAGCGGGGAGGAGATTTCATTTGCCTATGGTTCGGGGGCCACGGGCATTGTCGCCCTGCATGGAACCGTCAAAGGCGGCGAGATGAGCGGCACGGTGGTATCGGGCACCTCGCTGGCAAAGACCTGGAGCGCCAGGCGCAAATAGCAGCTCATGGTTTGCGCGTAAAATTCTTCGGGTCACCCGGAAGGATTGTCGATGAATGTCAGAGCCGCCGCTGTAGCAGGACTGTTCTATCCCCGCGAGTCCGCAGCCCTTGCGGGTGAAATTGCCGGGTACCTGGACGAGGCGGACGAAGACCGGCTCTGTCCAGGCTTCCCGAAGGTGGTCATCGTGCCGCATGCGGGTTTCATCTATTCCGGCGCGGTTGCCGCGCACGCCTACGACCTGCTGCGTCCTGCCCGTGGTGTCGTCAAGCGGGTTGTGCTGATGGGGCCGTGCCATCGCGTTGCGGTCAAGGGCCTGGCGCTGCCCGGCGCGCAGGCGTTTGATACGCCGCTTGGCCGCATCCCCATCGATGTGGAGGGTGAAAAGCTCGCGCGCACCCTGGCGCAGGTATGCGTTGTGCCGGCAACCCACACGCAGGAGCATTCCATTGAAGTGCAACTGCCCTTTCTGCAGCAGGTGCTGGGATCGTTCAGCCTGTTGCCGTTTGTCGTGGGCGAGGCCAGCGCGAAGCAGGTCGCCGAAGTCATCGAAACGCTTTGGGGCGGGGACGAGACGCTGTTCGTGATCAGTTCGGACATGTCCCACTATCATGCCTACGATGCGGCCCGCGCCATGGACGAGGACACCGCGAAAGCCATCGTTGACCTGGACCTGGACATCGGCCACGAGCAGGCCTGCGGTGCGACCCCTATCACCGGCGCGCTGCTGGTGGCGCGGCGTCGAAAGATGAAACCGCGATTGCTGGATCTTCGTAATTCCGGAGATGCGGCAGGCGGCAGGGACCGCGTGGTGGGCTACGCGTCGTTCGCGATCGAACCCGATGCCGGTGGTCACGCGCGCGCCTACAGTGATCTGCAGGGAAAAGTCCTGCTTGCCGCGGCGCGTGATTCGATTGCGGCGTCATTGGCCGGCACAGGCGTGAAGGCACTGCCGGATGAGGCGTGGCTTCGCGAGCATCGCGCCACGTTCGTCACGCTGAAGCTCAACGGGCAGTTGCGCGGGTGCATCGGCATGCTGGAGCCGGCCCGGCCGCTGGGCGAGGATGTCGTTGCCAACGCGCGCGCTGCGGCATTCAGCGACCCGCGCTTCAAACCCCTGACCCCGGTTGAACTGAAGGCGCTCGAGATCGAGGTATCGATACTTTCCCGGCCGGCTCGCCTTGTGTTCGAGGACCATGGCGACCTCATCGGCCAGATCCAACCGGGCCTGGACGGACTCATCATCGAATCGGGCAGCGGCGCGTCGGGGCGCCGCGGGACTTTCCTGCCGCAGGTATGGGAGAGCATTCCCGGCGTGGAGGAGTTCATCGCGCAGCTCAAGTTAAAGGCCGGCCTGCCGGCAGATACGCGAACCACCGCCTGCCGCTTCAAGCGATATCGCGTCGCCAAATGGACCGAACGGGGTATGACGCGCACCGGGAGTCCGGGGGCTGCCGGCGAATGAGTGAACTGCCGGCCGGCAACACGCACTACCCGGGCCGCTGGTGGCACCTGCTTGCGGACGGCAGGCTGCAATGCGATCTGTGCCCGCGCGATTGCCGCCTGCACGCCGGGCAGCGCGGTGCCTGTTTCGTGCGAATGCGCGGCGAAGGTGAGGACAGCGACAAGCTGTTCCTCACGACTTACGGACGCTCATCCGGTTTTTGCGTCGATCCCATCGAGAAAAAACCGCTCAATCATTTTTATCCCGGCAGCAGCGTGCTCTCCTTTGGCACGGCAGGGTGCAATCTCGCCTGCAAGTTCTGCCAGAACTGGGATATTTCTAAATCGCGGGATTTCGACCGCCTCGCCGACCAGGCAAGCCCCCAGGCCATCGCGCGCGCGGCGGCGGACCTGGGATGCAGAAGCGTTGCCTTCACCTACAACGATCCGGTGATCTTCGCCGAATACGCGATGGATGTGGCCGATGCCTGCCGCGAACAGGGAGTTCAATCGGTGGCGGTCACCGCGGGCTACATGCACGCCACGCCCCGCGCCGAGTTCTACGCGAAAATGGACGCGGCCAATGTCGATCTCAAGGCATTCACCGAGGACTTCTACTTCAAGCTCACCGGCGCCCACCTCAATGCGGTGCTGGATACGCTGGTCTACCTCAGGCACGAAACAAAGGTCTGGTTTGAAATCACCACCCTGATGATTCCCGGTGCCAACGATTCCGACGCGGAGATCGCGGCAATGAGCCGCTGGATAATGAAAGAACTGGGGCCGGACGTGCCTCTGCACCTGACCGCGTTTCATCCGGATTACAAGATGCGCGATATTCCCGCGACACCCCCGGAGACGCTCAGTCGCGCGCGCGGCATTGCGATTGCAGAGGGCCTGCATTATGTCTACACCGGAAACGTGCACGATACCGACGGGGGCTCCACGATGTGTCCGCATTGCGGCAATGCCGTGATCGTGAGGGACTGGTACAACATTCTGAATTACCGGATGGGTGCAAATGGCCGCTGCCTCGAATGCGAGGGCATGATCGCCGGACGCTTCGGGAAATTCGAAAAGCCTTTCGGGTCCCGTCGGGTGCCGGTGAGAATGTCGCAGAAGCTGCCGTCAGGTTCCGGCCCGCGAGGGCCTGTGTCCTGATGTCCAATCAAATAGCAGGAATCTTTTTCACGGCGGCCGGATCCCATCTCAAGCTTTCTGTCAGTATTGCAGGTCAACCCATGGAGACAAGGTGGCGTTATGCCAAAATATAAATCAAGAAAAGACTCCGTCGACAAAAGCGACGGCGACAACAACGAATCCAGAGAGGACACGGGAAAGCCCATGGAAGAGAACAAAACCAAGGCCTTGCAGGCCGCGCTCGCGCAGATTGAAAAGCAGTTCGGCAAGGGTTCCATCATGCGCATGGACTCGGCCGCGATTACCGATATTGAAGTGGTTTCCACCGGATCGCTCGGTCTGGACGTGGCGCTGGGCGTCGGCGGCCTGCCGCGCGGCCGCGTGGTGGAGATCTACGGCCCGGAATCATCGGGCAAGACCACGCTGACCCTGTCGGTCATCGCGCAGATGCAGAAAGTGGGGGGCACCGCGGCATTTATCGATGCAGAGAATGCTCTTGACCCGCAATACGCCGCGAAGCTGGGGGTGAATATCGACGAACTCCTGATTTCGCAGCCCGATACCGGCGAGCAGGCGCTGGAAATCGCCGACATGCTGGTGCGCTCCGGTTCGGTGGATGTGATCGTCATCGACTCGGTTGCTGCATTGACGCCCAAGGCCGAGATCGAAGGTGAAATGGGAGAGCCGCAGATGGGCCTGCAGGCCCGCCTGATGAGCCAGGCGTTGCGCAAACTCACGGCCAACATCAAGCGCACCAACACGCTGGTGATCTTCATCAACCAGATCCGCATGAAGATCGGCGTGATGTTCGGCAATCCGGAAACCACCACCGG
>CAIUKQ010000043.1 GCA_903899705.1 uncultured beta proteobacterium
ACGAGTTTCTCGCCCTCGTGTTGCGCCAGACGCAATGGCACCACCGTCCGGTCGAATGTGTACTCCCCCAGTTCCGTGAACTTGTCGAATACCGACTTCAGCGTCCGGCTGCTGTCGTTGTCGAGGCGCATCGTCATCCGTGTTCCAGGAAGGTCATCCGTCCGCTCGTCAAGCACATCACGTACGCCGCGGTCATGCCTAAAATGCAGCCGCCCCGAATAAATGTCGAACGCATCCATCACCCGCGACGTAAAAAAGATTCCCTCGCCCGAATGTTGCTCAGGCGCAGTCGTGAGCTTTCCTTTCGCCAGCTCCAGGATCGCCTCGCGCGGATCAAATAAATTCAGTGCGCGCTGAATCTTTAGGAAGATCCCCTCGCCATCGTCCTCGACCCATACTTCGGTGAACAGCCCATTGCGTCTCAGCCCGACGCGCACCTCCGGCGAGCCCGAATGGTCTATCGCGTTATTGACCATCTCGGTCACACCGTATTGCCAGATGCCGCGGACATTCTCCGAAAGGTCAGCCACATGCGGCGCAAAATCCCGTCGCCAGACAATGTCTTCCTGGAGACCGTCTCGGGGGTACTTGTGAATTGCCTCGGCAATCGTCCTGAGCCGGTACACACGAGCCCGTGTGCTCCCTTCGGCCTCGACAAGTCCGTCCTTGATCAGAGCCTGCAAATAGCCATTGGCCACCTGCCTGGAGAGACCGAACTGCGTCGCCAGTTGCGAGCCAATACCGCGCTCGTCCTTCGCTATTAGGTCCAATGCAACGCGGAGAATTGCATTTTTGTCAATACTCATAAGACATATTGTAAATTTATTCTTATCTTATTGACAAATACCATTTGCAAATTTGTCAAAGCAAATGCTATTTATTTCAATATAATCATTTAGTTATGAAAAACACCCTGTAGTTGCCGCTCTTACCGTCCCCACCTGCACCGATTCGGTAGCGAGGTACTGCTGGCACTCCAACTAGTTGGGGGCAAATATGGCACATCCGGAACACAGCGCTATAAATAGGTAGCTATCCGTTCGTTGCAGGCAGCCCAAGTGCCGTAGCCAATCGTGCGCTAACCTGTTTGAGCAGCGATGCCGGGATTTTCCCCAGCCTGACCGCGTCCGATGCTTCGATGGTCGCAATTTTCGCGGTTCGGATAAGTGACGGGACCGGCAGTCCAGCAGCCTGGTGATTGCCAATGTTGACATCACCGGACCACCCGCGATTTTCAGCACTGGTGATCATGGCGACCCACAGTAATCCGTGGGCATCCTCGATGCCTTTTGCAGATACGACCAGTGCCGGACGGGATTGGCGCGTCGACCTGTCGGTGTAGGGAAATGGAACCTTGATGACATCGCCCTGACTAAAGTTTGCCATAGGCCTTTTCATCCGCCGCCGAACTCCATTCGTGAAAAGTCCGGAACGGATCATCGGTCTTGCCGCCGCTCTTTGCCTTGGTGAGAACCACGCGCTGGTCTTCAATTTCATAGGCCAGTTCGTCGCCCGGGACAAGATGCAGGGCATTTCGCACAGGTTGCGGAATGGTTGTTTGCGCCTTGCTGGTGAGTTTGCTAACGATCATTTTGTGTATGGGGCTGCGGTAAGGAATTTCCTTAGTGTAAGGAAATTCCTGCTATGTGTCCATGAAACGGGCATCGAGTGATATAAACCGGCATCTAACCGGAGTCATCAAATGAATGTACTGGCCAAAGCAGTCTCGGGGCGCGTTCACTACGCATGGATTGTTGCGGCGCTGGTGTTCGCCCTGCTGATGTGCGCCGCGGGCGTGCGCTCAAGCCCCGGTGTGCTGATCGTGCCCCTGGAGCACGCCTTCGGCTGGGACCGCGCCACCATCTCTTCGGCCATCGCCCTCAATCTCGTGCTGTTTGGTTTCATGGGCCCGTTCGCGGGCGCGGCCATGCTGCGCTTTGGCATTCGCAAGACGGTGCTGGTGGCGCTCACGCTGATGGTGATCGGCGTGGCATCGAGCACGCAGATGACACAACCGTGGCACATGATGCTCACCTGGGGCCTCGTTGTCGGCGTGGGTTCGGGCCTGGCGGCAACGGTGCTCGCCGCGACAGTGGTGAACCGTTGGTTCACCGAGCGGCGCGGCCTCGTGATGGGCCTGCTCACCGCGAGCACCGCCACCGGACAACTGGTGTTCCTGCCGCTGCTCGCCTCGATCTCGGAGTCCTACGGCTGGCAGGCGCTTACGTGGACAGTCGTGGGCGTGATCGTCGCCATCATTCCGCTCATTGCATGGCTGCTGGTGGAACGGCCGCAGGACCTTGGTCTTCATTCCCTTGGTGCCACTTCCACCGAACCCGGCACGGCGCAGGCGGCCACCGGCAACCCCATCATCATTGCGTGGGATGCGCTGGCGCGCGCGCTGCCGGTGCGCGACTTCTGGCTGCTGTTCGGCAGCTTCTTCATCTGCGGCCTATCCACCAACGGCCTGATCGGCACCCACTTCATCGCCTTCTGCTACGACGGAGGCATGCCCGAGGTGCAGGCGGCCGGCATCCTCGCGATGATGGGCATCTTCAACCTGGTGGGAACGACACTCTCCGGATGGCTCTCGGACCGCTACGACGGCCGCTGGCTGCTGTTCTGGTATTACGGCCTTCGCGGACTGTCGCTTCTGTACCTGCCCTACGCGGATATGACGCCCACGGGCCTGATCGTGTTCTCGGTGTTCTACGGCCTTGACTGGATCGCCACCGTGCCGCCGACGCTTCGCATCGTCACCGACATCTTTGGGCGGCGCGATGCCGCGGTGGTGTTCGGATGGATCTTTCTTGGCCACCAACTGGGGGCCGGCGTCGCGGCTTATGGCGGAGGAGCAGTACGAAGCGCATTCGGCGTCTACACCGGCGCGTTCCTTGTCGCCGGCATCATGTGCGCGGTGGCCGCGTTCGGTGTGCTGGCCATCCAGCGTGGCGGACGCACACCCCTTCCGGCTGCGGCCTAGGACAAACCGGTTACCGGCACAGCGGCACTGCTTATTTCAGTGTTGGAATAATATTCTTCAGCTGGTCCGGCGTCTGTATGCCGGCCAGAGGCGTGCCAGGGCGCAGAAAGCGGCCCATGCCCAGAGGCCCGACCACCACCGGTTCCAGCCCCGCCTCGCGCACGAGGCCAGAGGCCACCGAGATGGCACTGGCGTCATCGCCGGCGATGGGCATGCCCACCTTTCCCTCCTGTTTGCGCGTCAATTCCTGCAGACGCTCGAAACCGATGGCATTGAATCCGCGCACGACGCGCGCGCCGGGAAAGAACCCCGCGGTGGCAAGACCCGCCCCCTTGTCAAGCGCCTTGGCGGCGACATCGCCGTCGCGGCCGGGCACCGGGTTGCTGGTATCGAGAATGACCTTGCCCTTGACCAGTTCGCCAAGCTCCGCGCCCAGTTGCGGCATGGCGCTGTAAGGCACCGAAACCAGCAGCACCTCACCGAAGGCTGCTGCATCTCGCGTGGTGCCGGCACGCGCCGAAGGTCCGAGGCTCGCGGCGAGCTTTTTGTCCTGCTCAAGGTCGAGGGAAGAGAACATCACCTCATGGCCCGCCTTGATCCAGGCCGCGCCCAGCGTGCTGCCAACCTTGCCCGAACCGACGATACCGATCCGGAATTTTCCGCCCGGCACATCGGCGGCATTGGATGTGAATGACCAGGCAGATGCCGTCATGGCGATGGTGATCGCGGCGATCTGAAGAAAACTGCGGCGTGTGTGTGTCATTGTGGTGGCCCTGCCTTTCAAAAGGGTGGCGTCATCATATGCAAGCCCGGCGTACCGGCACCCGCGATGACGACCTGCGCCGATCAGAACGCAACGGAAACGGGGGTCCGCTGGCGGCGGTCTACCACACCCCCGTATTGGGCATCGACTTCCAGGGCTCCGCAGGCGCCAGCGCATCGCCTTTCTGCAGCAATTCGATCGAGATGTTGTCGGGCGAGCGCACAAAGGCCATTTTGCCATCGCGCGGCGGACGGTTGATGGTCACCCCCCCGTCGTGCAGCTTTTTGCACAGTACGTAGATGTCATCCACCGCGTAGGCGAGGTGGCCGAAGTTGCGCCCGCCGCCATAGGGCTCTGGATCCCAGTTGTGGGTGAGTTCGACCAGGGGAGAATGCGTGGTTTGCGCGATTGCGGCATCGCCGGGCGCGGCAAGGAAGATGAGGCTGAACCGGCCCTTCTCGTTGTCAACGCGGCGCACCTGCACGAGGCCCAGCTTGTTGCAATAGAAATCAAGCGAGGCATCGACGTCGGTGATGCGGACCATGGTGTGGAGATATTGCATTGCGGCCTCCTGCGGTTTGAATACCGCAAGGATACCGCGTCGCCGGCCATTGCCGGCTCACCGCGCGGGAATTACTGATCGATCTTGATGCCCGCATCGCGCACCAGCTTGCCCGATTTGGCGAGATAGACCTTCAGCGCGTCGGAAAAATATTCCGGGGTCGAGGCGACGATGTCGATGCCCTGCGGTATCAGGCGCTCCGCGGTTTCCGGGCTCTTCAACACCCTGACAAATTCGGCATTCAACCGCTGCACGATCGGCGCCGGAGTGCCCGCCGGCGCGAGGATGCCGGTCCAGTTGTCGAGGTCAAAGCCGGGCACGCCGCTCGCAAGCGTCGGCACGCCCGGCAGCAACGGATTCTCGCGCCCCGCCATGGCGAGCGCCCGCAGCTTGCCCGCCTTGATGTGCGGAATGAGCGAGTTGATCGCGCCGATCACCGAGTCGACCCGCCCCGCCACCATCTCCGGGACGAACTGGCCGGCCCCCTTGTAGGGAATATGCAGCATCTTCGCACCCGTGAGCGACTGGAACATTTCCATGGCGAGGTGGTGCGGCGCGCCCACGCCGGCCGACGCATAGGTGACACCCTTTTCCTGGGTCTTCGCCCAGGCGATGAATTCCTGCGTGGTGTTCGCCGGAATCGAGGCGTTGATCACCAGCGCGAAGGCCACTGCATAGGCCATGGTGACGGCGCTGAAGTCCTTGATCGGATCATAGGGAAGCGTCTTGAAGAAGGCTGCGTTCACCACATGCGCGGTGTTGGCAAGGATCAACGTGTGACCGTCCGGGGCCGAGTGGGCGACGAATTCCGTGGCCGCGTTGCCGCTACCGCCCGGGCGATTCTCGACGATCACCGCCTGGCCCAGAGTCGCGGGAAGCCGCTCTGAAAAGATGCGCGCCACCAGGTCGTTGCTGCCCCCGGGGGGCAGCGGCACCAGGATGCGAACCGTTCGGTTCGGGAACGTCTGTGCCATCGACGGTTGGACGATGGCAACACTGGTAAAGACAGCAAGAATGATCCGGTACATGACGGCCCCCTCCGTTGCATCTCCAAGCGGTTGATTCTACGCACTTTGGACTTCGACAGCCCCGGCGGGACAGAATTTGGTTTGCCCCGCCCGTTGCCCTGCAAGGGCGACTATGAATGTACCGGCCGCCAGCGCAACGCCCACGCCTCGATCAGTTGAAGCGCATAGTTGATGACGAATCCCATCAAGCCCAGGACCACCACCCCGGCATACAGCTCGGCGCTGCGGTAGGAGCGCTGCGCGAGCAGGATGTTCTGCCCCAGACCGGGTTGAGAGGCCTGCATCTCGGTGACGACGGCCAGAATCAGCGCGATGGCAAGGCTGACCCTTGCTCCCGCGAGGATGTCGGGCATCGCACCGGGAATGGCAATCTTCACCATGAACTGGATTCGCGTCAGCCGCAGCGCCGCGGCCACATCGACCAGTTGCCGGCTGACCGAGGCAAAGCCGTAGACGCTCGCGAGCAAAACAGGCCAGATTGCGCCAAATGCGATGACCGTGACCGACATGGTATTGGAGAGGCCAAGGAACAGGATGGCCGGCGGAATGATGGCCGAGGCCGGCAACGGGCGGACGAATTCGAGGAGGGGATTGAGGAAGTCGCGCGCAGCAGGCGATGATCCGATGGCCGCGCCAAGCATGACCCCCGAGAGCGAAGCCAGAACCCAGCCGTAGAACATGCGAAGCGACGTTTCCACCAAGGGCGTCCAGATCGTGCCTTCGACAATCTGACGGTAAAGCTCCAGCAGCGTTTTCGAAGGCGGTGGAAAGAAAATCGGCGAGATCACTTTCAGGTCGGAAGCAATCTGCCACAGGACCAGCAAACCCAATGCAAAGGCCACGGCCCGCAACCAACTCGCCTCAAGCAGCCTCTTCACGCCCCCTCCCAACCACAAAAAGGGGCCAGGCTCGAATTGATTAAATCGAGCCCTGCGCCTTTTCCCGGGCGGGTCATGACTGACCACCCAGTTCATTCATTCCCGGCCAGCACGACACCGCCTTCTGCAGGGCCGCGTTCAGCGCCCAGCCGAGCGCGCCCAGCCACAGGAGCTGCGCATACATGAGCTCGGGCTTCAATGTCTGTTGCGCCATCATCATCGAATAGCCCAACCCCCTTGGATTGAGGACGATCTCCACGGTCACCGCAACCACCAGTGAAATGCTGACCGCCACTCGCAGGCCGACGGTGATGCGGCCCAGGGCCGCGGGGAGAATGATTTTTCTCATGCGCGTGGCAAAGGGCATCTCCAGCACTCGGGCGAGTTCCAAGAGACGAGGCTCGATGCCGTGCACGGCGGCAATAGTCACGAGGAGCACCGGCCACACGCAGGCAAAGGCCACCACGGCGGCTTCCAGATTGAGGCCGAATCCAAACAGAAGCAGGCTCAGCGGAATCAGTGCAACCGCCGGGATGGGACGCAGCGCATCCACCGATGGCCCGACGATGGCTTCCAGCTTTCGCGACAGACCCAGCACCACGCCGCACAGCACGCCGATGACGGTCGCCATAAGGAAACCGAACATCGCCGCCTCGATGGTCTGCCAGGTTGCAATGAGAATCGACCCGTCCGCCATGCCTTCGTATCCCGCGACAACCACCAGCGACGGACGCGAGGTGGTATCCATGGGAAGGATGCCCGTGCGGCTCAGCACCTCCCACAGCGCCACCAACAATACGGGAATCGTTGAGCCGCGTAGGAAGCGCCGCATTCAGTGCCCCTGAAGCAGTCCGAACAGGTGGTGCCGATGGGCAAGAAAGCGGCTGTCCTCGCGCGTGAGCAGCTGGTTGCGCGGGCGCGGGATGCCCACCTCCACCATCTCGACGATGCGGCCTGGATTGGTCCCCAGGGCGATCACGCGATCCCCGAGGTAGATGGCCTCCTCCAGGTCGTGCGTGATGAACACCACCGTGGTCTTCTGCTCGACGGCAAGGCGCGCCACCTCGTCCTGCAGTGTCTGGCGTGTCATGGCATCGAGCGCGCCGAAAGGTTCGTCCATGAGCAGGAGCTTCGGTTGCTGCGCGAGGCAGCGGGCGATCTGCACGCGCTGCTGCATGCCCCCCGACAATGCGCTCGGATACTGCTTCGCGGCCCGCTGCAGGTTCATCTTGGCGAGCAGCGCATTGATGCGGCCGGCGCGCTCCTCCTCGGGCACGTTGCAGGCTTCAAGGCTCAGAGAAATATTTCCCGCCACCGTGCGCCAGGGCAGCAGGGCCTTGGAGTAATCCTGAAAAACAATGGCACGGTCGCGTCCAGGCCCGGCAATGGGCGCACCGTAGAAATCGATGTCGCCACCCGTGGGTTTGAGCAGGCCGGCAAGCAATCGCAACAGGGTGGTCTTGCCGCAGCCCGAGGGACCGACGATGCAGAAGAATTCGCCCTCCCGGACTTCGAACGACACATCGGCCAGCACCGGCGCTCCAGTGGTAAAGGCCATGGAGACGCCGCGCACCGAGACCGCACTGCCCGCCTTGTCGGCCGCCACTACCGGATTGCCTTCAAGTGGGGCATGGCGTGCCTCTCAGGGTTTGAGCACGTTGCGAAGGTGATTCAACATGCGCGTGCGCACGGCGTCGGCTGATTCGGGCGTCCAGTCGTAGAAGCCCTTGCCCGACTTCATACCGAGTTCGCCCTTCTTCACCTTCTCGCGCAGGATGGCGGCCGGCGCTTCGGAGCGGTCCAGGTGCTTGAGGATCACATCGTGGATGTCCTGGGTGAGATCGAGCCCGACCAGGTCCGCATTCTCCAGCGGCGCAAGCACCGGCAGGCGGATGCCGAAACTGTTCTTGATGACTTCATCAACGGTCGCCGCATCGCACACGCCGGCATCAACCAGCGCAATCGCCTCGCGCCACAGTGCGTGCTGCAGGCGGTTGCCGACGAAGCCCGGCACATCGCGCTTCACATGCACCGGTTTTTTGCCGATGCGGCGCAGCAGGTCCAGCGTCTTCTGTATCGGGGCAGGCGCCGTGCGAACCGTCTGCACCACCTCGACCAGCGGAATCAGGTAGGGCGGATTCCACCAGTGGGTGCCCAGCATGCGCGCGGCATCGCGGTCTGAAAGCTTTGCCGCGATGTCGGTGATGGGAATCACCGAGGTGTTGCTGGCAAGGATGCAGTCCGGCCCCGTCGCGGCCGCGAGTTGCGCAAACAGATCCTGCTTGATCGGCAATTTCTCCAGGGCCGCTTCGGTGACGAAATCGGCATCGGCCACCGCCTTTGCAAGATCTCCTTCGACCCGCACGCGTTTCACTGCATCGGCATCCCAGCCCAGATCCTTCAGTACACCCGAAACACGCCCCGGCGCCGCTTCCAGCGCCTGCGCAAAAGGATCGTAAATGGTGACGCTGTGTCCCTTCGCGGCAAACACCGCCGCGATGCCGTTGCCCATCAGGCCTGCGCCAATGATCGCTATCTTTTCAGGTGAACCCATTGCTGATCAACCAGCCGTATAGCCGCCGTCGACGAACATCGTCTGCCCGGTACAGAAATCCGATGCCGACGAAGACAGAAACAGCAGCACGCCCACGAGATCTTCGGGCTCGCCCAGTCTTCCAAGAGGCAGGCGCGCCATGAAACCATTGCGCACCGTGGTGGCCTTCTCGTCGTCACCGAACATCCAGTTGGTGAGCGGCGAGCGGAATACCGTCGGGCCGATGGCATTGACGTTGATCTTGTACTTGCCCCACTCGCAACCCAGGGTGCGGGTCAGCCCGTCGATGGCGGCCTTGGAGGTGCAATACCCGCCATAGCCCGCCGGATGGCCGCGCACGCTGCGCGCCGACGAGATCAGCACCACCTTGCCGCCGCGGCCCTGCTTGATCATCTGCTTGCCGCCGGCCTTGCTTACCAGCCAGGATCCGCGGACGTTGGCGTCCATGATGGCTTCCCAGCGCTCCAGCGACTGCTCGACGATGGGCGCAGGTTCATTCATGCCGGCACCTGCAACGACGATGTCAAGGCCGCCGAATTTCTGAACAGCCGTGTCGACCATCGCCTCCGCATCGGCTTCCGATTCAGCGCGCCGTACAACAATCTCAATCGATCCACCCGCGGCACGCACTTCCGCCGCCACCTTCTCAAGGCCCGCCTTGTTCGAGGCGGTGATCACCACTTTCGCGCCGGCATCCGCCAGTCCCAGCGCCGCAATGCGGCCAAATGCGCCGGTTCCGCCGGTTATAAGGGCGACTTTGCCCTTGAGATCAAACAGTTTTTTCGTGTCCAATGCCATGACTCTCTCCTTGAATTGATCCGGTTATTCAGGCTGTATGCCCGTTGCCTTGACGAGGCGGGCCCAGCGCTCGTGCTCTTCCTTGTGGAACTGGCGCAGAGATTCCGGCGTGCCGACCTCCTCGACGACCGGCCCCAGTTCAAACAGCTTTTGCGCGACTTCCGGATCTTTCAGAACCCGGTCGACGTCGCGATTCACGCGTTGCACGATGTCCGAGGGCGTGCCGGTGGGTGCATACAGCATGTACCAGCCGACATATTCGAAATTGGGATAGGTGGTCTTGAGCGTGGGCACGTTCTCCAGACCCGGCACCGGGCGACTTGATGTCACGACGATGGCCCTCAGCTTGCCCGCCTTGATAAAGGGCGAGGCGGACGTTGCCGCCTGAAACGTCATTTGGGTGCGCCCGACAATGGTGTCCTGAATGCCGGCCGCGGCGCCGTTGTAAGGCACATGCTCGAATTGCACGCCCGCCAACACCTTGAAGTACTCGATCATCAAGCCACCCAGGCTCTTCGGCCCTTCGCTGGCAACCGACACCTTGCCGGGATTTGCTTTCAGGTAGGCGATCAACTCGGGAAGGTTATTGGCCGGGAGGGTCGGATTCACCGCAAGAATGAAAGGCGCCTTGCCCAGGAACGCGACGGGCACGAAATCCTTGTCCGGATCATAGGGCAGCGTCTTGAAGGTGTGCACATTGAGCAGGATGCCGCCGGTGGCCATGAAGTAGTTGTAGCCGTCGGCCGGCGATTTGGCCGCGGCAACGGAACCGGGAATGTTGGCGCCGCCCGGGCGGTTCTCGACCACAACGGACTGCCCCCAGCCGCGCGACAGGCGTTCCCCCACGAAGCGCGCCATGATGTCGGGACCCGCGCCGGGCGGCTGCGAAATGATGAATTTGACCGGGCGGTTGGGCCAGGCCTGTGCCACAACGGACTGCGCCACGGAAGTCAATACAACAAACAGGGTGGCGGCGACGCCCAGGCCGCGGCGGGAAAGAAACGTTGATGCACAGGACATGGTCTTCCTCACTCCATCGATTGAAATCTGTCGGGTCTCGGGCCAGGAACCACCCGGTGCTTACTCGGGCTGAATCTTCGCCGCCTTGACCGCGCGCGCCCAGCGCTCGCCCTCAAGACGCAGGAATTCATTCAGTTCCGCAGGCGTGCCCGGCCCCTTCTCCACCACCGAACCGAAACCGGCGATGCGTTGCGCGACCTCGGGGTCTTTCATCACCTGCCCGACATCGCGATTGACGCGGGCGATGACATCACCGGCCACGCCGGTGGGCGCATACACCATGTACCAACCGACATATTCGAAACCGGGAAAGGTTTCGCGAATGGCGGGCACATCTTCGAGACCGGGCACACGCTCGGCGCTGGAGACCGCGATGGCGCGGATCTTTCCCGCTTTCACAAAGGGCGGGATGGCCGGGGTGCTGGTGAAGGTGTACTGGGTGCGCCCGACCACGGTGTCCTGCATCGCCGGCTGCGTGCCGTTGTAGGGCACATGCACCACGTCGATGCCGCCGAACACATTGAGCATCTCGCCCAGCATGCCCGCAAGGCCGCGTGCATTGTCGCTGGCAAACGACATCTTGCCGGGCTGGGTTTTTGCCAACGCAATGAGTTCCGCCAGGTTTTTCGCAGGGACCTCATTGTTGACCACCAGGACGAAAGGACTCTTGGCGATCAATGCCACCGGCACGAAATCCTTGGCGGGATCGTAGGGCAGAGACTTGAAGGTGTATAGGTTGATCACCGTGGCCGCGGTGGTCGCAAAGAAAAAGTTGTAGCCGTCGGCAGGCATCCTTGCCGCAGCCTGGGCGCCGATGACATTGTTGCCACCGGCGCGGTTCTCTATGACCACCGCCTGGCCCCAGATCTTCGCCAGACGATCGGACATCAGCCGGGAAATAATGTCCGGCCCCGTCCCGGGCGGTTGCGAAAGGATGAATTTGATGGGGCGAGCCGGCCAGGACTGGGCAAAAGCTGCGGATGCCGCGACAAACAGGACCGCCGACACGATCATTCGGGACATTCCACGCATGGCTCACTCCTTGGGTGTTCCTGGAAGGCGCGTATTGTACGTCGGGCCTGAAAACCACACGCCCCCGTTTTGTGTGACGCAGAGCCTCGAAACCGGCGAAAATACGCCCGACGCGAAAAAGGGGCCAGGCTCGAATTATCTGCAATGGATAATTCGAGCCTGGCCCCTTTTCACCCTTTTCCAATTTCCACTGCAAGGCAGACCGACATGACCGACTCCGCGCCCATCCTCTTCGAACAAACCGGCCACGTAGTGACACTCACCCTCAACCGCCCCGACAAGCGCAACGCGCTCTCGGGGGATGACCTGTTCGCCGCGTTCGAGGAGATCTTCACGCGCATCAATTCCGACATGTCCGTGCGGGCGGCAATCCTGACTGGCGGTGGAAAATCCTTCTGCGCCGGCGGCGACGTCAAGGAAATGCGCGACCGTCAGGGCATCTTCGGCGGCTCCTCCGGCGAGACCCAGAACCGCTACCGCACCGGCATTCAGCGCATCCCCATGGCCTTTACGCGTCTGGACGTACCCATCATCGCCGCCGTCAACGGCTTTGCCATCGGCGCGGGCTGCGACCTCGCCTGCATGTGCGACATCCGCATTGCCGGCGAAACCGCGCAGTTCGCCGAGAGCTTCGTGAAACTGGGAATCATCCCCGGGGACGGCGGCGCGTGGCTGCTGCCACGCACGGTGGGCATGTCGCGCGCCTGCGAGATGGCCTTCACCGGCGATATGGTGACCGCGCCTGCCGCACTGGCCATGGGCCTGGTGTCCCGCGTGGTGCCCGATGACAAGCTGATGGAGGAAGCGATGGCCCTGGCCAATCGCATCGCCGCCAACCCGCCGCAGGCCCTTCGCTGGACCAAGCGCCTCATCCGCGAGGGCCAGCATCAGCGCATTGAAAGCCTGCTCGACCTCTCCGGCGCATTCCAGGATCTGGCACACCACACCAGCGACCACACCGAGGCGGTCACGGCATTTTTCGAGAAACGCGCGCCCAATTTCCAGGGAAAATGAAATCCCTGCCGCACCTGTTCGACAGCAACCGGGCCTGGGCGAGAAAGATCCTCGACAGCGACCCGGACTTTTTCTCCAAACTATCCAAGCAGCAGTCCCCCGAGTACCTGTGGATCGGCTGCTCGGACAGCCGCGTGCCGGCCAACCAGATCGTGGGCCTGCTGCCGGGTGAACTGTTCGTCCACCGCAATGTGGCCAATGTGGTGGTGCACACCGACCTCAACTGCCTCTCGGTGATGCAGTTCGCGGTGGACGTGCTCAAGGTGCGCCACATCATCGTCTGCGGGCATTACGGCTGCAGCGGCGTGTACGCCGCGCTGTACCGGCAGCGCCTGGGGTTGGTGGACAACTGGCTGCGCCATGTGCAGGACGTGCGCACCAAATACGAGGACGATCTGCGGCAGTTTCCGGATGGCCCGGAACGGATCGACAAACTCTGCGAATTCAATGTGATTGAAGGCGTCGCCAATGTCTGCCAGACCACCATCGTGCGCGATGCGTGGGAGCGCGGCCAGGAACTGTCGGTGCACGGCTGGATCTACGGCATCAAGGACGGCCTGCTGCGCGACCTCGATGTCGCGCAATCCGCCTCAACCTGAGCCGCACAACCACTAGTGCGGGATGACGTTTTCCAGTTCACCCATCCGGTCGTCCGCCAGGCATTTCAGGTTCCTTGAAACGACGACCACCGACTGCTCCATGTAGGTGGTGCTCAATCCGCCGATATGCGGGGTGAGCAGGATGCCCGGCACATCCCACAGGGGACTGTCTTTGGGCAGCGGCGTTGTGGCAAAGACATCGAGCCCGGCACCTGCGATCTGCTTACCGCGAACGGCGGCGATGATCGCCTCCTCGTCGCACACCCCGCCCCGCGCCACATTGATGAGATAGGCGGTGGGCTTCATGGCCGCGAGCACCGGGGCATTGATGATGCCCTGGGTTTCAGGAGACAGCGGCACCAGCACGACAAGAAAATCTGCAAGCGCTGCCGCGGCGCGAAGGTCGGTGCGCGCCATCATGCGGTCAAAATCTGGCGCTGGCCGCGGCGATGAGGAAACACCCACCACGGTCATATCGAAGGCTTTGCAACGCTTCGCCAGCGCCTGGGCAATGGCGCCGGTGCCGAAGATCACCACGGTCTTGCCGGCCAGCGTTGGGATGGCATTGCGCTCCCACACGTGGCCACGCTGATTGTCCAGCACCCGCGGATAATTGCGGCACAAGGCCAGCATGTGAAGAAAGGTGAGCTCGGACATCTGCGGCCCGTGCACGCCGCGCAGGGATGTGAGGATCACATCCCTGCGAAGGGCCTTGAGTTTCAGTACCGCATCGACACCCGTGGTGAAAGTCTGTATCCATTTCAGCGACTTCGCGGCCGACAGCATGCCCTCGGTGAAGTGGTGGGCAAAGCCGAAGATGGCGTCGGCTTCAGCCACGCCGGGGCCGCTGCCGTCACGCGGCGTGGTCGAACGGAAATCCAGTTGCGGGAACGACGGTGCAACCAGGGAAATGAATTTTTCCCCGCCGAAACTCTCGTCCGGGGCGTCAATAACCAGTACGGATTTTTTCATGGTGTAAGGTCCGGCGCCAGCACGAAACGCCGGCGCCTTCCGTCCAATCTATTCGGTTTCGAGAATGATCTGCGGTGTCTTGTGGATCGGTATCGCACCGTCCGGACCGATGATGTAGTTGTCGCAGATACCGCCTGCGACCGTCGCGTTGCCAAAGCCGGGGTGGCAGACGATGTTCATGTTCTCCTCGATGTTCATCGGCTCATCGCCGCGGATGAGGGGTCGCTCGACCAGGTCGTATCCCTGGCCGTGGCAATAGAGGCGCTTGTCCTCGGGCAGGCCCTTGCTCAGCATGTATTCGTTGTGCGCGGCGAAAATCTCGCGGCAGGAGGCGCCGGGCACCAGGCGTTTGAGTGTTTCCTTCTGCGCTTCCACGGACAGTGCAACCGCGTCCTTCTGCTCCTGGGAGGCGCGGCCCACCACGATGAAGCGTGCGAGCTCGGTGTAATACCCGCCCGGGCCGCTGTTCTCGACCAGCTGGCGATAGGTGTCGCCCTTGCGGATGGTGCGGCCCATCTGCCAGCGTTCGTACTGGTCGGCCGGGCGTCCCGGAGGCGCCGAACCCGCAAGGAATATGCCCTGCTCGCTGCCCAGCAACTGGCCCAGGTATTGCGCGTAGGCGGCGACCTCGAAATCCTTCATGCCGGGACGGATGTGCTCGCGCAGTTTGGCCATCACCTGGTCCTGCATGGCGGCGCAACGTCGTATCCATTCAATTTCCTCTACGCTCTTGATGGCCTTGATCTGGTCGACGGCGTCGGTGGCATCGACAAAGGTGACACCCTTGGCCTGTTCCTTCAGCTGCGTGCCGAAGGTGTAGTACCAGGTCGCCGGCGCGACCACGCCCACCGTCTTCCAGCCGTTGGCCGCGATTTCAGCGACGACGATATCCGCGTCATAGCCGCCGCAATAGGCCGCGGTGACAAAGCTGGGCGTCGTCAGGCGCTTGCCGATGCCGTAATTGGGATGGGTGATGCCATCCGTGTTGACCACGCCGCCCGCATTGCCCTGATGCACCACGCTGATCAGGCCATCCAGCGGAAACACCACCGCCCGCGGATAAGCGTGAGTCGCGGGCGAACCCGAGAACCAGCGCACGTAGCCGCCCAGAAAATCGTTGGAGCATTGCATCACCAGCGCATCGATGCCTTGTGAGCGCATGTGATTGCGCACGGCGGTCCAGCGCCGGTCCAGTTCCTGTCCGGAAATCGGATTGCAAAGACGTTCGTTCATGCGCGGCGGTTTGTCCATGACGGCTGACATAGTGGGTCTCCTTTGAGAACTGCAGTTTGCCGACAATTAATACAAGTATTTGATTATTATGATATTTTTAGATATTTCGAAGCACCGTTTCAGACCCGATTCCGCCTGTCAGTGCCCGATCAGATTCCTCATGTCGCCGACGCGATTCTCCAGAAAGCATTTGAGATTCGGCCCGAAGATGTCGTAGACCTGCTCGTTATACACGTCGCTCTGACCCGCGTGATGGGGAGTGACGATCACATTGGGTTCGCGCCACAGCGGATTGTCCGCGGGCAGCGGTTCGACATCGAATACATCCAGCGCCGCGCCGGCAATTTTCTTTTCGCGGATGGCGACGAGCAGGTCCTGCTCATCGAGCACGCAGCCCCGCGCAATGTTGCACACGAAGGACGTCGGTTTCATGACGTTAAACACGGCCGAGTTCACGATCTTGTGGGTTTCCTTTTCATAGGGCACCACGATGACGAGGAAATCCGCCTCTGCAGCCACGAGGGCCAGTTCGGAGCGCCTCACCATGCGGTCGAAATTCGGCAGGATGCGCGGGGTCCCGGTGACGCCTATGACGGTCATGCCCATGGCCTTGCAGCGCTGGGCGAGATTTTCGCCACTGGTGCCCACGCCGAGGATGACCACGGTCTTGCCCAGGAGCCGGATCTGCATGAAACGATCCCACTTCGACTGGGCCTGATTGCGCAGCATGCGCGGCAGGTCGCGTGCCAGTGCCAGCATCTGCATGAGGGCCATTTCCGCCATCTGCGCTCCGTGCATGCCGCGCGTGGAGGTGAGCAGCATGTCCTTGCGAAAACCCTTCAACGGCGTCACCTTGTCGGTGCCGGTGGTAAAGGTCTGTATCCATTTGAGCCGGCCCGCACGCTCCAGCAGCCCTTCCTGGAAAATCATCTTGCTGCCCATGGCGGCGAGCACATCCGCATTCGCGATCTTGTCGCCAATGTCTTCGGGACCCAGCGCCGTCAGAACGCGAATGCCGGGAAAGTCGGCCTGCAGCCGGTCGCGAAAAAACGCGGCATCCGGATCCACGACCAGAACCGTTGTATCGATTGCCAAATACGCCCCCTGAATGAATAACTCCGGCTCGCGCCGGAGTTGCAGATCCGCCTGAAATGCCGGATTACTTGGGCGGATAAGGCATCACCACCAGCATGGATGCCGGCAGGTTGGTGCGGTTCTCGACGGCGCGCGCCTCTCCGGCCTCAAGATAGACGGAATCCATCGGTCCGAGCTTGGCTTCGCCGCCCTTGGTGATCACCGTGACTTCGCCGGACACCACGACATAGACCTTTTCCAGCGGCGTGGCATCCATTTCGGCACCGCCACCGGGCAGGAAGTGCGACAGGCCCACCCAGAAATTCTTCGCGTCGGTGGCATCCCAGCCCTGCAGGCGCAGCGGCACCATGTTGAAGTGCTTGTTGGCCGGATAGGGTTTGGCATCGCCGATTTTCATGACCTTCATGATTCAGACTCCTTTTATGGGTTAATCAAAAATAACGAAGGGGCGCGGTTGTAATAACGCAGCGCCCCCCGGTCCGATGGCGTCGGACGTCTATCAGCCGCGTTCGATGCGGTACTTGCCCTTGGGATCGGTCATTGCGACAACGCGTGTGATACAGCCGTCGCCCTTGACCCAGCGCCACGGAAATGCCGCAACCGTGACACGCTTGCCGGTGACCTTGTCTATGTCGCCGCCCATGTTCTCGATGCCGCAGATCCCCGCGGAGAGAATGGCGCGGTGGCAGGGCTCCCAGAGCGGGAAGTCCTTGATCACGTCGCGGCCGGTGACGCGCTTGTACTCGGCATTGACTTCGGGCAGCAGGCCGTGGGGAGCGCCCGGGCCGTGCGGGCCGATCGCGGTGCCCAACGGATGGTCCAGCGCCTGCGTGTCGGTGCCGATCAGCTTCACCTGCTTCTCCGCGAACCATTCACCGGCTTCCTTGTAGAAGCCCGGCGAATACGCGTAGTACATGCGGCTGTCGCTGTAGTGGTGGTGCCAGCCGGTGTTGACGAAGACGATGTCGCCCTTCTGAATCTTGGGTCGCGCGTTTTCCAGATCCTTGGCGGTGATCACTTCCCATTTCTTCTTGGGGATGGACACCACCACGGCGGTGCCGAAAAAGCACTCGAGGGGAACTTCCTCAAGGAAAGGGGTTCCTTCAACAACGTGTGCCGGCGCATCGATATGGGTGCCCGAGTGCATGACCGTGGTGATGCGCTGCGTGAGCACGCCCGACTTCGCCATGGTGTGCAGGCGTTCGATCTTGACGTCCTCGAAATATGGCCAGCTGGGTACACCGAGCCCCCAGGGGTGTGACAGTTCGGTGAATGTGAGCCCGGTCGTGCCGAGGCCCGGCCATGTATAGCCGCGCGGCTTGGGCATAGGAATACCTCCTTTGAGTTGCTTTGGTGCGTTTCGTTGAAGCGCCGTTGTGCTGGCGTTCGATATGCGGTGATTTCATGCGGTAATTCAAGGTTCCGCAGCACGTTGATGCTAGGCGGTAATGCGCATCGCTGTCAACCCGACACGCGCGATATCACCCTGGATTCCGACCCGAGAATCACCCCTCCGAGCAGCAATGCCATGACCGACAAGACGAGCTTCTAAACAAAACCGGGGACGTACCACGGTTTTCAAACCGTTCAGGGGCAAGGATACGAAACCGTGGTACGTCCCCGGTTTTCAGGGGTAGGCTTTTTTCGCTGAGATACCGGCCTGCATGAGGCGCGCCCATTCGCGATAGGGGGCTTCCATCGCGACTTCCTGCTGCATCTCGATGGTGCCGATGATATTCTCAAGCGGCGTGATGCCGATTTCCCGGGCCACTTCGTTGGGCACGGGCGCGAGCGCCTCCAGACCTCGCTCGTAACCCTGCAGCCATTCAATTTCGCCCGAGGCGAATCCGCGCTGGCAGTCCTCGTAGGTGACGGTGTCATCGGGCGTGGCCATGCCACTGGGATTGAAGAAGTCCTCGAACTGGCGCAGGCGCCAGGCGCGAAGGTCGGGCCGTTCGCCCACGGGCGCGAGGCAGTAGGTATTCATTTCGGTCAGGTCCACGGCAATCGGACGGAACACCCGCAGCATGGTGGTCACCGAATCGTTGAACTGCATGTTGGGAAAGAACTGGTAATTGCGCGCCTTCAGCGCCCACTCGGTGCGAAGATCGCCGATGCGCGCGCGCACCTCGTCGACCACGGGATAGAACGGACGCTTGGTGGGTTCCACCTGATCCAGCCACAACACCGAATGCCCGTACGGGAAGGTGAACATGCCATTGCGCATCTTCGCGCGTTGCTTCCAGTCAAACTGACGCGCTTCGACATGGCCCTCGCCAACGCGTCGTCGCGCCTGCAGGTCCATGAAGCTCGAATGCGTGGAGGTGAGGTGGTAGCCGTCCTGGCCGTTGTCCATCTGCAGCTTCCAATTCCCACGGAAGGTGTAGCTGGCGTGGCCCGGCACGAACTCCATGCCCTTGGGCCCCTGGTCCATCACAATGTCGATGAAGAACTTTGTGTCGCCAAGAAACTCCTCCAGCGGAAGCACATCCGCAGACAGGCTGCCGAAGACCATGCCCTTGTAGCTGGCGACGCGGGCGATGGGGATCAGGTCGTGGTTATCCCGGTCAAAGGCTTCGGCATAGCAACCGGACTTGCGGTCCTTGATGTCGACGTTCTTCCCTGACGAATCGTAGGCCCAGCCGTGATACGGGCAGACGTGGTACTTCGCATTGCCCTGGCTCATGCGGCATACCGTCGCGCCCTTGTGGCGGCAGGCGTTGAGGAAGGCACCGAGGCCGCCCTTCGCGCCGCGGCTAAGCATCACCGGCGTGCGTCCTATGGTGCTGGTGACGAAATCGTTCGCATTCGGAATCTGCGATTCAAGCCCGAGGAAATTCCACGTGCGCTCGAAGATGTGCGTGAGCTCCAGCTCG
The DNA here is from genome assembly GCA_903899705.1 of uncultured beta proteobacterium. GTDB lineage: Bacteria > Pseudomonadota > Gammaproteobacteria > Burkholderiales > SG8-39 > 2-02-FULL-62-17. The sequence goes on from CAIUKQ010000043.1 coordinate 19,408, forward strand.
AAGATCGCCGGATCGGTGAAGACTTCACGATGCACGCGGAACACCTTGTCCGCGGGCCGGTCGTCAACGTAAAGATTGATCTGCTTCAGGTCCATGTATCGCCTCTTGCGTCGTTTTCCGGATCCATTATGAATCACCCCGAATTTCCGGGTGGCCCCGGATCCGGCCTACAGTTCGACGATCTTCTCCGGCGTCTTGTGCAATCGCTCCGGCCCGCCCTCGCCCCGCACCAGGTAATTGTCGGTGATGGTGACGAACACCCGCGCGTTGGCGATGGTCGGATGAACCGCCATAAGCATGTTCCGGGCAAGCGGCATGGTTTCGTCCTGCCGCAACAGGGGCCGCTCGGCCAGGTCGTAGCCCTGGCTGTGGCCGTACAGGCGCCGCTCCTCGGGCAATCCGCGTTGGCGCATGTAGTCGTTGTGAGCGGCAAAGATGGCACTGCAATCCGCGCCCGGCAGCAGTTGGCGGACGGTATTTTGTCGCGCCTCCAGCACCTGCTGGTGCGTTTCAACCAGTTCGCTGGAAGCGCGGCCCAACACCAGGGTGCGCGACAGCTCCGCATAGTAGCCGCCGGGACCATTGTTCTCGATCAGCAGCGTGAAGGTGTCGCCTTTTCGGATTTCGCGCCCCCAGTGTGAACGCGGCCGGAACATCGCAGCCCGGCCTTCGGGGGCCGTTGAACCCAGAAAGATCCCGCTTTCACTGCCCATCAACTGCCCGAGATACTGCGCGTAGGCCATCACCTCGTGTTCGCGCATGCCGGGACGGATATTCGCGCACACCTTGGCGAATACCTGGTCCTGCATCGCCGCCGACCCGCGTATCAACTCGATCTCCTCGGCGCTCTTGGCCGCCTTGTGGCGCTCGATCATCTCGGTGGCATCGACCCAATCGACACCGGCCGCCGCCGACTGCAGCGCGGCGACAAAACCATGCGACATCGACGCGGAACAGACCAGCCCCACCCGCTTGAAGCCCGCACCCGCGATTTCCCGCGCCGCAACCTCCGCATCATAGGCGCCTGTGTAGGCCACTGAACTGACACTGGTGGTAAAGGCCCGCCGGCCGACGCCATAGTTCATGGGATCGGCCGAATCCAGCGCCACATCCCCACCGAGCGGCCCGTTCTCGATCGCAGTCATCGGGCCCTCCCTGGGAAACAACAACGTGCGCGGATACACGTTGCTCGGCTGCTGCCCGGTGAACCAGCGGAAAAATCCGCCCACCGAGAAATCATTGAGCCCCTGCACCAGCAGTGCATCCAGACCCAGATCCACCATCCCCTGGCGCGCAACCGTCCAGCGCCGCTCCAGTTCCGCGGTGGAAATCGGGGAGCACAGCCGATCCTGCGATTCACTCATTGCTGCTGCCATGGATTTCCAGTCTCCGGTTCAATGTGGCACGACGTTGATCATGTCCTGCATACGACCCTCGACGAAGCATTGAAGATTCTGTTTGATCGTCGGGATCGTGAGCGTGTGGTAGTCGTCGCTTCCGCCTGACATGCGCGGTGTGATCATGATGCGCTCTTCCTTCCAGAACGGGTGGTCGGGCGGCAGCGGTTCGGTGCGAAACACGTCCAGCCCCGCGCCGCCGATGCGCTTTTCACGGATCGCCGCAAGAATGGCGTCCTCGTCGCACACCCCGCCGCGGGCAATGTTGACAATGATGGCGGTGGGTTTCATGGCATCGATCACGGTCTTGCTAACGAGCTGGTCGTTCTCCGGCGTATAGGGCGCCAGCACGATCATGAAATCGGCAAGGCGCGCCGCATCCACCAACTCCTCGCGCCTCATCATGCGGTCAAACCCCGGCAGGTCGCGCGGCGCGCTCGTGACACCAATCACCTTCATGCCAAAGGCCTTGCAGCGCGGCGCCAGTTCCGCGGAAATGAGACCCACTCCGACGATCACCACGGTCTTGTCGCAAAGGCGCGGCTGAGGCACCTTCGCCCACACGGCGTTTTCCTGGTTCCTGAGAATCTGCCGGTAATTGCGCGACAGGTTCAGCATGTGCATGAAAGCCATCTCGGACAGTTGCGAACCGTGGATGCCGCGCATCGAGGTCACCGTCACCTCGGGACGCAGCGAGGGCAGCAGAACAATCTGGTCGACACCGGTGGTGAAGGCCTGAATCCATTTCAGATTCGATGCCCTGCCCACCATGTCATCGTGAAAATGATGTCCCATACCCAGAATCGCATCAGCGCGAGGAACGAGCGCCCCGGCTGAATGCGCATCGGGAAACACGTGCACATCAAGGCCCGCGTATTTGCCGGCGAACTGCGACCGATACCAGTCCACCTTGGGGTCGATGATGATGGCGGTTTTGTTTTGTGACATTGCAATCTGCTCCGGTCTCAGGTGATGGCGGCGCGCCGCGAAGAGTGAGTGATACACTAAATGCCGTTCCTTGCGCAAGCACATGGGGCGCGCATTTTCACCCGGTCACCAGAGCATCCCGTCATCGCCACCGCCCCGAAAGACTCCGCCGACGAACTGCGCGACCGCCACGGCCCGCGCTACAAATGGCTGCTGCTGATCACGGTCATGGCCGGCAGCATGGGCTCGTTCATGGCGTCGACCATCGCAAACGTCGCGGTGCCGGATATCACCCAGCATTTCGGCATCGGCCTGGGCCAGGCTCAGTGGGTGGCATCCGCCTTCATGGTGGCCTCATTGCCCGCGCATCTGCTCACCCCCTGGCTGCTCGCGCGATTCGGCCTGCGACACACCTTCGTGGGAGCGATTCTCGTGATCGTCTGCGGCGGTATTGGCTCCGCGTTCTCCGCGAACTTCACTTTGCTCATCCTGATGCGCGTGATCGAAGGCGCCGCAGCCGGCATCCTGCAGCCACTGCCCAACATCGTCATTTCCCGCGCCTTCGGCCCGGAGGAACAGGGCCGCGCCATGGGCATGTACGGATTCGGCGCGGTACTGGCGCCAACTTCCGCACCCACCATCGGCGGGTACATGGTCGAAGCCTTCGGCTGGCGCTCCATATTTCTCGCTTCGGTACCCTTCGCACTGGTGGCGTGGATGCTGGCGCGCCGGTTCCTGCCGGTGACTTCGGCATTCATGCAGGGCAAGCCGCTTGACTGGATGGGGCTGACATGGATATCGCTTTCCATCGTCTGCCTGCTCAATGCACTCGCGCAGTTCTCCCACTGGGGCAACACGATGCCGGGGTGGCTGCTGCTGGGAGCAGCGTTCGCGGGACTCGGTGGATTTGCGCACTATCAGCTCAGAAAATCCGATCCGCTGCTTCAGATCCGGTTGTTTGCGCGCCCGCAGTTCCTGTTCGGCGCCATGGTCTCTTTCATGTTCGGATTCAGCATTTTCGGCGTGACCTATCTCCTGCCGGTGTTCCTGCAACTGGCCCTGGCCTACTCGCCCTCCGATGCGGGCCTTGTCATTCTTCCGGCAGGCATTGCGCTGGCCATTTGCATGCCCATCGGCGGACGCATGGCCGACCGGTGGATGTCGCGGCCGCTGGTCATCATCGGCAGCCTCCTGTTCGCTGCGTCAACCCTGCTGACTTCGGCAGTCGACCATGAGTCGTCCTACTGGAGCATCGTCGCGTGGACCGTCATCGGCCGCGTGGGATTTGCAATCCTGCATCCCTCCCTGCTGCTGGGGAGCACACGCGGGTTGCAGCGTCCGGAAATGCCCCAGGCTCTGACTCTGGCGATCTTTCTTCGCCACCTTGGCGGCGCCGTGGGCGTCAGCATGACAGGCATATTCGTCGACTGGCGCCTGCACGCTCATGGCATCTCGAAGACCGTGATCGGCGGCGATGCGGCGGGAATTCTTTCCGCCTTTGAAGAGTGCTTCCTCTTCCTCGCATCAATCACGCTGCTCTCGGCCATCGTGGCGTGGTTCATGACCGAAAAAGAAAAACCATTAAAATCAAAGTAGTTTTACCCCATGGGCAAGAACCGCTGCCCTTAACCGCAGTGTTGGCGCAGTTTGGGCGGTAATTGCCGGCTCTGTAAATAAACTGACGAGGATGACATGAGCCAATCGAATACCCTCCCCTTTCGCGCCGACCACGTCGGCAGCCTGCTTCGCCCCGCCGAACTTGCCGAGGCCCGTGTCAAAGCCAAACGCGGCGAGATCAGCGCCGAGGCCCTTCGCGCGGTTCAGGATCGTTGCATACGCGAAGCCGTGACCCGTCAGGAAGGCACCGGCATGCAGGCGATCACCGACGGTGAATTCCGTCGCGACTGGTGGCATGTGGATTTCCTCTCGGGTCTGGATGGCGTGGAAACCAAGCCCGATCCGGGCGTGGCCGCGTTCAAGGGCATCTCCAACGATGACATGCCGCCCATCATGTTCGTGGCGGGCAAACTCAAGCGCACCAAACCGATCTTCGTCGAGCATTTCAAGTTCCTGAAGTCCATCGTCAAGCACACGCCGAAAATGACCATCCCTGCTCCCGCGATGCTGCATCACCGCGGCGGACGCAACTCGGTGAGCACCACGGCCTATCCCGATGTCGCCGAAATGTGGGTGGATGTCGGGCGCGCCTACGCCGAGGAAATCCGCGACCTGCACGCCGCCGGCTGCAATTACCTGCAGATTGACGACACCAGCTACTCGATGCTGTGCGACAGCGCCTTTCGCGAGATGACGAAAAAGCGAGGCGACGATCCGGAGAAGCTTGTGCACACCTACGCGGCCGCCATCAACCGCGCGATCGCCGACCGGCCCGCCGGCATGGCCATCACCATGCACACCTGCCGCGGAAACTTCATGAGTTCATGGGTCGCCTCCGGCGGCTATGACTCGGTGGCCGAGGCGGTTTTCAATGAAATCAAGGTGGACGGATTTTTCCTTGAATACGACTCGGATCGCGCCGGCGGGTTCGAACCGCTGCGGTTCATGCCGAAGAACAAGCGCGTGGTCCTGGGCCTCGTAAGCAGCAAGCTGCCCGAACTGGAATCGAAGGACGTATTGAAGCGACGCATCGACGAAGCGGCCAAATTCGTACCGATGGAAAATCTGTGCATATCACCGCAGTGCGGATTCGCGTCCACCCACCACGGCAACAAACTCACCGCCGAGCAACAATGGAAGAAGCTCGAACTTGTGGTCGAGGTCGCCCGCGAGGTATGGGGAGACAAGTAACTGACTGTAGCGTTACTGGGAGGCCGGCGGCGCGTCACCCGGCCGTATGCCGACGGCCTTGAATATGCGCGCGGCATTGGCCTTGTCCTCCTTCAGGAAGGCGGCGAATTCGGCAGGCGAGTTGCCCACCGGAATCAGCGCCTGGGTCTTGAGCAGTTCCTTCATGCGTTCGCTGTGCACCGCCTTGCCGAATTCGGTAGCGAGGCGCTCGACCACCGGCATGGGCGTTTTCACCGGCGCCCACATCGCAAAATAACTGTTGAGACCCGGATCGCTGTTGAATTCGCCCAGGCTCGGCGTATCGGGCACGAAGGGCGAGCGCTTGGTGCCGGCCACTGCGAGGAGTTTCAGCTTTCCCGCCTTGACGTGCGGCGCAACAAGGCCGATCGCGCTGTAGGTCAGATGCACCTGACCGGCGACGATGGCGGGCAATGACGGTCCCGCGCCCTTGTAGGGCACCGGCGTGATGTTCACACCGTTCGCGTAATTGATCCATCCGAGGAATATCCCCGGCACACTGCCCGAGCCCCAGGTGGCGTAATTCAGCGCGCCGGGATTGGCCTTCGCATAGGCGATTATTTCGGCGAAGTTGTTGCCGGGGGCCGACGGGTGCGCGACGATGACACCACCCACACCGGTGGCGAGATTAGTGACTGCGACAAAATCGTTTTCCGGGTCGTAGGGCAGCTTCGCGTACAGCAGCGGGTTGTACACAATCGATTCGGGTGTCGTTACGCACACCGTGTAGCCATCGGGCGGCGCCTTGGCGCAGGCCTGAAAGCCGATCAGCGTCCCGGCTCCGGGACGATACTCCACCACCACCGGCTGACCGGTGGACTCGGTCACCGACTGCCCGCTATTGCGGGAGATCAGGTCGGTGAGGCCGCCCGGGGAAGTGGAAACGATGATGCGGATGGGCTTGGAGGGAAACAGCTGGGCCAATACGCCGCCCGGCACGCCAATCAGCACCGTGCACGACGCTGCGATCAGGATGGCGCGCTTCACGGGCCTTACTCCGGCTTCAGACCGATGGCATCGGCGAGCTTCTGGCCCTGCTCGAGATCGTATTTGACGATGGCGCCCAGTTCGGCCGGCGAACTCGCGAGTGAATCCGTGGATTGCTGATCGAATGCGTCCATCACTTCCTTCGATTTCAGGGCGGCGAGCGCGCTTGCATTGAG
>CAIUKQ010000044.1 GCA_903899705.1 uncultured beta proteobacterium
ATGATGTCGGTCACGCGCTTGACCGAGGTCACGATCTCCTCCATGGTCCGGCCCGCGTCGTCCACCAGTTGCGAGCCCGCATCGACCTTGCTCACCGAGTCGGTGATCAGCTCCTTGATCTCTTTCGCCGCCGCAGCACTGCGCTGCGCCAGATTCCTCACCTCGGTGGCCACCACCGCGAATCCCCGACCCTGCTCGCCGGCGCGCGCCGCCTCCACCGCGGCGTTCAAGGCCAGAATGTTGGTCTGGAAAGCGATGCCGTCGATGGTGCCGATAATGTCGGCGATCTTCTTGGAGGACTCCGATATGCCGTTCATGGTCGTCACCACCTGCTTGACCACGTCCCCGCCCTTGACCGCCACGTCAGAGGCCCCCACCGCCAGTTGGTTGGCCTGGCGCGCATTCTCGGCGTTCTGCTTGACCGTCGAGGTCAACTCCTCCATCGACGAGGCCGTCTCCTCCAGCGACGAGGCCTGCTCCTCGGTGCGTTGCGACAGGTCGGCGTTGCCCTGCGCGATTTCCCTGCTCCCCGTGGCAATGGAGTCGCTATTGCGGCGAACCTGCGAAACGACATCTGCCAACGCGTCGCACATATGGCCCAGAGCAGACACAATGCTGGTCTGGTCCCCTGGCGCCACAGGAATGCGGGTCGACAGATCACCCTGGGCAACCGAACGGGCGAGACTGGCCGCCAGTGCAGGCTCACCGCCAACCGCCGCCAGAACCGCACGTCGAATCCACAATCCGAACACCACCAGGCCAATTGTGGACAGCAGCAGCAGAATCGCCTGTACCCAGACCATCGCTGATACCGTCGATTGGTAGCTTGCGATCGATTTTTCGGCGAATGCCATCGATTGCAACACGGTGGCGTCAACGCCTTTGCGGTGTTCCAGGTACTGGGTGTGGGCGGCCACAAGCGCCGATTTCGCCGTGTCGCTTTGCCCTCCACCAACCGAGTCAATCACTTGCGATGCAGTGGCGATGAATTTCTGCGCCGCTTCATGCTGGGCGCCGAGCAAACTGACCTCCAGCCCATGGGGAGGATGTGCCCGCCAGTACGCCACCCGTTCCAGATACTCCGTTTTCAGACGTTCGAAATTCTTGCGCGCATCCCCGGCAGGCATGCTGCCTTCCACCACTTGAGAGAGCAGCAGTCGCATCTCGATGAGGTACAGGGGGGGCGGCAGGATGTCGGCCGTCACATCCTTGGCCACAAAGGCTTCCGAGGCCGCCCCGGCGCTTCGATCCTCCGCCCACAGCGAAAGGGTGCCGATGGACGCGGAGGCAAGGGCGGCGACTACCGTGAGCATTGTGAGCATTGCATTCAGGCTCATGCCACCGCGATATCGCGATTCGGAATGGCCTGTTGAACTGACTTTCATGCTTGTCCTTTCCATGGGTAATGTGTGAACCGCAGGGATATCGTCCCTGCAGAATCCTCTCCCTCCCCCGAATCCCCGGTCACCGCCCGGCTCAGAATTCAGTCCAATCGTCGTCGGTGCCGGTCCTCGCGCCGGATTCAGGCCGCTCCGCAGCCATGGATTTCGCCTTGGCCGGCAGACGCGCCACGTTCTTCGCCCGTCCGGGGCCGCGACGCTCGCCGGTCTGCGAAGGCTTCTGCGCCGCCTGTGATGCGCGCGCCACTTGATCTCCATGCGAGAGCTTGAACACGCTCACCGCCTGCGCCAGACTTTGCGCCTGCTGCTGCATCGACTCGGCGGCCGCCGCCGCCTCCTCCACCAGCGCCGCGTTCTGCTGCGTCACCTCGTCCATCTGCGTGATGGCCTGATTCACCTGCTCGATGCCCGAGCTCTGCTCCTGGCTCGCCGCGGTG
>CAIUKQ010000045.1 GCA_903899705.1 uncultured beta proteobacterium
ATGGTGGCTGGCTCCTTGAGTGTTGGATGGTTGTTTCGCAACTCCAACTTAGCACGCATCGAGCCGGCCTTTTTACACGACACTTCAGGGGCTTATCCTTAAGTAAGTACCATTCGGCCTACGCCCCCTCGTAACTCCCCCGTTTCAGAGGGAAACGCTGATTGGCAGGGAATTGATAACCGGCTTGATCAGCGTTTCCCTAATAAATTCAGCCAATTAACGATATGTGGCCGATTGGGTCGCCCGGGCGGGGTATGATTTCGCCCCGTTGAATCCAAGGCTGAAGAAAAAAGCAGGGTATGGCTACAAAATCCAGGGGCTACAGCGCCGAAGACATCGAGATCCTTGAGGATCTGTCTCCCATCCTTCATCGTCCGGGGATGTATACCGACCCGATGAACCCGAACCATGCCCTGGTTGAGGTCATCGACAACTCCTCGGACGAGGGGCTGGCAGGGTTCGCAAAGAACATTTCCGTGGTGCTTTATGAGGATGGTTCGGCATCCGTCGAGGATGACGGGCGGGGTATCCCGGTAGACATCCACCCCAAAAAGAAAGTGCCTGCGGTACAGGTTATCTTCACGACTCTGCATTCCGGCGGAAAATTCCGAAAGACTGACAAGGATGCCGCTTACCGGATAGCGGGCGGCCTCCACGGCGTGGGGATCTGCGTCACCAATGCCCTGTCGACCCGTCTCGAAGTCCAGGTCACGCGCGATGGGGCTGTTCACCGGCTTGTGTTTGCCGACAATGGCAAGGTCAAGGAGCCACTCAAGAAGATGGGGGCTGCCGCCCCCCGCGATTCGGGCACCCACATCCGATTCTGGCCAGATCCCCATTATTTTGATTCGCCAAAAATTGTGGTCCAGGACATCGCGTTGCTGCTGCGCGCAAAGGCGATGCTGTTGCCGGGTGTCAAGTTCTCGCTGGGTATTGAAAAAGCGGGGAAGATCGACACCACGACCTGGCATTTCCCCGAGGGCATCAAGGGCTACTTCGCCACTGCGATCTCCGGCAATGATCCCGTCGCGGAAACCTTTTTCGGTGAACGCTACGTTTCGGCGCAGTCTGAATCCGACAGTTTCACCGAAGGTGAAGGTGCGCTGTGGGCGATTGCCTGGACCGGCGAGGGCGAGGTGGTGTCAGAAGCCTACGTCAACATGATTCCCACGCGTCATGGCGGAACGCATGTCTCGGGTCTGCGCGAGGGGGTCTACAACGCCATCCGGAATTTCATCGAATTGCATGCGATGAGCCAGCGCGGACTCAAGGTCGTACCCGAAGATGTGTGGTCGCGGGCGTCCTATGTGCTGTCGGTGAAGATGCTGGACCCGCAGTTCAAGGGGCAGGTCAAGAACGAATTGATTTCGCGCGACGCGGTCAAGCTTGTCGCCCAGATGGTGCGCGATCCGTTTGAATTGTGGCTGAACCAGAATACCGATGAGGGCAAGCGCATTGCCGACCTGGTCATGCGCCAGGCGGTGGCGCGCACGCGTGCCGCCCAGAAGGTGGAGCGAAGGAAATCCTCGGGTGTGGCCGTATTGCCGGGGAAACTGACCGATTGCGCATCGGATGATCCGGACCGGAATGAACTGTTCATCGTCGAGGGGGATTCGGCGGGCGGATCGGCCAAGCAGGCGCGCGACAAGGAGTTTCAGGCAGTGCTGCCTTTGAAGGGCAAGCCCAAGAACACCTGGCAGGATGATCCCGACACGCTTTTCGCGAACAAGGAAATCGAGGCCATTGCCCTGGCCATCGGCGTCGAACCGCATGGCGGGGAAGTGGCTGCGGATCTCTCGGGACTGCGTTACCGCAAGATCGTCATCATGGCCGATGCTGACGTGGACGGCGCCCACATCCAGGTCCTGCTGCTGACGTTGTTTTTCCGGCATTTCCCGAAATTGCTGGAGGCCGGTAACATCTATGTCGCCCAGCCACCCCTGTTCCGGATTGATGTGCCTTCAGCGGGCAAGGGAAAGCCGGCCCGCAAGCTTTATTCCCTGGACAAGGCGGAACTTGCGGCGATCGAAGTAAAGCTCGAAGACGAGGGCGTTAAACCCGGCAGTTGGGCCGTGAGCCGGTTCAAGGGCCTGGGCGAAATGAGCCCCGAGCAGCTATGGGAGACCACGCTCAATCCGGATACGCGCCGCATGTTGCCGCTAAGCCTTGGCGACAGCTTGGCGGAGCCGGACCGCGAAGTATTCAACATGATGATGGCGAAGGAAAACGCATCCATGCGGCGGGAGTGGATGGAGGCGTACGGCAACCTGGTCGACGCGGATATTTCCTGAGTTTTGCCCGGTTCAAATCGACATGGGCAATCAGAAAGATTTGTTTGAAGGAGCGGTGGTGGATGTAAAGGAAAAGCAGGACAAGTCCGAACCGGTTGTTGAGGGCGGCGGCGGGGAACCGCCGGCACGGTTTGCGCCCATGTCGGGCGAATTCGGCGATGCGCTGCCGCTCGGGCAGTATGCATCGACGCAGTACCTGCAATATGCGATTGCCACGGTCAAGGACCGCGCCTTGCCGCGGGTCACCGATGGCCAGAAGCCCGTTCAGGCGCGCATCCTCTATGCCATGTGGGAGATGGGCGGGCGGGCGGGAACGCCCCGCAAGAAGTCGGCGCGCGTGGTCGGCGACGTGCTGGGAAAATTCCATCCCCACGGTGATGCCTCGGTCTATGACGCCATGGTGCGCATATCCCAGGATTTCACCATGCGTTATCCGCTGGTCGATGGCGAGGGCAATTTCGGTTCGCGTGATGGCGACGAGCCTGCCGCGATGCGTTATACGGAAGCCCGCCTGACGAAATTCTCGGAGGTTTTGCTGGCGGAACTCGACAGCGGCACCGTTGATTTCACGCCGAATTATGACGGGAGTCTCGAAGAGCCTCAGCTGTTGCCGGCCCGACTGCCGGTGGTCCTGCTCAATGGCGCCTCGGGCATCGCAGTGGGCATGGCCACGGAAATTCCCTGCCACAACCTGAACGAAGTGGCGTCGGCAGCCATTGCCATGATCCGCGATCCGGAACTCACGATCGCCGGCATCATGAAGTACATCAAAGGGCCTGATTTCCCCGGTGGCGGGCAAATCATCACGCCGCGGGCAGACATGCGCGATGCCTATGCCGGCGGCAGGGGATCGGTCCGGGTCCGGGCGAAATGGACGATTGAACGTCTGGCAAGGGGCCAGTGGCAATGGGTGGTGCATGAAATGCCGCCGGGGACCTCGGCCCGGAAGGTGCTGGAGGAGATCGAGGCGATCACCAATCCTCAGCCCAAGGCCGGAAAGAAATCGCTGACGCCGGATCAACAGCGCGAGAAACAGTTGATGCTGTCGATGCTGGACAAGGCCCGCGATGAGTCCGACAGAACACATCACGTGCGGCTGGTGTTTGAGCCCAAGACTTCGCGGATAGACGAAGACGAATTCGCGCAACTGCTGCTCGCCAAAACGAGCCTCGAGACCAACGCGTCGATCAATTTTGTAATGGTCGGCCTGGATGGACGTCCCGCAAGCAAGAACCTGAGGCAGATCCTGTCCGAATGGGTGGAGTTCCGCCTGTCC
>CAIUKQ010000046.1 GCA_903899705.1 uncultured beta proteobacterium
GGTGGAATTGCGGCGGCACTGGGATTCGCCACGGGATGCCTGTTTCATACGGCGCTTGCGGTACTGGGCATAGCGGCCGTGTTGCGTGCCTCGCCTTCGGCGTTCGGCGCGATTCGCGTCGCCGGGGGCATTTATCTGGTCTGGGTGGGTATTCAGGCGTTGCGGGCAAAGGGCGCATTCGCCCGGTCAAAGGACGGCGGGCATGCGCGCACATGGGTGATCTTCAGGCAGAGTGTCCTTGGCAACATCATGAATCCGAAAGTGACGCTGTTCTTTCTGGTGTATCTGCCGCAGTTTGTCGACCCTTCGGGCAATGCCGAAGTCCAGATGGCAGTGCTGGGTGCCATCTTCATGGCCCAGACCGCGATCCTGTTTGGTGTCATCGGCTTGAGTGCGGGCTCGATAGGGGAGTGGCTGACGCAGCGTCCGAATGCCGGCACCTGGCTCAATCGACTGGCGGGGGTGTTGTTCGTGCTGATCGGCCTGCGCGCGGCCCTCGCCTGAACGCGGGTCGGGTAGGTCTGGCTATTGGAATTTCAGTCCACGTTCTTTCACGAGCTTTTCCCAGCGTTCCAGTTCCTCGCGCAGGATGCGGCCCGTTTCCTCGGGGCTGCTGGCAAGAACTTCCCCTCCGACGCTTTCGATCTTTGCGCTGGTTTCGGGTTCCGATAGCACGCGCTTCATGGCTGCGTTGGCGCGGGCAATGATTTCAGGCGGGGTTCTGGCGGGGGCAAGCATGGCGGTCATGCCGGTGTAGGCATATCCCGGCACGCCCTGTTCGGCAACCGTGGGCACATCGGGGCTGAGTTTGGAGCGCTGCGGCGTAGTCACCGCCAGCAAGCGGACGCGGCCTGCTTTGACCGGCGCTGTAGCGCTGCCCATGTCGACAATACAGAATTGGATTTCTCCGGCCGCCGTGGCTGCCGCGGCAAGAACCCCACCCTTGTAGTTGATGTCCTGGAATTCGACTTTGGCAATCGACTTCAGCAGTTCCGAGGCGAGGATGGTGGAGGCGCTGTTGGAGCCGTGGTTGAACTTGCCCGGGTTTGCGCGCAGTTGCGCGATCAGATCCTGCACCGATTTGATCGGCAACGCCGCGTTGACCAGCAGTGCGGAGGGCGTCACATAGACAATGGTGATGGGTGCGAGGTCCTGCACGCTGTAGGGGAGCCGGGCGTAGGTCACCGGGTTGATGGTGAGCGCCGCATGGCTGGTGAAAAGCAGGGTGTAGCCGTCCGGCGCGGACTTGGCCACCGTTTCCGTTCCCACGATGAAATTCGCGCCGGCACGGTTTTCCACCACGGCCTGCTGGCCCCAGGTGTCGGAGAGTCGCGCCGAGAAGATGCGGGCGGTGACATCCAGTCCGCCACCGGGGGCGGCGGGAACGATGATGCGGACCGGTTTCACCGGGTAGGACTGCGCCATGGACGGCACGGGCAGAGCAAGGAAGGCCGTCAGCGCCATTGTCCGAAGTAATTTGCGATTTACCGGTTTCATGTCTGCTCCTTTGTTGAAGGAAGGATCAGTAGCGCGAGAACTTGTGGTTTTGCTTGGACATCACTTCGATCAGGGCAGGCTGGCCGGCTTTCGCGGCTTCCTGCGCTTCACGGAATGCCGGCAGGTAGGCA
>CAIUKQ010000047.1 GCA_903899705.1 uncultured beta proteobacterium
CCGCCCATAGGCCGTTGCCGCGTCGGGTTGGTTGATGTCCTCAAGGTGCATCGGTACGCCTTTCGCCTTTGCCGCCGCAAGCATTGGGCCCGCATCGGCCTCGGTTGAAAACCGTAGCAGCACAAATCCTTTGCCGAACAGATCGAGCGTGGATTTTCCCGGGGCAAGCCACACGTGCGGCGCGCGCGAGCCGGGTCGCGCGGTCTGGTTGTAGGTCATGACTTCGTCGGGCGGCTGCGGTGTGCCATCGGGAACAATCACCGGCGAATTTTCGTACCAGTAGCCCAGGTGTATGCCCAGAGTGAACCACTCCTGTTTCATCATGTCCTTGTATTCGGTGCCGAAAACTTCCCGGGCGTGGTCGCCGGTCGCGCCTGCTTCGAATATTTCCTTCGGCGGTTTCTTTTCGCGGGTGGACATCATGCGCTTCAAGTTGGCGGTGGCCTCCTTGACGTTGCGCAGGGCCACAGGGCGGCGCTCGGCGCCATAGGACTGCAGCAGTTTCGGACCGCCCCAGCCGCGCACGGCAGCCTCCAGCTTCCAGCTGATGTCCACGGCATCCTGCATGCCGGTGTTCATGCCAAAGGCGCCGGTCGGTGAATTCAGGTGCGCCGCATCACCGATGAGGAATACGCGCTCCGTCCCATAGGAGTCGGCCACATATTCGCGGCGTATCCACGGCATGGTGGACAGGATTTCGAATTCGAAATCACGCCCGACCGCCTTCTTGATGGCATCGCGCAACTCGGGCTCCGTCAATGCGCGCTTGTTGCCGTCGCCCACAAAGGAGAAGCGGTATTCGTCGCGGCCGTTGATCGCAACGATGGTGGCCCATGTGCCTTCCGGACCGATGAAGATGAAGCGGTAGCCTGGTTTTTTGTCCACGAGCTTCCAGAAACCGGCGCAGCGGAAAATGGCGTTGGTGGTGTAGGTGAGCACCGCGGTGTCTGGCAGTTTCACGCCCAGCTTTGCCCTCACGACGCTGCCACCGCCGTCGCACCCGGCCAGGTACGAGGCCTCGATGACTGAAGTCTTCCCGGATTGTATGTTCCGCACTTCGGCCCGCACGCCGCCCGCGTGCTCCTCGAATCCGAGCATTTCGGTGTGATACCGAAAGTCGACATGCGCAAACTGACGCGCGAACCGCGCGATCACCGGATCGAAGAAATTCTGCGGTTGACGTTCGCGATGCTGCGGGCTCTGTGGCGGGCAGACTTCATCGCAGGGGTTCGGGAAAAAATCGCGTCCGAATTCAAACCCACCCGACAGCGCGCTCAGGTAGACGCAGTCCTGCGGGTGGTCGCGCTCGTAACCGGCGTTCTCCACCCAGTCGACGATGCCCCAGCGGCGGCAGAACTCCATGGTGCGCAGGCCCAGGAGGTCCATCTTCGGCTGATTCACCGAGCCATCGCCTTTTTCAATAACGATGCAAGGAATGCCCCGCCATCCGAGGTCGCCCGCGACCGCAAGGCCAACGGGGCCGCCGCCGGCAATCAGCACGGGTATTTTTTCGGTCGTGGATGTCATGCAATGCTCCTGTCAGGCGGCCATCGTGTCACGCCGCCGGCGCGTGTGATTGACGTGGCGCAAAAGTGCGCAAGTGTAATGTCGCGACTCCCGCGCAACAAGCAGTGAATCAAACGGTGGACCTTTTGCCGCGAAGTACCTTCGTGGTACCGTTTGCGAACCGGTTCAAATGGAGGAAACCATGGAAAGTCACGTCTGCAGGCTTCCGGCTTTGGCATTCGCATCACTGCTTTCGATTGCGGCCGACTGTGGCGCGCAGGCCTTTCCGTCAAAACCCGTCCGAGTCGTGGTTCCCTACCCGCCGGGCGGTGTCGATGTGCTGGCCCGTGTTGTGCTCAATGAAATGTCGAAAAACATCGGGCAACCGGTGATTCTGGAAAACCGCGCCGGGGCCAACGGCATCATCGGCGCCGACGTGGTGGCACGGGCCGCCCCGGACGGCTACACGCTGCTGGTGCCGGCCTCGAGCACCCTGATCACCAGTGTCATCCTTTCGAAGAACGTGCCCTTCCATCCCGTGAAGGACTTCACGCCGATCGCCAACCTGTACGAGTCCGTGCAGGCGCTGGCGGTGCGCTCCGGACTGCCGGTCGACTCGGTAAAGGAGTTGCTTGATTACGCCCGGAAGTCTCCGGGAAAGCTCACCTATGCCAGTTCAGGGATCGGATCCGCCTTTCATTTCCAGGGTGAGGCGCTCAAGCTGCTCACGGCCGTGGACATGCTGCATGTGCCCTACAAGGGAACCGGGCCGCAGGCAGTTGCCATCATCGCCGGCGAAGTCGACGTCGCATTTCCGAGCTTTGGCAACCTGGGTAGCAATGTCAACAAGGTCAAGATTCTGGCGCTGACCTCGGCAAAGCGCAGCCCGAAGATGCCGAATCTGCCAACGGTCGCGGAAACGCTCCCGGGATTCCGCCGGATTCCGGGGTGGATTGCGCTCTTCGGTCCGGCCAACATGCCTCCTGCTGTGGTGAGCCGGCTCAATGCAAGCGCGCTCGCCGCCCTGAAATCGAAGGAAGTGATGGACGCATTCGATCAGCAATCCACGGATTCACTCGCGAGTTCGCCGGCCGAACTGGGCGCCATCGTCAAATACGATCTCGAGCAGGGCCAGAAGCTC
>CAIUKQ010000048.1 GCA_903899705.1 uncultured beta proteobacterium
ATCCCCGCCGGCTCGGAATCCCCCGTGGTTCTGGACATGGCCACCACCGTTGCCGCCTACGGCAAGGTGAAGGCGAGGGCGCAGCGCGGCGAGATGATGCCGGAGGGGTGGATGATGGATCGGGAAGGTCGGCCTCTGCTCGACCCCACAAGGGCCGACGAGGGGTTCCTGCTTCCCATTGGCGGCTACAAAGGCTATGGCCTGTCGCTGGTGGTGGGCATCCTGGCGGGCACCCTGAACGGCGCGGCCATGGGCCGGGAAGTCATCGATTTCAACCATGATGATTCGAGCGTGACCAACACGGGCCAGGCCGTGTGCATGATTGATCTTTCCGCCTGGGAGGACGTCGCACAGTTCAAGGCGCGCATCGACGGCCTTGTCCGTGACCTTCGCGAAAGTCGTCGCATGCCGGGAGTCGATCGCATCTGGTTGCCGGGCGAACAGAGCGCGCAAAAACGCGAACTTCACGCACGCGAAGGGATACCGCTGCCAGCGGCTTTGATTGATGCGCTCGACAAACTGGCCGGCGAACTCGGAATTTTGCGTCTGATTGCATAATGCGCGGGACTTTCAACCTGGAGGCCTGTTCCATGATCGATGCGCTGACCAAATCTTCGTTTGCGTTGATGCTCGCCACAGGCCTGCAATGCCTGTCGCAAAATTCAGTGGCTCAGTCCTATCCTGCCAAGCCGATCCACATGATTGTTCCGCTGGCGGCTGCCAGTGCCGTCGATAACGCGGCACGCATCATCACGACGAAAATGGGCGCCAACATGGGCCAGCAGATACTTATTGAAAATCAGCCGGGGGCAGCCGGCCTGATCGGCACGGAACGCGTGGCGCGGGCCGCACCGGATGGCTACACCATCGGCGGCTTCAACGACAGCATCATGACCATGCTGCCCAACCTGATTGCCAAGATTTCCTGGGATATCGTCAGGGATTTCGAACCGGTGTCCCTGGTGGCAACCGTCGAGTGGGGGCTTGTCGTGGGCGTGGACTCTTCTTACAAGACGGCCCAGGATCTGATCGCCGCGGCGAAGTCATCACCCGGAAAAATAAACTATGGTTCCGGCGGCAACGGCAGTCCACAGCATATGGCCATGGCCCTGTTTGCCGATCGCGCCGCCATCCACTTGACACATGTTCCGTACAAGGGCGCCACGCAGGCTGCCATGGGCGTGGCAGGCAAGGAAGTCGATGTGGCCTTCCAGGGGCTGGCCACGGTCAACTCACTGATTCAGGCGAAAAAACTGCGATTGATCGGGGTGACCACGCCCCGGCGCATGGCGCAGTTCTCCGACACGCCGACGGTGGGGGAATCGGGGTTGCCCGGTTTTGAGTTCAACTCCTGGTTTGCGGTGATGGCGCCTGCCGGCACGCCACGAGACATCGTGTCGCGCCTGAATGCGGAAATCATCAAGGCCATGAGCGAACCCGAGCAGCGCAGTTTGCTGGTGGCGCAGGGCCTGACACCGCGCGGTTCCACGCCTGCGGAGTTGGGTGCCGCGACCCGGGAGCAGTTGGCCAAATATCAAAAGCTCATCAAGGCGGCGAACATCACCGTCGAGTAGCCCGCGTCATCATCATAAGGAGGAAATCATGGAGTTGAAATCGATGCGCATTTTTTGTATTGCTGCCGCCGTCCTCGGTTTTGCGTTGCCCGTCGGTGCGCAGGAAGTGAATCTCACTTTCGCCACGGTCAATCCCCCTAACGCGCACCTGTCGCAACGCATCCTGATTCCATGGGCGCAAAAGGTCAACGAAGCGGGCAAGGGCGTGGTCAAGCTCGACATCCGGGACGGTCTGACCCTGGCCAACCTCGGCAATGCCTACGATCGGGTGCTGTCCGATGTCATACAGGTGGCCTGGACCATCCAGTCCGCCGTCGGCGGGAAATTCCGCAAGACCGAAGTCGTCACGCTGCCATTTGTGGCGCCGGCATCCTCTGAAGAAGGTTCGGTGGCGCTCTGGAAGCTGTATAAGACCGGGTTGCTTGATTCCGAATACGACGAAATCGTTCCCCTTTATCTGTGCCAGATAACGCATGCCGGTGTGCACTATGCGAAGACACCCAAATCCATCGATTCTCTGGCCGGTACCAAGATGATTGTCACTTCCCGCATCATCGGCCTGACCGGAACGCGCCTTGGCACGACACCGGCCTCCATCTCGCTCAATGAAATGTACGAGGCGATCCAGCGCGGCACCGTGGACGGCGTCATGACCGGATGGACGGCGTTTCAGCCTTTCAAACTCGGCGAGGTCACTTTCCATCACGTCGATGCGTCCCTCGGCGCCTCCACCGGCATGGTGTTCATGTCGAAAAAGAAATGGGACACGCTGTCGCCGGCGGTGAAGAAGGTGCTGGAGTCCGCTTCCGGCGAAGCGCAAAGCAAGGCCTTTGGTGCCATGTGGGACAACGTCAACGAGGAAGGTCGGGCCGACGTGCGCAAGGCCGGCAAGCACACCATCGTCAATCTTTCCGCCGAGCAGAACAAGAAATGGCAGGAGGCGATCGCACCGGTGGTTCAGGAATGGACCAAGACCACGCCTGACGGCGACAAGGTGCTGGCCGCCTATCGTGGCTTCCTGCAAAAAGGGCGTTAGCCCTTGCAATGCTTGCGGTATCTTGGGGAGTTGGTGGGTAACAGGGGGAGAGGCCCCCCCCTCTTCCCCTGTTCTGATCTTTCCAGCTCTACCATGAAATAGTCAGGCGAGGTCTGACTATTTCATGGTAGACGGCAACCACAGGGTGATGACGGGGAACAATACCAACAACACCAGCTTCACCAGATCCGCTGCGACGAAGGGCAGCACACCCTTGTAGATGGTCCACAGGGGAACCTTGGGCAGCATGCTCTTGAGCACGAATACGTTCAGCCCGAAGGGTGGGTGGATGAGACCGGTTTCAACGACGCACAGCATGATCACGCCCCACCACACCACGTCGTAGCCGAGTTTGAGCACCAGTGGTGTGACGATGGGTACGGTGATCACCATGACGGCAAACGACTCCATCAGCGATCCCAGTACCAGGTACATGACCAGAAGCAGCGCCATCACCGCTATCGGCGCCCAACCCAGGCTGGATACCCAGGCAATCGCTGATTCGGTCAGGGCGCTGACTCCCACAAAGAACGAGAACACCTGCGCGCCGAATATGAGGCCGTAGATCAGCGCCGTGGTGGCCGTGGTTTCTGACATGACCGCAAGGAAGGTCGCGCGGCGGAGTTTTCCGCGATACAGGGCGACGAGGAATGCGCCAAAGCAGCCGACTGCCGCCGATTCGCTGTCGGTGAATACGCCAAAGTACAGGCCTCCCATGACGGCGAAAAACAGCAGGCCCACGGCGGTGCAGCGCCTGAGCGCGGCGAGGAGGTCGCCGCTCTGCGCTTTTTCCGCTACCGGCGCAGAAGAAGGCGCAATCCGCACATACAACATCACGGTAATGAAATAAAACACGATCGCCACGACGGCTGGACCCACTGAGGCGATGAACAACTGACCCACCGAGGCCTCGGTCAGGAGGGCGAACACCACCAAGGGCCCGGAGCCCGGCGGCACCAGCGCGCCCAGCGTGCCGCCGGCCGCACAGCATCCGGTGGAAAGCGCCGGCGAATATCCGCGCGCATCCATTTCGGGAAGCGCTACGCGTCCTATGGTTGCCGCGGTTGCCATGGAGGAGCCGGTGAGAGCCCCGAATCCCGCGCAACCTCCGATGGTGGCGAGCGCGAGTCCGCCGCGAAACCGGCCGACCAGGACGTTGGCCAGGTGATAGAGGTCGTCGGAGAGGTCTGCAATGGCAGCAAAGCTGCCCATCATCAGGAACAGCGGAAGCGTCGCCACCTGGCTGTTGGTCAGGAAGCCCGCGACCTCTGTGGCGAATGCGCTGAACGAAGGCTCGAAGCCTATGAAAAGGGCCGAGCCCACCACGCCCACCACACCCATCACGGCGGCCAGAGGCACCAGTCCGAACATGAACATCCACATGAATACAAAAGCAATTGCGACGGCGGGCCCGACGTTGCTTCGGGTCCAGGTTGAGACCATTGAAAAATCGGCGATGGCGAATCCGATGACGGCAAGCAGCGCGACGCCCGAGAGGCTCACCATGATCACCGCCGCGGTGGAAGCCTTTGCGGGAGAGGCGATCTTGTCAAACCGCACTGCCCGGATGAACGCATTCAGCGTGACCACGGCCTGCACCAGCGCGCCCGCGCCCAGTAGCGCCGCCGCGGCATACATGAAGGGGGCCTGCGGCCATGCCATGAGTATGGTGGTGCTGTGGCGCGAGGCCAGCGACTGCGCATGCACGCCCAGACGCCATGCGAGAACCGCGAAGAAGGCAAACAGCAGCAGGGCGCCGAAAGCGTCCAGCCATGCCGCCAGCCGTCCGGCAAACCAGCGTGCAAAGATATCGATTTTAAGATTGACGCCGCCTGCCAATCCGGCCGGCACGCAGGCCGATACCGCCACTGCAAAGGTCATCGCCACGATTTCGTTCATCGCCGAAACGCGCGGCACGCCCAGCCAACGCAGCAGCACATCCACCACCGTGATGCCCGAGACGATCAGCATGCCCAGCACACCGATGAAGGCAATCGGTTGCGTCGCCCGCGTCAGCCATCGTTCCAGTCGCACGAGGACCGGCGGCGTTTCATTCACTGTCATCGTGATTTCCCCTCCCAGGAATTTCGCGGTCCCCGCGTGATTGCGGGACTCCTCCGGAACCTGCTGCGATCAGTGCCGGAAGACCTCCAGATTC
Organism: uncultured beta proteobacterium; assembly: GCA_903899705.1. Classification (GTDB taxonomy): domain Bacteria; phylum Pseudomonadota; class Gammaproteobacteria; order Burkholderiales; family SG8-39; genus 2-02-FULL-62-17. The sequence continues at coordinate 4,769 of CAIUKQ010000048.1, forward strand.
AATGTTGCCGGCTCGCCGAGGAATGTCGCATGCGTGGTGTGGTCCTCGATCGCGTCACCCGATAGCCCGTGCACGAAAACCGTGAGGCCTTTCCGGTTGCGCTCCAGCCAGTCGACGAGGCAATCGAACTGGGCGGCGTTGAAACTCAGCTGACAGCTCCACGCCGGGTGCGGGCCGACGAGCTTTTTGTGGAAACGCCCAACCAGCACACCGAACGTTTCGCCGGCACGCTGGCAGACGTCGTAAGCGTGATCCGAAGTATTTTCATTGAAATAAACGTGGGCATGATAGTGCGCGTGGGTATTTCGTGGCCGGCGAACGGGGGTGGTCGTCATGTTTGTACTGTTTCGATACGGCAATATTTATTATTAAAAACAATAACATAAAATTGTTCGCTCAACGCTCGGTGGGCAGATATCTCTGGTGCACCGGAGGTGCTACCGGATATCGATCCTGCGTGTTTCAACCACCTTTTTCCACTGACTGATCTCGTTCTCGACCAGTTTGCGGAAATCCTCCGGCGAACTCCACTTGGCTTCGCCACCGGATTCGCCGAACCGCTGCCGGATGTCGGGTAGTTCGGACACGCGCAGCAGTTCGCGATTGAGGCGTTCGACCAGCGCCGGTGCCATTCCCGGTGGTCCACCGATGCCTGAAAACGATGTGGAGACGAAGTTCGGCACCGACTGGGAAGCGGTAGGCACGTTGGGCAACGTGGGCGAGCGTGCGGCGGATGTCACCGCGAGCGGGCGCAGTTTGCCAGCCTGTATCTGCGGCCAGATCACGGTCAGCGCATCGAACAGGAAATCCGTGCGTCCTGCCAGCAGTTCTGTCACGGGCTCGGAACCGCCGCGAAAAGGCACATGGGTGGATTCGGTCCCGCTTGCGGCGCTGAAACTTTCGATGGCCAGATGGTAGAGCGTGCCCACGCCCGGCGTGGCGTAATTGAGTTTGCCGGGATTGGACCGCGCGTAGGAAACCAGGTCCGAGACCGAGGAAAATTTCGAATCGGGTCGAACCACGATCACCAGTGGGTAGGTCACCACGGGCGAAATGAAGGTGAAATCACGGACGGGGTCATAGGGGAGTTTCTTCACCGTGGCCGCCAGTGTGACGTGGGCACCGCTCACCAGCAGGAGGGTGTAGCCGTAGGGGGCCGCCTTGGAAACATATTCATTGGCGATGGCGCTTCCGGCCCCGGCGCGATTTTCCACCAGCACCTGCTGGCCCAGGCCCTCTCCCATTTTCTGCGCCACGATGCGTGCGACGACATCCACGTTACCGCCAGGCGGGAATCCGAGCACCATGCGCACCGGTTTCGAGGGGTAGTCTTGTGCCCCCGCCCCCAGGGATATTGATGCGAGAAGTGCAACTGCGGATGCACGAACCCACCGGTCATTCAGGATGGACAATTCACCGTTCATGATTTCTCCCTGTCAGCGGAACCGCACGAATCATAATGCCTTCGAATGATGGGCGTTGGCGCACCGGGGGAGCCGGTCAATCCGCTATCATCCGCGCATGCCAGCCATCATTCGTGTCGACGGACTTTCCAAAACCTACGCCTCCGGATTCCAGGCGCTGAAGGACATCCATCTCGAGATACGCCGGGGCGAGATCTTCGCCCTGCTCGGTCCCAACGGCGCGGGCAAGACCACGCTCATCAGCATCATCTGCGGCATCGTCAATCCCAGCAAGGGGCGCGTGACGGTGGACGGCCATGATGTCATTCGCGATTTCCGCGCGGCCCGTTCCATGATCGGGCTGGTGCCACAGGAGCTGACCTCCGATGCCTTCGAGACCGTGTGGGCCACGACGACGTTCAGTCGCGGCCTGTTCGGCAAACCCGCGAATCCGGCGTACATCGAGAAGGTCCTGAGGGAACTTTCCCTATGGGACAAGAAGGACAACACC
>CAIUKQ010000049.1 GCA_903899705.1 uncultured beta proteobacterium
CGCCGATCATCACACGCTCGGCTGCGAGCGCATCAGTGATCACCTTCCAGCCGCCGTTCTCCGGTCCCACCATGCACTTGGCCGGTACCCGAACATTGTCGTAGAACACCGCGCTGAAGGTCTTGCCGTAGAGCGCCATGCTCGGACGGATGGTGACCCCCGGAGAACGCAGACTGGCCATCAGCACGCTGATGCCCGCATGCTTTTTCGCCTCGGCGCTGGTGCGCACCGCAAGCCAGACATACTCGGCCTTGTCGCCGCCGGTGGACCAGAGCTTCTGGCCGTTCACCACGTAATCGTCGCCGTCGCGCACTGCCTTGGTTCTAAGGCCGGCGAGATCCGACCCCGCCTCGGGTTCGCTGTAACCCAGCGAAAAATGCCGCTCCCCCTTGCGGATGGCCGTGAGCCATTCCGCCTTCTGCTCGGGCGAGCCATGCAGCATCAGCGCCTGCGCGACGATGGATTCACCGGTGCTGTGCGCGCCAAGCGGCGCATCGGCGCGAGCCATCTCTTCGATGAAGGCCACCTGCTCGGAGGGGCTGCGTCCATGCCCGCCGAACTCCTTTGGCCAGCCCACGCCAATCCAACCGTCGCGACCCATCGCCGCCGAGAATTCCCGGTCATAACCACGATCCTTGAAGAGGCGCGCCGCATGTTCGGCGCGCTTTTTCTCGGGCCAGTTTTTTGCAAGCCACGAGCGCACTTCCTTGCGGAAAGCTTCGACTTTCGGATCGACATTCAATGATGGCAGTGTGCTCATGCTTTCCTCCCGAGCAGAAAATCGGCAAGTTCGCCGCGCGCACGGGTCGAACCGCCAAATCGCGCGACATCGGTGTGCACCCGGCGGAAATGCCGCGGTGCCTCGTGTTCTTCGGCATAACCGATGGCGCCCAGCGCGCGGTGGTTCTGCACCGCCACTTCACGCAGGCCCGGGCAGGCATACGCGAGGGCTGCGGAAGCAAAGACCTGCCAGTCGCCCGCCCCGAGATCACAGGCTTCGGCCGCCTGCGCGATGGTAAGACGGGTACCTTCGAGGATGATCAGGCTGTTCGCCAGCTTGTGCTGGATCGCCTGGAACGAACCGATCAGCTGATCGAACTGCTTTCTGACCTTGGCGTGTTCTACCGCCAGTTCAAACGTCCGCTGCGCGGCGCCCAGCGCGCGGGAAGCGCAGGCAAGGCGCGCAATCATCGCGGCATCCTTCATCGCGGCAACGCTGGTTTTCACCAATGTGGCCGGCGCCTTGTTGAAGCTGGCCTCGGCAAGCGAGGGTCGGGCCATGCCCGGCGTTTCAGTCACGGTGACGCCCGCCGAATCCGTGCTGACAATCAGCACGCCGGCCGGGTCATCGCAAAGGACCAGCAGGTGTGTTGCGGTGACGGCATCTTCGAGGAATCCTGCGCGCCCCTTGCAGGTGGTTCCGGCCAGCTTCGCCCCGCCGGCCGCCTCATCGCCGTCAAAGGGACCGAAGGCCACCGAGATGCGTGCCTTGCCCTCGGCGAGCTGGTCGAGCAGCGCCGCGGCAGGCTTGGAGGATTTTCGCTTGGGCGAAAGCAGCGAATTGGCAATGACAGCGCCGAGCAAAGGTGCCGGACAGGCCGCGCGACCGAGCTCCTCGAACACCAGAACGATTTCGCGCAGGCCGCCTTCGGCTGGATCAGCGCCGAGCGTGGAAAGGCCTTGTGCGGCCACATCGGACCACAGGTTGATGAGGGCATTGCGATCGTTGGACTGTTCCACCGCCGTTTCGGCTGGCCAGCGGCTGGCCAGAAAGCCGCGCGTCGAATCACGCAGCAATTGCCGATCGGCATCGGACAGACCGTCGTTCGCGGCAAGCGAAGTCTGATTTTGAACCATAGGGGTGCTCCTGAATGTGACTACCCGCGCGGAATCCGGGCGGATCTGAAGGTGAGATTGCGAATTCCGGAATCCGGCATTTGCAAGCAGCGCCAATAATAGCCGCCATCCGGATTTTGTGTCGCGAAGCCACGTGCGCTGGCCTGATAAACTTCGCCGCCCAAACCTTGAACAATCAGGAATTCAACATGCGCTCCCCTGTGATCCAAACGATTCTTCGCTGCGCGCATGCCGCGGTGATGACGCTGGCAGTTTGCGCGGGCGGTGTGTCAGCCCAGGCCTACCCGGCCAAGCCGGTGCGGGTGTTAATCGGCCAGCCGCCCGGCGGCGTGCAGGACACACTGCTTCGCGGAATGACCCAGGAACTCAGCCGCATCTGGGGCCAGCCCGTGACGCTGGAGCACCGGGTCGGCGGCACCGGCGTGATCGCCGCGGTGGCGGCCGCCCGCTCGGCACCCGACGGCTATACGATATTTTTTTCCACCAGCACCAACATGAACACCGCGCAGTTTCTCCAGAAGAACCTGCCCTACAGCCCGGAAAAGGATTTCATCCCCGTGGTCGGCATGGGACAGACCAAGGCCATCATGGTCGCGGGCAACCATGTCGCCGCCAACAACGTCAAGGAACTTGTCGCCCTGGCGAAGGCGAAGCCGGGCGCAATGAACTACGGAAGCTTTGGCGTCGGCAGTTCAGCGCACCTCGATGTCGAAGCCTTCGCCAAGGCGGCGGGCTTCACCGCCACGCACGTGCCCTACAAGAGCGGCGCGGAAGTGATGACTTCGCTCATGGCAGGACAGGTGGATTTCGGCATGACAGGACTCACCGCGGCAATACCGCTGGTGAATGCGGGCCGGTTGAAGGGGCTCTCCTATACGGGTGACCAGCGTGCCTCCGCGATTCCCCAGGGGCCAACTCTGGCCGAGGCCGGGTACGGTGGATTCGAGACAGGCGGCATGTTCTCCCTTTACGTTCCCTCTGGCACGCCACAATCGGTCATGGACAAGATCGGGAACGACGCCACTTCCATCCGCTCCACGCAAAACTTCCGTGAAAAGATTCTCATCGCCAATGGCATGGAAGATTTTCCCCTGCAAGGAACTGCTTTGATCGCCAGACTGCAAAAGTCACGAGAAGATTTTGGCGGCCGAGTCAAAGGCCTGAACATTGAAATGAATTGATTGGAAAACACTTGAACAGCAAGACTTCAGCAAACACCATCCGCGTCGCCGTCGACATCGGCGGCACCTTCACCGACCTTGCTGCCGTGGATACGAGCACCGGCGAGCGCTGGTTCGCCAAGGCGTCCACGACGCCCGACAATCCGACACGCGGCATCGCCAACTGCCTTGCAAAGCTCGGCAAACCGGGCGGACAGTTTGAAATCTTCGTTCACGGCACGACGCTGGTGATCAATGCCTGCCTTGAAAAAGACGGTGCAAAGACCGCACTCATCACCACCGAAGGATTCCGCGACGTGCTGGAAATCGGCCGCGGCAACCGCACCGAATCCTTCAATTACCTGTTCTGGCGCCACGAACCCTTTGTCACGCGCGAATACCGGCTGGAGGCCCGCGAGCGGCTCAATTCGCGCGGCGAAGTGGTGACGCCGCTGGATGAAGCGCATCTGATCAAGGTGCTGGACGAAGCGAAGGCCAAGGGCGCCGAGGCCATTGCCATCTGCTTCCTGCACTCGTACCGCAATCCCATGCATGAGCAGCGCGCAGCCGAAATCGCCAAGGCGCACTCCAGCTGGTTCGTCACCGCATCCCATGAACTGTCGCGCGAATACCGCGAATACGAGCGCACATCCACCGTGGTGATGAATGCCTTTGTCGGCCCCAAGGTGAGCCGCTATGTCGAGAACCTCGAGGCCCTGCTAGCTGAACAGGGGTTCAAGGGAAAGTTCTTCCTGATGGAATCCAACGGCGGCGTCGCCGATGCCGCCACCATCAAGCAATTGCCCGCGCTGCTGATGGAATCGGGACCGGTGGGCGGCATTGCCGGCTCCATCAAGCTGGGCGAGACCATTGATCGGAAGAACCTACTGACCTTCGACATGGGCGGCACCACGGCCAAGGCCGCGCTGGTCGAGGATGGGGTGGTGAGTTTCGATTCTCTTTATTATGTGGGCGGATTCGAGCACGGTTATCCGCTGCAGACTTCGGTGGTCGACGTGGTTGAGGTCGGCGCCGGTGGCGGCAGCCTTGCGTGGATCGATGAACTGGGTGCGCTTCGCATCGGCCCCAAGAGCGCCGGCGCGCATCCCGGCCCGGCAGCCTACGGACTTGGCAACGACCAGCCCACCGTCACCGATGCCAACATCCACCTCGGGCGCCTCAATCCCGACAGCTTCCTGCGCGGCGAAATGAAGATCGACGCCTCGCTGTCGAAAAAGGCGCTGGAAAAGCTGGGCGAGAAGCTCGGCTACAACGCGCAGCAGATGGCAGCGGGCATCATCCAGATCGCGAACGTTGCGATGTCAGGCGCGCTGCGCCGCGTGTCGATCGAGCGCGGCAAGGATCCGCGCGACTTCACCGTGGTGGCCTATGGCGGCAATGGCCCCTTGCATGCCGCGGAAATCGCCGAGGAGCTTGGCGTCACCAACCTCATCATTCCGCGCATGCCGGCTCACTACTCGGCTTTCGGCATGCTGCTGGCCGACGCGCGTTACGACGCTTCGCAGACTTGGACCGCCGAAGTGCCCGAGGATGGCAGCAAAGTCGAAGGCCTGGCCGACGCGTTGAGGGGCCTGCAGGACCAACTCACGGAGAACGTCACCACCTCCCTCGGTCCGCAGCAGGGGCTGCGCTTCGAGGACTACGCGGAGATGCGCTATCGCGGACAGGACCAGACCGTGAAAGTGCGGCTGTCCTCCGATCTCTCCCCCGCGGCGCTGCGAAAGGCCTTCGACACCACCTACGTTGAACGCTACGGCCATGTCAGCCCGATCCGGGTGCAAATCGTGTCCCTGCGCGTGAGTTGCCAGGCGCCGCTCGGGGCGAAGCTGCAAGCGGATCCTGCGCAGAAATCCGCCGCAGCCGGCGCAAAGCCGCTCACCCGCGATGTCTACTCAATCAAGGCCGGTGCCTTCGTGCCTTATGCGATTTATGATCGCGACACCATGAAAGCAGGCGTCAGCGTGTCCGGCCCCTGCCTCGTTGAGGATCACGCCACCACGACCAACGTGCCCGAAGGCTGGACCGCCAATCCGATGCAGGAAGGTTCGCTGGAACTGATACGTGTGTAGTCACCCGGCCGGCGTTGCCTGGTGTCTTGGTATTTTGCCTTGCCGGCTGGCGATCAAACTGCCGGCGTCGAAGTCTGTTTTTAGGGGGTGTCCATGGGCCGACTGACTGTAGCGGGGCTGGTCCTCGCGATTTCAAGCACTGTCTCTTACGCACAGGATTGGCCGCGCCGCACCATCACGCTGATCGTTCCCAATGCGGTGGGCGGCGCCTACGATGCGGCGGCGCGCCCCTTGGGCACGATGCTCTCGCAGGTACTGGGCCAGCCGGTGGTGATCGACAATCGACCCGCAGGCGGCGGCATCGCCGGTCTCGTGGGAACCCAGCAGGCCACACCCGATGGCCACACGCTGCTGTTCACCGGACAGGGCCAGGTATCGTTGTATCCGGAGCTGCGCCCGAATCTGCCATATGAACCCACGCGCGACCTCGCGCCCATCATCCGCATCGGTTCGCTGGAAAGTTTTCTGATGGCCAATCCCTCGCTACCGGTGAAATCCATGAAGGATCTGATTGACCTGGTGCGCGCCAAACCGGACACCATCACGTTTGGCACCTGGGGCGGCACCAGCACCAGCAACATGCACGTTGAATTCCTGAAAAAGGCGCGCAATATCCAGTTCTTCGCGGTCCCCTACAAGAGCGCGGCGCAGGCGCTCAACGCCGGCGTATCGGGCGAAGTCCAGATCACGCTGTTCGGACAGGGCCCTTCCATTCCTCTCATAAAGTCCGGCAAATTCAAAGCGTTAGGCACAACAGGCACGCGACGTTCCAGCGCCCTTCCCGATGTCCCGCTACTCAAGGAAACCGGCGTGGGCTGGGATCTTGAAACCGGTTCCTGGGTGGGCATGTTTGCACCGGCCAAGACGCCGCGCGCCATCATCAACCGTGTCAACGCCGAAGTGGGCAAGCTTCTGTCCGATCGCGCCTATACCGACAAGTTTCTTTTGTCGATCGGCTTTCAGCCGGAAGAACCGAACACCCCGGAGCAGTTCACCGAATTCCTGAAGCACGACCGGCAGACCTACGCCAGCCTGATCAAGCTCACCGGCATCAAGGACGAGTAGTGGAGCTCAGCCTCCTGTGTCCCGTCGCGTTGCTCGCACCAGGCGATCAAGGCCCCCGCCTCCAATGACGCGTTCCGCGGTTCGTCCGTGAATCGATTCTCCGATCGGATCGACACACCCGGCTTCCGGCTCGCGGCATTTGTCCTCGTGCTACTGGCCGCCGTTGCCGTCGGCTGGTGCGAACTCATGCAAGGCTTGGATCTAAAACTTCTCGACACCCAGTTCAGGCAGTTGCGCATATGGCATCCCCGCCCTGTGGCGCGCGACGTCGTGGTCATCGGCATTGACGAGGACACCGCGGAGGGCATCCCCGAGCCGTTCACCCTGTGGCATCGCCATTTCGGCAGCCTGTTTGCGGCCATGGCTCTTGCAAAACCTGCGACCCTCGGCGTGGACGTTGTGCTGCCCAGCCGCAGCTACGAACCAGTCGCCGCCGGACTGGACCGCGAACTGATGAAGGGCATTCTCGCCGCGCGCGGCCATTACCCCCTCACGCTGGCGATCACCATCGACCCGGCCGGAAGGCCCCGCCCCATCCATCCCGCGTTTATCGCAGTGGCGGGTGCCGATGCAACCGGATTTGCGCTGTTCCCGGTCGACGGCGACGACACGGTCAGGCGGTTTGAGGAACGACTTGGCGGTGGAGGCAAACCCGTGCCCACGCTGGTCGGTCAGATGGCGCGTCAAATGCAAGTGGAGCCGAGAAACGGCTATATCGATTATTCGCGCGGTCCGGCGTTCTCCTACCTGCCCATGAAGCAGGTGCTGCAATGGGCTACAGAAGGCAATGAAGCCGCACTGGTCGATGCGTTTCGCGGCAAGCCGGTGCTCCTTGGAACGGTGTTCCCCTTCGAGGACCGGTTGCGCACGCCCGTCGCCCTGGCCGCGTGGGGCGGCGACGCCAACGACACACCCGGCGTATTGATCCATGCCCAGGCCTTGCGCAACCAACTCAATGACGGCGTGATCCAACCCGCACCGGCCGCTTGGATCACCGCGTTGTGCGCCCTCCTCGCGCTTTTCTGCCTGTGGTCGGTGCCGACCCGGCGGTTTGTCGTGCTGTTCACCGCCGCCTGCGTCATCCTTGCGGCGCTGTCGACGGTCCTGCTCATGGAGGGCACCTGGCTGCCTGTGGCGGCTCCGCTGTTGAGTTTTGGTCTTGCCTTTGGAGGCCGTCATCTCTACGACACGTTGCTGAAACTGCGCGAGCGCCAGATGATGCGAGCGTCTTTCTCCGGCTCTGTCAGCCCCACGGTGATGAAGGAGATTCTGGCCGGCCGCATTTCTCCGGAACTGGGCGGCACCCAGGAAACGGTGTGTGTCCTGTTTTCCGACATCCGCGGCTTTACCACGCGAAGCGAACGAATGACGCCGGAAGAGACAATCAAATTTCTCAACCGGTATTTCGAGACAGTGGTGAGCCTGATCCACCAACACGATGGCTGCGTGGCAAGTTTCATCGGTGACGGCATCATGGCGGTGTTCGGAGCGCCCAAACGCCTGGAGAACCCCTGCGCCGAGGCCTTTGCATCGGCCAAGGCCATGCTCGGCTTTGTCGCCGACCTGAACCGGCAGTTTATCGTCGAGGGCACCGCAACCATGGACATCGGCATCGGGCTGCAGGTGGGCGAAGCCGTGATGGGACATGTCGGCTCCAGGACCCGCCATGATTTCACCGCCATCGGCGATGTCACCAATGTGGCCTCGCGCCTTGAGAGCCTGACCAAGGAAGCGGGCTATCGCATCGTCGTGTCAAAAACCGTGGCGGATCAACTGGGCGCCGATGCCGGCCTGACGGCTCTTGGAGAGATGGCCATCAAGGGACATACGCCAGTCGACGTTTATGGCTATGAGAAGATTTAAAATGCACGCCAGCCGCAACGCGTCCCGGAGTGGTACCCCTATCCATCCGCCTGCCTGCGTCTAACCGGGGAGATCAACATGGCAAGACATCCATTCGGCTTCACCACCCGACTTCGGGGATGGATCATGACAATCGCTCTGGGCCTGGCACTGGCCCCTGCATGGGCCGCCGCGCAAAACATAGTCATCGTCACGGACGTTTCAGGCAATGTCAGCGGACAGGAGAAAATTGCCATGCTTTCGGAACTGGGCGCAAACACCCGTCTGCAGATCGACGGCGGCGGCAAACTGGTCGTCATCTACCTGGCCTCGGGTGATGAATACAGCTTCACGGGCCCGGCACAGGTCCTGCTCCAGACAAGCGGACCGCAGATGCTGAGCGGCGCGATACCGCAGAAAAAGACCAGCGTGCTCGGCAAGAACAGCGCGGTCATCGTCAAACCCGTCCATGTGACCCAGGCCGCCGTGGTCATGCGCGGCATCCGTCCTGCGGCGCGCATCAAACTGCTATCCCCCGCGGGAACACGAACCCTCGATCCCTCACCGCAGTTCCGCTGGGAAGGATTCGAACAGGGCCTTGCCTATCACTTCGAGTTGACCGATGACACGGGCCACGCCATCTACGCGGTTGAAATACAGGAGACGAACCTCAGCCTGCCCTCCTCCGTTCAATTGCAGGAAGGCGCGACCCACACCTGGGAAATTTCCACGCGAACCGCCGACGGCCGGCGCTACGTCAGCACCAGCGATTTCGCCGTCGCCTCCGCGGCCGTTCGCTCAGACGCACAGGCCCTTCGACCGGGGGCCAATGCGAGCGTCTCCGAGCGCGTCGCTTATGCGACCTGGCTGTCCCGCATGGAGCTGCGCGAGGAAGCGCGAAAATTCTGGAAGTCACTGGCCGCGGAACGGCCTGAGGAACCCGCGCTCAAGGCAATGGTAGACGACTGAAATCGAGTTCAGTCAGGCAGCCTCTTCGGCAGCGACTCGTTCAAGTCAGGCGAAACGGTTGGTAACGCCGGGATGCCGATCTACTTCGACTCCAGCGCCGCCCAGCGCTCCAGTGCTTTTTCCAGTTCGAGGTCAATGGCGGCGACGCGGTCGTTCATGGTCTTGGCGCGCTTCGGATCGTCACGATAGACGCTGCCGTCCGCCAGGGCTGCGGTCAGTCCGGTCTGTTCTTTCTCCAGCGTCTCCACACGCAGGGGCAGTTCGGACAGGTCACGACTCTCCTTGTAGCTGAGCTTTGATTTGGCAGCGGGAGGCGCCTTGCTCTCCGATTTCGAGGATTCGCGCGCCGGGGCGGCGGCAGCGGCCTTGGCGGCTTTTTTGCTTGCGCGCAGCCAGTCGTTGTAACCGCCCGCGTATTCCTTCCACACTCCCTCGCCCTCGTAGGCAATGGTTTGCGTCACCACGTTGTCGAGAAAGGCCCGGTCATGGCTGACCAGGAACAGGGTGCCGGGGTAATCCTGCAGCAGTTCTTCGAGCAGTTCGAGGGTTTCGATGTCGAGGTCGTTGGTGGGCTCATCGAGGATCAGCACATTGGCCGGACGGCTGAACAGGCGCGCGAGCAGAAGGCGGTTGCGCTCACCGCCCGAGAGCGATTTCACCAACGCCCTCACCCGCTCCGGCGGAAACAGAAAATCGCCCAGATAACTGATGACGTGTTTGCGCGCGCCATTGATCTCGACGAAATCCCCGCCCTGGCTGATGGTGTCGCCCAGCGTGGCTTCTTCATTCAACGCCGCGCGGAACTGATCGAAGTACGCAATCTCGAGTTTGGTGCCCAGGCGCGCCTTCCCGTTATCGGGCTCCAACTCGCCCATGATGAGTTTCAGCAGCGTTGTCTTGCCCGTGCCGTTGGCGCCGATCAGCCCGATCTTGTCCCCGCGCAACAGCCGGCAGGAGAAATCCTTGACGATGGGCCTGCCGCCATAGGATTTGGAAACGTTCTCCAGTTCCGCCACCAGTTTCCCGGAACGGTCCCCCTCGGATACCGTGAGTTCCAC
>CAIUKQ010000050.1 GCA_903899705.1 uncultured beta proteobacterium
CGCATCGGCGCAGCGAGGCGATCATCGAGGATTGCAACAGAAACTGTCGTGCGAGTTCGGGGTCGGCGGCTTTTCGCCGGTATTCCGCGAAAAGGGTTTCCCGCGCGGTCTCGTCAGCCTTGAGATTGGTGATGTTCTGGTCGGTTTGCATGAGGATGGCGTCCCTGGCTTCCGGGCGGCGTTCGGCTTCGTAGCCGTCGAGTTCCGATTCGCCGGCCTCGCCTTTCAGGACCCTGCCCATGCGCCGCGCAATGCTGAAGGCATCCTGCATGCCGCCGTTGAGTCCCATGCCGCCCTTGGGATTGTTGAGGTGGGCGGCGTCGCCGGCGAGGACAATCCTGCCTTTGCGGTAGGTCGTCGCCACCCGCTGGTGCGCCGTATAGACACCGCGGACCGGCAGCGGCGGCGTCCCTATCGAGGGCATCAGTTTTTGCATCCGCCCGTAAATATAGGCGTCGGTGAGCGCCACTTCGTCGGGCGTGTCGTCGGTAAGGGGCAGGCTCATGCGCCACAGGTCGGGGATGCGCAATATATGGGCGTAGTTGCCGGGGTCGGAAATGTAGTTGACCTCGCGCAGATCGGGGAAGATCGTTTTGAAATCGAATGGCGTGCCCATCACGAGAATGCGATCCGGGTAGGTTTTTCCCTCGAACGGGATGCCCAACTGGTGGCGCACGGTGCTGCGTCCGCCGTCTGCGGCAATGACATATCGCAGGCTGAAGCGGCGCTCGCCACCGGGGGACTGTGCCGTCACCTCGACGCGATCGCCCTTGTCGGCTATGCCGGTCACCTCATGTTGGTACAGGAGCGTGGCATTCGGGTGCTTGCTGAGAGCCGCGAACAAATGCTCAGACAGCTTGTACTGCTCGCACTGGAGACGGTAAGGGTGGCGCGTGTCGTTCTTGAGCAGGGCATGGTCGAATTCGGCGACTTTGCCTTCTTTCCAACCCCGGAATTGCGTAATAGGACATTGCAGGCCCATCCCGATCAGTGCTTCGGTGATGCCGGTTCCCTCGAACAAATCCAGCGTTGCCGCGTGGAAAGTTGAGGCACGGTAGTCCTTTTGAACTTCGGCTGCCTTTTCCAGTACGGTGACCGGGACTCCGCTTTCCGCAAGCAGCCAGGCTGCCGAAAGGCCAACCGGCCCGCCGCCCGTGATCAATACGCCTTGTTGTTCCATGTGATTTCTTTTCTCATTCTCATTAAAGGGGTGCAACCTGTCAGTGAGTTCCGCGCGAGCGTGCCGCGGCATGGCGTTCCACGGGTGGTGGAGGTAATATCACGCAATGGTTTCATTGCACGAATAATGCATTCACCGGGTGGAGGACGACATGGGCAGCAACGACGTTAGCGCGGCAATTGCCGGCGCGCAAAATCTGGATGAACTTTATCCCATTTTCAACGCGGCCCGGTTTACGGCGGGCTGGCACAAGAAACGGCCGTCATTGTGGCCCAATCCGACCACCCAGTATCGCCCGATGTTGTGGCGCTATGCCGATGGCAAGCTGGCGCTGGATCGCGCCGGTGACTGGATCAGCACCGAACTTGCCGAGCGTCGCAATCTGATCATGTACAACCCGGTTGGCGATAACGACTACAACACCGTCAAAACCATCATCTGCGCCTATCAGATGATCAAGCCGGGCGAATACGCCAAGTCGCACCGCCATACCCCCAATGCGCTTCGGCTGATGCTGGATGGCGGGGAGGGCATTGCGACCGTGGTCAATGGCGTCAAGCTGCCGATGATCGCCGGCGACGTTCTGCTCACCCCTAATTGGAACTGGCACAGCCATTTCAATGAGGGAAAGGAAAACGGCTACTGGATCGATTTTCTGGACGTGCCGCTGGTTCACCTGCTGGAACCGATGTTTTTCGAGCAGGACCATGGAAAACCCCAGCCGGTGACGCAGGAGCCAATGTCCCACGACTACTGGTTTCCCTATGCATC
>CAIUKQ010000051.1 GCA_903899705.1 uncultured beta proteobacterium
GGCCGGCGAACAAGCCGCGCACCATTTCATAACGAATTGAATTTGTTATATTTTTTGGATTCCCACTATGACCCCATTCAAGGGAAGAAGAGAAGATCCCCGTCTGTTGACCGGCAGGGGCAGCTATACCTCCGACTGCAATCTCCCTGGACAGCTGCATGGCGTATTCGTACGCTCGGATCACGCGCACGCAAAGATCCTGAAGGTTGATATCTCCGCGGCTCAACAAGCACCGGGGGTGCGTGCCGTTCTCACCGGTGACAGCATTGCCTCGGCCAATCTGAAACGCCTGCAACCTCTCGTGGCCTATCCCGGGCGCGGCGGCATGAAAATCATCGTCCCTGATCGCCCGGCGCTGGCGCGCGCTAAGGTTCGATATGTTGGCGAGGCCGTGGCACTGGTGATCGCCGACACCGCAAACGCGGCCTTGTCCGCGACCGAACTGGTGTCGATTGACTATGAAGACTTGCCTCCGGTCATCGGCGTGGACTGCGCGTTGGCGTCGGGCGCCACGCTGGTACACGACGAGATTCCGGGCAACGTGTGCTTCGACTTCGATTACGGCGACGAGCAGAAAACGGCGGCGTTGATTGCCGGTGCGGATCACGTGGTGCGCGTCACCATGGAAAGTCCCCGCGTCGCGCCCACGCCCATGGAACCGCGCGCAGTCCTTGCCTCCTACGACGCGAAGACTGAAACCTATTCAATACGCTGCGAGCACCAGGGCGCCAACGCCATGCGGGATGCGCTGGCCGCCACCCTGGGTGTTGCGCCGGCAAAAGTGCGTGTGGAGTTCACTGACATCGGCGGCACCTTCGGTGCGCGCACCGCGCCCTATCCCGAGTACGGGGTATTGCTGCACGCGGCCAAAATGCTGGGCGCGCCGGTGAAATGGGTATCCACCCGTTCGGAGGATTTTCTCAACGACGGCCATGGCCGCGCCATGCGTCTCTCAGGCGAGCTGGCCCTGGACAAAGCAGGCCGTTTTCTGGCGATCCGCACCAACTGGCTCTCCGAATCGGGCGCCTATCTCTCCCAAGCCGGTGCGCTGACCAATACCGGTAATGGCAAGACCATCGGCCCGGGGGCCTATCGCGTCGAGGCCATGTATGGGCACCAGCGCCAGATCATGACCAACACCGCACCCACCGACGCGTTTCGAGGTGCCGGACGCCCCGAAGCAGTCTACGTGGTGGAACGCCTGGTCGAAGAAGCCGCGATCCTGCTCAAAATGGACCCGCTGGAGTTGCGCCGGAAGAACGTCATTCCCCGTGACGCCATGCCGTACACCAGTGTCACCGGCACGATTTTCGACAGTGGCGATTACCCCGCCATGATCGAGAAGGCGATAGAGGCCTCGGGATGGAAGGCTTTTCCCGTCCGGCGCGCGGAAGCAGCCAGACGAGGCAAACTGCTGGGCCTTGGCGCAGCGGTCTTTGTCGAACCGGCCGGCGGTGGCGGCCTGCCCAAGGATCAGGTGGCCGTGCTGTTTGCCAAGGATGGCAAAAACTCCGGCGACGGCAGTACCGGTGACCTGCAACTCTATATGGCGGCCGGCGCCAGTGGCCAGAGCCACGAAACCATCTTCCCCGAAATGGTTGGCGAATGGCTGGGCATTGACCCGAACACTATCGTGCTCCGCGCCGGCGACCCGGATGGGCCGGCCCTGATCGGCGGGGCGTCCATAGGATCGCGCACCACGCTCTCTCAAGGCAGCGCCTTCCGCCATGCCTCCACCGAGATCATCAAAAAGGGCCTGGACCTTGCATCGCAGGACCTGGAAACGCCCGCCAGCGACATTGAGTTCATGGACGGACGCTACGTGGTCAAGGGTACCGATCGTGCCATCGCTCTCACCGAAATCATTATCAAGCACCGCCCAGCCACCGGCCCGCATCCGTTGGACACCATTGCGGAGAATCCCGCCGCGAGAACCTTTCCGACCGGCGTGCATGTCTGCGAGGTGGAAATCGACGCGGAAACCGGCGAATCGGAGGTCCTTGCCTATACCGCCGTCGACGATGTCGGTCGGGTCATCAACCACGCGCTGGCCGAGGGGCAGGTGCACGGCGGGGTCATGCAAAGTGCCGGTCACGTCTTTGGCGAACAGTGCATCTACGACCCTGAATCCGGCCAGATGCTCACCGGGAGTTTCATGGACTACACCATGCCCCGCGCCGACCTGGTGCAGGAGTTCCGGGTTGTCGACCACTCCGTGCCTAGCCCGAATAACATTCTTGGCGCCAAGGGCGCGGGCGAGGCCGGTACCACCGGCGGACTGCCCGCATGCATGAGTGCCGTGCTGGACGCGTTGCGACCGGCAGGGGTGACTCATTTCGATCTGCCGGCGTCGCCCGCGAGGGTGTGGGAGGCCCTGCAACGGGCCAAGGTGTAACGGTTTCGTAACAAGTTGCGCGATAGCCCGAAACAAGAACGGGCCCGTGGCGCAAGAATCCCCTTTACCTCGGGTGCTCGCTCACTATAATCAGCGCGAATCAGCCGCGCTGCGCGCGGCATTGCCCCGTGAAAGAGCACCATGAAATTTCGCTTTCCAGTCGTCATCATCGACGAGGACTTCCGCTCCGAGAATGCCAGCGGGCTGGGAATCCGCGGAGTCGCCAAAGCCATCGAGGAAGAAGGCATGGAGGTTCTCGGGGTAACCAGCTATGGCGACCTGTCGCAGTTCGCACAGCAACAGAGCCGGGCATCGGCCTTCATTCTGTCGATTGACGATGAAGAATTCACACCGGGCCCCGAACTCGACCCTGCGGTGGTCAACCTTCGCGCCTTCATCGAAGAGATCCGCTTCAAGAACGCCGAGATCCCGATTTATCTCTATGGTGAGACGCGTACCTCAAGGCACATTCCCAATGACATCCTTCGGGAACTGCACGGCTTCATCCACATGTACGAGGAAACGCCCGAGTTCCTCGCGCGCCACATCATCCGCGAAGCGAAGGCCTATCTCGATTCACTGGCGCCGCCGTTCTTCCGCGCGCTGGTGCATTACGCGCAGGACGGTTCCTACTCATGGCATTGCCCCGGCCACTCCGGTGGCGTGGCCTTTCTGAAGTCACCCATCGGCCAGATGTTTCACCAGTTCTTCGGTGAAAACATGTTGCGTGCCGACGTCTGCAATGCCGTGGAGGAACTCGGCCAGTTACTCGACCACACCGGGCCCGTGGCGGCATCGGAGCGCAATGCCGCCCGAATCTTCAATGCCGATCACTGTTTCTTCGTCACCAACGGCACCAGCACCAGCAACAAGATGGTCTGGCACGCCAATGTGGCGCCCGATGACATCGTGGTGGTGGACCGCAACTGCCACAAGTCCATCCTGCACGCCATCACCATGACCGGCGCGATTCCCGTGTTCCTCACGCCCAAGCGCAACCATCTGGGCATCATCGGGCCGATCCCGCTGGAGGAATTCCGCCCCGAGAGCATCGCCGCGAAAATCGAGGCCAATCCCTTTGCGCGCGAGGTCAAGGACAAGAAGCCGCGCATCCTCACCATCACGCAAAGCACCTACGACGGTATCGTCTACAACGTGGAGATGCTCAAGGAGGTGCTCGGATCCTATATCGAGACCCTGCATTTCGACGAAGCCTGGCTGCCGCATGCAACCTTCCACGATTTCTACAAGGACATGCATGCGATCGGCCGCGATCGGCCGCGGTCCAAAGACGCGATGATTTTCGCCACGCATTCCACGCACAAGCTGCTGGCTGGCATTTCCCAGGCGTCGCAGATCCTGGTGCAGGACTCGCAGACCCGGAAGCTGGACCGCAACGTGTTCAATGAGGCCTACCTCATGCACACATCCACGTCGCCGCAGTACGCAATCATCGCCTCCTGCGATGTCGCGGCTGCGATGATGGAGCCGCCCGGGGGCACCGCGCTGGTGGAGGAGTCGATCATGGAGGCCCTGGATTTCCGCCGCGCCATGCGAAAGGTGGATGACGAATGGGGCAAGGACTGGTGGTTCAAGGTCTGGGGCCCGGGACAACTCTCCGGGGAGGGCATCGGCTCGCGCGAGCAATGGATGCTCAAGGCCAATGACAAATGGCACGGCTTTGGCGATCTCGCCGCGGGATTCAACATGCTGGATCCGATCAAGGCAACAGTGGTTACGCCGGGACTCGATGTGTCGGGCAAATTTTCACGCAGCGGGATTCCCGCCTCGATCGTCACCAAATACCTTGCGGAACACGGCGTCATCGTCGAGAAGGCCGGCTTGTATTCGTTTTTCATTATGTTCACCATCGGCATCACGAAGGGCCGGTGGAACACGCTGGTCACTGCGCTGCAACAGTTCAAGGATGACTATGACAAGAACCAGCCGATGTGGCGCATCCTGCCGGAGTTCTGCGCCAATCACCCGGTGTACGAGCGCATCGGACTGAGGGACCTGTCCCAGCAGATTCACGACATGTACAAGGGCAACGACGTGGCCCGCGTGACGACGGAAATGTATCTGTCGGACATGCAGCCGGCGATGAAACCATCGGACGCCTTTGCGCGCCTCGCGCATCGGGAAATCGACCGTGTAGGAATCGACGAGTTGGAAGGCCGGGTCACCAGTGTCCTCCTGACGCCCTATCCTCCTGGCATACCGCTGTTGATTCCAGGTGAGCGTTTCAACCGGACCATCATCGAATACCTGCAGTTCGCGCGCAGATTCAACGACAAGTTCCCGGGTTTCGAGACCGACATCCACGGGCTCGTCAAGGAAAAGAGCAAGGACGGGACCAGCCAGATGTTTGTCGACTGCGTCCGTCAGGCGCGCAGCATGCATCTGGTCACAGGCGGAACCAAACCCAACGCCGCCTAGAGCGTAATGCTGCGTTTCAGGGTCAGCGCGGTTTTGCGGTCTTCACAAAGTCTATGGACGACTTGAATATCTCAAGGTCCTTCTCGTAGTCGGCCGAGGTCGCGCGGGTGATCTGCACCCATTCGCGCGTGCTGATCTGGCCGTTCGGCGTAAAGGGGCTGACCCCGTCCATTGAAAACTGCAGATTTGCGGCCGCGGCGGCAGACAGGCGCAAACCCACTGCGCCGCGATAGATACAGGCAAACATCTTCTGCTTGACGAAATAGGCGGGCAGACCGCCCATCTCCCCGCCTTCAACGCCAGGGATTTTGAGCAGCATCAAATCCAGTACCGCCTTGTGGCCCGATGTCAGCGCGTCCGCAACCATGCTTATTTCTTCTTGCCGGCCTTTTTTGCCGCCGGTCTTTTTTTCTTTTTTGCGACCGGCGCCTTTTTAGCCGTAGAAGTCTTTTTGACCGTAGAAGTCTTTTTTGCGGATTTGGCCGACGCAGATTTTTTTGCCGCAACCGGGCTTGCCGACGCCGGACCATCAGTTATCGCACCGATGCTCGCTGTCGACACCAGTCGCATGTACTTCGCCAGCAACCCCCGCGTATAGCGTGGTGCGGGTTGTTTCCATTTGGCACGACGCGCGGCAATTTCCTTTTCCGGAACATTCAACTGGACCAAAAGCTTTTCGGCCGAGATGGTCACCGAGTCGCCTTCCTTCACCAGCGCAATCGTGCCGCCTTCATAGGCTTCCGGCGAAACATGCCCGACCACCATGCCCCAGGTGCCTCCCGAGAAGCGCCCATCCGTAATCAGCCCCACCGAATCGCCCAATCCCTGACCGATCAGCGCAGAAGTAGGGGCTAACATTTCCTGCATTCCCGGACCGCCGCGCGGTCCTTCGTAACGAATCACAAGCACATCACCCGGTTTGATTTTTTTGGCCATGATCGCCTGCATGCAATCCGGTTCCGAATTGAATACCCGCGCCGGACCGGTGATGAAGGTCTGCTTGAGCCCGGTAATTTTCGCGACGCAGCCTTCGGGTGACAGATTGCCCTTCAGTATTGCGAGGTGGCCCTTCGCATACATGGGATTGTTCCAGGGTCGAATGACATCCTGATCTGCACGCGGCGCATCCGGGATACCGGCCAGCTCGTCGGCCATGGTGCGGCCGGTGATGGTCATGCAATCGCCGTTCAGAACGCCGTTGACGAGCAGCATCTTCAGAACCTGGGGAACGCCACCGGCACGATGGAAATCCACGGCCACGTACTGTCCCGAGGGCTTCAAATTGCACAGGACCGGGGTCTTGCGGCGCACACGCTCGAAATCATCCAGGGTCCATTTCACTTCGGCCGCCGACGCGATCGCAAGGTAATGCAACACTGCGTTGGTCGATCCTCCCGTGGCCATCACCAGTGCCACCGCGTTTTCAATGGACTTGCGCGTGATCACATCACGCGCGCGGATGTTCTTGCGGATGGCGTTGACCAGCACCTTGGCCGATGCCGCAGACGAATCCGCCTTTTCGGGGTCCGGCGATGCCATCTGCGAGGACCCGAGCAGGCTCATACCAAGAGCCTCGAACGAGGAGGACATGGTGTTGGCGGTGTACATGCCACCGCAGGCACCCACGGAAGGGCAGGCATTTTTCTCGATGCCGATGAAATCTTCATCGCTCATCTTGCCCGCGGCGTAGGCGCCCACCGCCTCGAATACGCTCACCACGGTGAGGTCCTGTCCCTTCCATTTGCCCGGCTTGATGGTGCCTGCATAGACATAGATGCCCGGCACGTTCATGCGCGCCATCGCCATCATGCCGGCGGGCATGTTCTTGTCGCAACCACCCACCACCAGGACGCCATCCATGGCCTGCCCGTTGACCGAGGTTTCAATCGCGTCGGCGATGACTTCACGCGACACCAGGGAATATTTCATTGCCTCGGTTCCCATCCCGATGCCGTCGGTCACTGTGGGAGTGCCAAATACCTGCGGCATCGCGCCGGCGGATTTCAGCGCGGCCATTGCGCTGTCGACCAGGGGCTGTATGCCGGCATTGCACGGATTCATGTTGGAATGGCCGTTGGCCACGCCGACGATCGGTTTTTCGAAATCACTGTCTCCGAACCCCACGGCACGCAACATGGCGCGATTGGGAGAGCGGGCGACGCCCTGGGTGATGCTCCTGGAACGGTTGTTATCGGACATGGCTTTTGCTTTCGGTTAATGGACTTCTGGAGCCAAAACTCCCGGGAGCGCGGATTTTAGCCGACTCGACGATTCGGGTTGCCGCAGTGGTATTGTTTGCGCATGCTGATCCACCCGCAAATCGACCCCATCGCGATTGCCATCGGACCCCTGGCTGTCCGCTGGTATGGCCTCATGTACCTGATCGCCTTCGGCCTTTTCTTTTTTCTGGGACGTTATCGGGCGAGTCGGAATCCATGGCGCGGCGCCACGGAGGCACTGATTGACGACCTGCTGTTCTGGGGGGTGCTGGGCGTGGTGCTCGGCGGCAGGCTCGGCTATGTGCTTTTCTACAAACCCGGTTTTTATCTGAGCGACCCTCTGGAGGCCCTGGCCATCTGGCATGGCGGCATGTCGTTCCACGGCGGATTGCTGGGCGTCATCGTGGCAATGATGTTCATTGGACGGAAATACCGCCTGGGCTTCCTGGCCGTGGCCGATTTTGCGGCCCCCCTGATTCCCTGCGGCCTCGCGGCCGGGCGCATGGGCAACTTCATCAATGGAGAACTTTGGGGGCGGACTGTCGACAATGTCCGGGACGTTCCATGGGCCATGATCTTTCGAGGTGGCGGTCCGATAGCCAGACATCCTTCCCAGTTGTATCAGTTCGCCCTGGAAGGCATCCTGCTTTTTGTGATCCTGTGGGTTTATTCGGCGAAGCCCCGTCCCAGAGGCGCGGTCGCCGGCTTGTTCCTCGCCGGCTATGGGGTGTTCCGGTTTATTGCGGAATACTTTCGAGAGCCGGATGATTTTCTCGGCATCCTCGCGCTGAATATGTCCATGGGGCAATGGCTTTCTCTACCCATGGTGCTCCTGGGCGTGGCAATGTTCGTCTGGTCCTATCGCAACACCACTGCCCAATGAGCGACGCGCCCGATCCCGGATTGCGCGCAGCGTTTGAAGAACGGCTTCGGGAGCTGACGCTGGAACACCGCGACCTTGACCAGGCCATTCACCGGTTACAGACCCTGACGCTGCATGATGAGCTTGGGCTCAAGCGATTGAAGAAACGAAAGCTGCTCCTGAAGGACCAGATCGCCTTGATCAAACGCCAGATCGACCCGGATGAATGGGCCTGAAGCAGTCCATCAGCAAGGCCCGTATCCGCCGCCAATCCATCGCCTGCAGGTCATGACCTGAGCCCCTTTTGCCGATTGCCGCATAATCCGCCGCAAGAACAAACCGGAACTCTCTCATGCATTTCGGACTTTTCGTTCCGCCCGTCGCCGATAGCTGGAAGCTGATCCAATCAGCCGAGACGCTGGGATATTTCCGGGCCTGGATGTATGACACGCCCATGCTCAATTCGGAACTTTTCGTGGCGCTGACCGCTGCGGCGATGAGCACTTCCAAAATCCGCCTCGGTCCTGGCGTGATGATTCCGGGCAATCGCATTGCCCCGGTGGCCGCAAGCGGCCTTGCAACCCTCAACGCGCTCGCCCCCGGACGCATTGACTGGGGCATGGGTACAGGCTTCACCGCGCGGCGCACACTCGGACAACGACCTGTGAAACTCTCGGACCTCGAGGAATACGTGCGAGTCACGCGGGGCTTGCTCGCCGGCGAAACACTGGAATGGAATTTTGAAGCCAAGCGCCGCAAGATCCGTTTTCTCGATCCGGACATCGGCGCAATCAACATCAAGGACCCGATGTCCTTGTACATGTCGGCCTTCGGTCCCAAGGCGCGCGAGATGGTTGCCAGACTCGGCGCCGGATTGATCGACGCTCCCCACAATGTCGAACATGCGCGAGACAATATGGCACACATGAAAAAGGTCTGGGTGGATGCAGGTCGCGACCTTGCCGACCTGAAAACCACCGCTGCCATTCCGGGCTGCGTACTAAAAGAGGGCGAAGGCTACGACAGTCCTCGCGTCAAATCGCAGACCGGCCCGCATGCCACCATCGCCCTGCACAGCCTGATTGAGGCCGAGGATTTTGGCGACATCGGCCGCGCCCCACCGCCATTTCTCGCGCCGATCCTCGACAAGTATCGCGAGATCTACAGGAAGTACGAACCCGCGGATGCCCGCTATCTCGCGAATCATCGCGGGCACCTGATGTATCTTCGTCCCGAGGAGGAGGCCCTATGCAGCGGCGAGTTCATCAAGGCCGCCACGTGGACCGCCACCAAGGCGGAATTGATCGAACGCATGAGTGAGCTCAAAGCGATCGGCTACCAGAACCTCTGTGTCGAGATGGGCTATCGGCATCCGGAGAAACTGCAGGAATGGGCTGATGTTTTTGATCAGGTTTGAAGTGCGTTTTGATCTTCGGGTGGACCGTTCTTCGCCATTCAGGGAAGAGGATGCGCTACGGCATTGGCATTATTAATCGATTAAAATCAGTTACTTATTGAAGTATCTGGCCTCTTGCCAGATTCGGGGGAGATTGCTTTGATGCGTGGTGTAATCGCTGAATTGTGTATCGTGCTGGTGCTGGTTTGCGGGTTTGATGCGCGGGCTCAGGAGTACCCCAACAAACCCATCCGCGTCGTCGTTCCATTCCCTCCCGGAGGCGGTATGGCGGACCGCATGGCAAGGTTGGTATCCGACAAGCTTCGCGACAAATGGGGGCAGTCGCTGATCGTGGAAAACCGTGCGGGGGCCAATGCGAACATCGGCGCGGAGATTGTCGCCAGGGCACCGGGTGACGGATACACGCTCCTGTTCACCAGTGACGGTCCGATGACCATCAACAAGTACCTATACCCCAAGCTGCCCTATGACCCCGACCAGTTTGTTCCTGTATCGCTGGTGATCACCCAACCCCTCATCCTTGTGGCACACCCGAAGGTTCCTTTTACCAACCTGCAACAATTGCTCGCCAACGCCCGGGCGAATCCGGACCGGTTGAACCTCGCCTCCAACGGCAATGGCAGCAATATGCATTTGTCTCTGGAAATGCTGAAGATCGATGCCGGCGTGAAGATCGCGCATATCGCCTACAAAGGCGTGCCGCCAGCACTGACGGATCTGCTCGGCGGCCAGGTTGAGATGATGTTTGTGGGACTGGGCACGGTCCAGCCACTGGTCAAGGCGGGAAAGCTGCGCATCATTGCGGCCGCCAGCGAAAAGCGCATGGCCGCGCTGCCCGATGTACCGACAATCGCGGAATCGATTCCAGGCTTCGCTGCGACAACCTGGTTTGGAGTGGTGGCCGCGCCGAAAACACCCGCCTTCATTGCAGATCGTCTTTCCACGGCAATCCGGGAGGCCATGAAACAGCCGGACGTTGTGAGTCTGCTTGCCGAATTGAGCGTTGAAGGCATCGGCAGCACGCCTCAGGAAATGGCTTCATTCGTCCTGCGTGAGCGGGAACGCTGGAGCAAGGTCATCCGCTCGACGGGCGTTACGGCAGATTGAAGGCCGGGTTGGCCGTCAACCCCATATGAGAAATATTGCGATACTCCGTCGCCCGAAGTTATCAGCGGCGGGAATCGGGACGAACGAATGCAGTTTTTTTGAAAATCGAGGAGATAGGAAATGATTGTCGCAGAAGCAATAGCCCAAGCCGTGGTCGCCGAAGGCGCCAAGCTCGCCGCCGGGATAACCGGTCAATCGGTTGGTCACATCGCCGATGCCTTGTCGATGAATCCCAACATGACCATGATCTATGTGCGCCAGGAGCGCGTCGCCGTGGACATTTGCGACGGCTACGCACGTGTCAGCGGCAACCCGGGCATCGTATTCACGGACGCGGGACCTGCGGCCACCAACCTTCTGGGCGGATGGGTCAACAGTTGGGGTGACTCCACCCCCGTATTGTTCTTCGCCGGCCACAACAATCGCTACTCTTCGCCGCGCCGCCAGACCAAGGAAATACCGCTTGCCGACGTTTTCGGGCCGGTGAGCAAGTGGGTGGCCATGATCAATGACCCTTCGCAAGTCGCAGAGGTGATCCGTCGCGCCTATGTGAAGCTGCGCTCGGGCCGTTCGGGACCGGTGGTGATCGGCGTGCCTTACGACGTGACCTCGATGACCATAGATAATTTTGTCTATACCCCGGTAAGTGCGCGTCCGCGCATACGCTCAGGTGGTGACCCGGCGGCGATTCAGGCCGCCGTTGATCTGCTTGCCAACGCCAAGAACCCCTACGTCTATGTCGGTGCCGGCGTGCTGGCCAGTCAGGCAAGCGCGGACCTCAAGGAACTTGCCGAACTCCTGACTTTGCCAGTCGCCACGACGCTCAATGGCAAGAGTGCGTTTCCCGAAAATCACCCGCTTTCGCTCGGAATCGGTGGATTCAGCCGGGCCGTCTACAGTTCGCTGCAGGCAACGATTACCGCGGCCAAGGCCGACGTGGTCCTCACCATCGGTGCGGGATTCAAGCAGCACGCCACAACCGGCGCAATGCCCTCCGGCTGCAAGCTTATCCAGGTGGACGTTGACGCCGATGAACTTCACAAGGAACAGGTTGCCGAAATTGGCATCTGCGGTGACGCGTCCGTGGTGCTGCGCCAACTGATCGAGGGTGCACGGGCGCGGGCTTCGAAAGAACGCCTTGCGCCCGTGAAGGCGCGAATCGACGAGTACGCCGGCCTTCGCAAATGCTGGGATGAAATCTCCGAGCCAATGCTGCATGCAGAGACCACACCCATCAACCCCTATCGCGTCACCTGGGAACTGACCCAGGCCCTGAATCCCGACGAAAGCATTGTTCTGCATGATGCCGGTTCGGTTCGGGGTTCAACCTGTCAGCACTACATTGCCACCAAGCCCCGTTCTTTTCTCGGTTTTGGCGTGCAAAGCGCCATGGGCTGGTCCATTGGCGCTGCAATCGGCGCGAAGACCGCCGACCCGTCAAAGATGGTGGTCAGCGTCATCGGTGAGGAAGCGTTTGCCGAGACGGCCATCGACATCGAAACCGCTATTCGTTCGGGTGTTGCGGTGCTGTTGCTGGTGAAGAACAACCGGGCCATTCCTGCAACCGACGCCGGCATCAGTCCGAATCTGGCGAAAACGCGCTTCAAAGGTGATGGCGTCGTTCCCAGCGTGGTGGCGAAAGCGTTGGGCGCGAAATCGGCGCGTGTGGACGACCCCGCGAAGCTTCGCGAGGCACTGAAGACTGCCATCGCGGAAGTTAAAGGCGGTTCTTTCTATGTGCTTGAGGTAATCACCGGTCGTGCGCCGGGAAGCCTGCATCCCAAGTGGGAATCTGCCGGTAAGTAGACGCGTTTTGATTGGTCGACGGGAGATATCGCAAGATTTGCGAGTCTCCCGTTTTTATTTGTGGTTAAAGAGATGCTCAATAGTTATCGAATGGCATCGATTTATACGGGAGGAAATATCGTGATTACAGCTGATGCACCGGCGTTAAGACGGGTCGTTACGGGGATCGACGCGCAAGGGCGCTCCAAGGTGATGTGGGATGGACCCGCGCCCAACAGCCGCAAGATGGACCCCAGCAATCCCAGCTTGCTGTCGGACATCTGGGTCTGGAAGGAGTGTCCAGCCCCGTTGTACGGCGATACCGATGACAGCTTTGTTCCCTATGAATTTCCCTGTCCACCGGGTGGCGGACACGTGCGGACCATCCGAAGCGTCGGTAAGCCTGCGAATTATGATCCTGCCAAGGATACAAATTCAGTGGCGCGTCACGATCCCAAGCCACTTCCATCCGGACGCACCTGGGATCGAGGTGGACGAAACGCCTACACAACGGACATGCACAAGACCAAATCTATTGACTATGTAATAGAAATCCTTGGCAGCCGGGATCTCGGGCTGGATGACGGCCAATACACTATCAACCCGGGTGACATCGTTGTGCAGGTCGGCGCGTGGCATCAATGGGTGCGCGAGGGTGGCTGGTCGACAATGATGTACGACATGTTCGACGCGGAATTTGTGGATGGGCCGCAGGGCATAGCGCAGGGTAACGATCCTGTTATGCCTTTTGATGGACGCTCGCTTCCGCCGGGAGCAAAGCCGGCAAGGCGCCTGGTTAGCATTGATCGCGAGCCTAACAAGGGCATCCGCCTCACCGACGGACCGGCACCAGACATTCGTACCGATCCGGCTAGAACGGGTTTCATGGTTTCCCGCCTGTGGGTGACCGATGCTACGCCAGCAAAAATTGTCTACGAAACCCTGCATCTACCGCATACGATCGAACCCCCTAAGAAGGGTTCGGTGCTTCGCGTCTACAATTTTCCTCCGGACAAAACATGGCAGGGCAAGGTCAGTAAAACAGAAGTGGATGCCTACTTTGAGGCGATGGGCTCGCCGGAGGCTTCAACTGGGTCCCCTACTTCCCCGCATCCGTACATGCAGAAAACCAGTTCGCTCGATATTTGTGTGGTGCTTGAAGGGGAGATCACGCTGGTGCTTGACACCCAGGAAGTGCAGCTTTCCGCTGGCGACATTGTGGTGCAGCGAGGTACAAACCACGCATGGAGCAACCTGTCGGACAAACCGGCAATCGTGTCTGTGATCTCCCACGATGGAAAGTACGCGGCTTAGGTTCGCAGACTAAAAAAAAGCCCTCTTTTGGAGGGCTTTTGGAGGGGGTTGTCTGGCACTGACCTACTTTCGCATACGCATGCACACTATCATCGGCGCGGCCCCGTTTCACGGTTCTGTTCGGGATGGGAAGGCGTGGTTCCAGGGCGCTA
>CAIUKQ010000052.1 GCA_903899705.1 uncultured beta proteobacterium
CCGCCCACCGCGAGCAGTGAGAGCAGCGTGAACTGCCAGAACATCGCAAGTATGTCGTCAGGCTGTTTCATTTCGCGGCGTCCTCCATGGCGTTGGCGCGACGCGATGCGGCGATGTCACGCCAAGCGAGCGCAACCGCGGGCGGCACCAGCGCCAGCATCATCCACACCAGGGGAAAGCGCAGGGCCCCCACGCCCACGAAAGTGAGGAGGCAGAAGACCCAGGGACGCCAGCGGCGGGCAATGCTGCCCGCCATCTTCCAGGCATTCGCCAGCATCATGCCGACCACCACCGCGAACATTCCCGAGAGCGCCTGGTTCACCAGAGGCTGGGCCCCGAAATGCACATACAGCATGGCCGCCGCGACCATCACGAAGAAGGGCACGCTGATAAAGCCGCAACCTGCGGCAATCGCGCCGGGCACTCCGGCGAACCGGTGCCCGACCAGCAGCGCCATGTTGAACAGATTCGCGCCGCCGGGAATCAACTGCCCGAGGGCAAAGTATTCGGCGAACTCGGCCTCGGTGAGCCACTTGAGGTCATCGACCAGGCTGCGACGGATCCAGAACATGGTGCCGCCAAATCCCACCAGCGTGACCTTGGTGTACATGAGGTAGATCATCCACGGCGTGATGTCGGTGCGGACCGGTGATGCCAGCCCCTCGGGTGGCCGCATTGGCGATGTATCGGGCATATGAAATCCGTAAAAACAGCGAGGCTTAATACATGGTTATACCAGACCTGCCACTCCGATCAGTGCGCCCACCCCTATGAGCCACAGGGGATTGAAGCGCGTCTTCAGCACCAAGGCGATGGTGAGCGCGGTCAGCAGATAACCGCGCATGTCATGGTTCACCGTGGTGGTCAGCACCCAGCAACTGGCCAGCACCAGGCCGATGGTCACGGGCGCCAGCCCGCGGCGCAGCGCGCGGCCGAAGCGCGAATCCGGGTCCAGCGTTTTGAACTTGATCATCAGCGAGGTCATCGCCACGCCGGGTAGAAACAGCGCCACTGTGAGCAGCAGCGCCCCGCTCCATCCGGCGAGCAGCCAGCCGATCACGGTGACCACCATCACGCCCGGCGCAGGCGCCACCTGCACCAGGGCGTAGACCTCCCCAAACTGTTTGGCGCTCATCCACGGGTGAACCTCCACCACATAGCGCTGCATGTCCGGAATGATGGTGGGCACGCCACCCACCGCGAAGGTCGAAAGCAGCAGGTAGTGCCAGAAAAGACCCAGCTGATCGGTCCACTCCATCAGGCCGCCTTTCTGCCGTCATCGCGCCAGGCGAGCCACACCGAAAAGGTGGCCAGCGGGATCGCGACCCAAAGCAGCGGCCAGCGCAACGCACCCACTCCGGCGAACGCGAGAACAATGAAGAGCCACGGCCGCCAGATGCGCGGCATGGCCAACGCCATCTTGATGGAACTCGCAAACAGGAGGCCGATGACCACCGCCGCCATGCCGGTGATCGCGCGGGCCACCGCCGGCTGGGTCCCGTAGTGCGTATAGAAAACCCCCAGCGCCACCATCACGAAGAACGACAGGGTGGTGAAGCCGGCAATCACCGCCAGCATGCCGCGCACGCCGGCAAAGCGGTGGCCCAGCATCAGGCCGGTGTTGAACAAATTCGCGCCGGGAATGATCTGGCCCAGGGCGTAGTACTCGGTGAATTCGGTATTGGTGAGCCAGCGCTTTTTCTCGACCAGCATGCGATGCGTCCAGAAAAGCAAACCACCGGAGCTCGCCAGCGCAATCACCATGTAGGCAAAAAACAGCTCCCTGGGTGGAACCTTCTTGACCGTAGCTTCCGCGTGATTCGATGCCACCTCAGAAGAGCTTCCGATCAACCTTGCCATTCGCATCCACAATCCAGCGTTCACTCGCAACCGGTTTGCCTGCCAGGCGCGCCGCCAGCCAGTCGGTCATGAACGTCGGGGAATAGGGACCGAGGTTGGCCGAGGGCACGCCGGACACCGCATGGCCGGCGCCCTGATAGACCACCAGCACTTTCGGGCCGGCCAGCACCTTGAAAAGATTCTCCGTGTGCTGCAACGGACTCAGGGCGTCGAACTCGCCGGTGATGCACAGGTAGGGCGCGCGGATGTTCTGCGCATGGCCCTCCCAGGTGAGCGTCTTCGAAAATTCGTCAAAGGCAACTTCATCGCGGTAACCGGCCATGTACATGAAGCGCCGCTTGAAGGTGGGTGGCGCCTCTTCAAAGATGGATTTGCAACCCGGCTCGTGGATGGTTCCCGACACCACGCCGGCACGATAGCGCGGCTCGCCCGCCATCGCGATGGTTGCGAAAAAGGATCCGAAGCTGCGGCCACTGATGCCGATGCGCTCGGCATCAATCTCGGGACGCGCGGCCAGCCACTCGTACATGGCGCGGCCGGCTTCCAGCCACGCAGGCACCGTCACCGGAATGCCGAGGACCGCGCTCTCATACTGCCCGGGCCCGTCGACGGCGAGCACCGCCATGCCGCGACGCAGCCAGCGGTCGCCATACAACGGCGTGTCGCGCTCCTTGTAGCCATCCATTCCGGAGATCACGACCACGGCGGGCAACTTGCCGCTCTTGTAACCGGGTGGCAGGTGCAGCCACGCCGGGAGTTTCTTGCCTTGAAACGGAATCCACACCGCCTCGACGTGATGCTCGGCGAGACGCCCGTAGCTGAGGTAACACTCGCGCTTTTTGTCGTTGTAGAAACGGTTCAGATCGTTGTTCTGCAGGATGGGCCACTGCGCGGTGGCCCAGTAGTGCGATGCGATGAAATAGTTTTCCGCGGCGCTGGCAAGGTTGCCCTCGCCTTCCATGGTCACAGCCTTCGCTTCGCGGCGGCGCGCCTGTGCTTCAAGCAACGGCGCGATATCGTCGAACTTCTGCATGCGCGATTTCAGCATCGCGATCTCGGGGGCGATTTCGACGCCGGCCAGCGCCTGAATGACAGAGAGCCTCCCCTGGTCAAATTCGACGCCGTTGCTTCGGATGATGTTATCGATCAGCCAGCGTTGTTGAACCCAGCGGGCACAATGGGGTTCGCCCGCCGCCATTTCGATTGCGGTTCCATGCGACATGGGGTAAATCCTATTTTTGTTTAAAAATCAATTAGATATGGAAGCGCCAGCTGATTCCTTCTGCAGCGCATCGGCCACCACCCTGCGCGCCAGCAGGCCGCCGGAATCCGCGCGCACGCTGACGATGGCCGCCTCCGGGTCGAGGTCGATCACTTTCTGTTGCGCTTCGACCATGTCCTTGTCCTGTATGAAGGCGCGTAGCGTTTCGCGGTGCACGAGTTCCGTCATCTGTTCGTTGGCCGTATCGAAATCGCGAGCGCTGGCCCAGAAGTAGTGGCAGGTGTTCTCACGCTCCGGCGTAATCGAGTTCAGCACGAAGATATGGGCCTCACGCCCGACCTTGCCCCCGGCAAGGACTTCACTGGTGGTGATGTCAATGGCGATATGCGAGGCCGGCGTGAAGGTCATGATCTTTTTCTGCCGCACGGTCTCGCCGATGCCAAGCTTTTTGTACAGGGGCGGCGGCGCCATGTCGGGGGACTGGCGCACTCCCTGCACCACCGATTCATGCCGCTCGAATTTAAGCTCCGCATCGGCGTCATCGGAACCGATGACATCGCGATGCACGAAACCGACATGCGACAGGTCGAGAAGATTGTCGACGTACAACAGGTAATTGGCGGCCAGCGGTATGTATCCGCGCGCCGATGCCCACTTGGGATGATCGTTCTGGTGAAAATCGGGGATCATGGACTCGTCAGGCGTGGCCTCACCCATCCCGGGCGCCGCTGAGCCCATCCATATCCAGATCCACTTGTGGCGTTCGACAACCCGATAGCTCTTTATCTTCGCGGTTTTCGGCGGCGTGGTCATGCCCGGTATCTTGATGCAGGCCCCGGTCTCATCGAAGGTGAAGCCGTGATACCCGCATTGCAGTGCATCCCCGATCACCTCGCCGCGGTGCAGCGGCGCGCGACGGTGGCAGCAGCGGTCTTCCAGCGCCATGGCTGTGCCGTCTTCCTTGCGATACAGAACCACGGGCTCACCGAGCAGCACCCGGCCCAGGGGTTTGCGCGAAACCTCATCCCACGAAGCAGCCACATACCATGCATTTTTCACGAACATATTCGACTCCTCACTTCCCCGCGATGGCCCGCCACACGCGCTCCGGTGTCGCAGGCATTTCGATGTGTTTTACACCGAACTCCACGAGCGCGTCGACGATGGCATTGGTGACCGACGCCAGCGCCGGCGTGGTGCCGCCCTCGCCCCCGGCGCGCACCCCCAACGGATTCGAAGGTGAAGGCACCTCCATCAGTTCCGTGTCGAACGACGGATACTGGTCCGCACGCGGCATGGCGTAATCCATGAAGGAGCCTGAGAGCAGCTGGCCGGTTTCAGGGTCGTAATTGCACTGCTCTCCCATGATCTGTCCCGCGCCCTGAACAATGGCGCCGTGGGTCTGACCATGAAGAATCAGCGGATTTACTGCGCGTCCCACGTCATCAACCGCCGCGTGGCGGACGATCTGCACCACACCGGTGTCCGGATCAATCTCCACTTCGCAGACCTGGCCACCGTAGGGATAGCCGCCGTCCTTGAAGAGTTGCTCATGCGCCGCCGCCAGCGGCCCGCGCAGATCCGCGGGCAAATCAGCGCGTGTCAGCGCGGCCTTTGCCACCTCGAAGATGCTTTGTTTCCGGTCCGTCCCTTTGACACTGAAATCGCCACCCGAGAATTCAATATCCGCTGCCGCCACTTCCAATATGTGGGCGGTGATGCGCTTGCCGCGCGCGATCACGGCATCGGTAGCCTTGCCCATGACAAAACCGGCCATGCGCATGGAACGCCCGGAATGCGAGCCGCCACCGACCGGGATGCGGTCGGTATCCCCCTGTATCAGGTTCACCTTCTCAAAGGGGACTCCCAGCCACTCACTCACGCATTGCGTGAAGCTGGTTTCATGGCCCTGCCCGCTCGCCAGAGTTCCCACCGCCACTTCGACCACGCCCTCGGGTTTGACGGTGACTTCGCCCCATTCGCGCGGGAAACCCATGGTGAGTTCGATGTAATTCGAAAAACCGAATCCGCGCAGCTTGCCGCGCTGCTTCGCCTCGGCACGCCGCGCGGCAAATCCCTTGCGGTCGCCAAGATGAAGGGCAATGTCCATGCCTTTTTCGTACTCGCCACTGTCATAGGTGACGCCCGAGGCATTGCGGTAAGGCAGTGCCTTTGGGGGAATGATGTTGCGGCGGCGCAACTCAATGGCATCGAAGCCAAAATCACGCGCCGCGATTTCGATCAGCCGCTCGATCAGGTACATCGCCTCCGGACGTCCGGCGCTGCGATAGGGAATGGTCGAGGGCGTGTTGGAGAGCACCGCACGTGCATGGATGTGTATCACCGGTACGCGGTACAGGCCGGTGATGATGGACACCCCCTTGCGCAGCGGCACGATCGAGGCCGCGTGGGCACCGAGATTGGAGAGCATGTCGCCGCGCAGAGCAAGGAAGTTCCCTTCCGCATCGAGCGCCAGTTCCACATCCGCCGCGAGGTCACGCCCCTGGTAATCCGAGAGGAAGGCTTCGCTTCGCTCGCAGGTCCATTTCACCGGCCGGCCGAGGCGCTTCGAGGCCCAGACCACCAGCGGAAATTCGGGGAAAAGCGAATTTTTGGTGCCGAAGTTGCCGCCGATATCGTGCGTGACCACGCGCACTGATTCCAGCGGAATGTTGAGGATCATCGAGAGTTCGCGCTTCTGGCGGTGAACACCGCCGCTGCCGGCATGAAGCGTATAGCGCTGCGTCGCCGCATCGTATTCGCCGACACCGGTGCGCGGCTCCATGGGCACACCCGTCACACGCGAAATCCACGTCGACAGGCGCGCCACGTGTTTTGCCTTCTCAAACGCCGCCGCCACCGCCGCGGCATCGCCATGCTCGGAGTCGAGACACACATTGGAAGGCGCCGCGTCCCACAGTCGGGGCGCATCCGGCTTTGCGGCATCGCGCGTCACCGTCACCGAGTCCAGCGGTTCGTAATCCACCTCGATGGCATCCGCGCCGTCTTTCGCAGCACCCACGGTCTCGGCCACCACCATGGCCACCGATTGCCCGTTGAAGCGCGCGCGATCACGCACGAGAAGGTGATATGGCGAGGCAAACATATCCGAGCCGTCGCGGTTCACCAGTACCACGTCGGGCATCTCGCGCTGCTGCTCGATCGTGCCCATGAAATTGTAATCAGGCGCAATAGGCCCCACGCCATCCGCCTCCAAATCAGCGCCGGTGTACACCGCCACCACCCCCGGCACCTTCAGCGCCGCCGAAACATCGATCGCGCGAATGCGCGCATGCGCGTGCGGCGAACGCAACATCGCGGCATAAGCCTGCCCGGGAAGGTTCAGATCATCGCTATAGCGGCCGCGGCCGGTCAGAAGGCGCTGGTCCTCCTTGCGTCGGACGGGCTGGCCGATGCCCGTGGAAGTCGGGGCGTCACTCATGAAATGCTTTCGAAAAATTCACCAAGACCGCGAATATAGAGGGTCGGGACGAATTGATCAAAGCGGCGATTTCAGGAACACCGCGAACCCTCGCTTGAATGGCGGGAATTACGCCGATTCGACTTCCACCAACTCACTGGTAGAACTTGGAATCGGAATCGCAAGACCGTCGTCGCGCATGCCATCAAGGTGAAACTCGATGGCTTCGCGAATAAGCGCGAGAACTTCCTCTCTCGATTCACCCACCGCCACGCAACCCGGAAGATCCGGGACGTGGGCACCGAAGGAACTGGGTCCTTTTTCTACAACTACGAGATATCGCATATCTGATCTACCCCTGTCTTTTCAGACCGGCCTGCTTCAATACATTATTCAACGTTCCCGGAGGGATGTCCACGCTGAATTTCCCGGAAACCGTAACCAAGCCCGATTTGGCGGGGTGCCGAAACTGACGATGACTGCCTTTGGTGCGAACAAGAACCCAGCCCTCGGCTTCGATGAGGTCGATTAGTGCCCGAACCTTCATGGGCCGAAGCTCATCATGATGCTCCAAGGTCGAGATTCTGCGGCGATCCGACCGGCATCGGCGCCCGCAGTTGATCCATCGGACTGCGCACTCCGCGACCACCCTTGTTCATTACGTGCGTGTAGATCATGGTGGTCTCAACGCTCGAATGCCCGAGCAATTCCTGAACCGTGCGAATGTCGTAGCCGTTCTCCAGCAAGTGCGTCGCGAAGGAATGCCGCAAGGTGTGGCAACTGACGTGCTTGGCAATACGCGCCGCGTGTACCGCCTGTTTTACACCGCGTATCACATAGTTTTCGTAAACATGGTGCCGGCGAATTACACCGCTGCGCGGATCAGCAGACAGCTTGTGTGACGGAAACACGAATTGCCAAGCCCATTCGCGACCGGCCCGCGGATACTTGATATCAAGCGCATGGGGCAGTTCTACATCGCCATACCCATTGGCGAGATCCTTTCCGTGCAACAGCTTGACCCGAAGCAAATGCTCCTTCAGAAACCCCATCACGCATTCCGGAAGCAACGTGCGCCGGTCCTTGCCGCCCTTGCCGTCGCGAACGACCAGCTGGCGATAGTCAAAATCGACATCCTTAACCCTCAAGGTCAGACATTCGTTCAAACGTAATCCCGCCCCATACAGCAAACTCGCCATCAGCCACTTCACACCTTTCATCCGGAAAAGCAAAGCCGTCACCTCACCGACACTGAGCACCGAGGGAACACGAGCCGGCCGCTTGGCACGCTCAATGCCGTCCAGCCACGCAAGCTGGATATCCAGAACCTCCCGATACAGAAAAAGCAAGGCCGCAAGCGCCTGATTCTGCGTTGAAGCAGCAACATCCCGGCTCCTCACCAGATGATTCAGAAACGCCGTGACCTCTGCAGCACCCATCTCTCGTGGATGCCGCTTACCGTGAAAGAATATAAAGCGCCGAATCCAGTGAATGTAGGTCTTCTCGGTGCGAAGACTGTAGTGCTTGAGACGGATCGATTGCCGCACCAGATCAAGGAGACGATGCGGTTTCGCGAGCCCTTTTTCGGACATGGAATTGGAGGTATTGTGATTTCCGATAAAGAGGCTGGTGTTACCCACAAAAAGTAGACACGTTCATGGAATGTGATTCTAGTTCGTAGTGCGCCGGGTTGTCGTAGCCTATCGAAGAGTGAAGGCGCTGGCGGTTATGATAAATCTCGATGTACTCAAACA
>CAIUKQ010000053.1 GCA_903899705.1 uncultured beta proteobacterium
AAAGTGGTCCCAGCGCCGCGCTGGGTTTGGGGTGAGGGATAATGCAGTAAATAATAAAATGCGGAGCCCGACCCCCAAACCCGGAGCGGCGCCAGCCAGGGTTTTTATCCCGGTAATTCCAACAGGAGTCCCAAATGTACAAGCGCATCGACCACGTCGCATTGCACGTCGCGAATCTAAGGCTATCCATCGAATTCTACGAGCGCCACTTCGGTTTCGAAAATTACTTTCAGGCGCCGGTGCCCGGCGGAATCGACATTGCCTATCTGAAGCTTGGTGATACGGTGCTGGAACTGACCCACCATTCCGATGGCGAAATGATGGGGTTTCACTTCTGCCTCGAGACCGACAATTTCGATGAATCGGTATCGAAATTACAAAGCACCGGCGTCGACATGATCCGTGGGCCTCACAAGACGGCGGCCCGCGTCCCTCGCGAGGAGGGTTGGAGGAGGGTGGTGTTTCGCGGGCCGGACGGCGAGCAGATTGAACTGCGCGGCTAAAAGGTTTCTCTTACGCTGCCTGGGTTGCCGCCATGGCCTTTGTGGCCATATCTTCCAGCCAGCCCATGTCCAGTTGCTGATGGGCTTCGCAGATGAACCACGGCTCGCGTGAATCGGGTTCCAGCATCACGCCCAGCCCGATCAGGTTCCAGGCAAACTTGCGATACAACTCGCTGTTGGTGACGCGCCAGTCTCGGTAATTGGTCGGCACCTGCGGCGTGAAGTGAATGCCGAACATCGCGGGCGGTCCGGCAAACGCATGTTCCAGGCCCGCCTTGGTGAAGACGCGGCCGAGCAGATCGCGGATCTGCCCGCCCACGTGATCGATGGTCTTCAGGGCATCCGTCTCGGTGAGAATTTTCAGGGTGGCGTTCGCGGCGCTCAGGGCAACCAGGTTGGCCGTATAGGTGCCACCGTGCACCACGCCGCCCTTGTGTGAACCGACCACATCCATCACCTCGGCACGACCGCCAAACGCAGCGACCGGATATCCATTGCCCATGGCCTTGGCGTAGGTGGTGAGATCGGCGTGAATCCCGTAGAGCTCTTGCGCGCCGCCCTTGGCCACGCGGAAACCGGTCTTGACTTCGTCGATCAGCAGCAGGGTTCCGTTGCGGTCGCATAGATCGCGAAGGCGTTGCAGCCAGGCCTGTGTCGCGGAAATGCTGCCGCAGTTACCGATGATGGGTTCGAGCACCACGCAGGCGAGCGTGTCGCCGCGGGCGGCAAACAACTGCTCGAGTGCCTCGTCACTGTTCAGCGGAATCAGGTCCACCAGATCCCGGGTTCGCGCGGGTATACCGCCCCCAAACGGAATGACATTGGGTGCCGCCTTGCCTTTGGGGTCCCAGCCTTCGACATCCGATTTCCACATCATCTCGTCGTACAGGCCGTGGAATCCGCCTTCAACGATGGCGATGCGGTCCCGCTTCGTGAATCCGCGCGCGGTGCGCACGGCACCCATGACGGCCTCGGTGCCGGAATTGGCGAATCTCAGTTTCTGGATATTGGGGCACAGGGCCTTGATCTGTTTGACCACCTCGATGTCCAGGGCCGTCGAAAAGCCCGACAACGTGCCGCCCTGCGTGATCTGCCGGATCACCGCGTTGTCCACGCGATCGTCGCGGTAGCCCAGGATGATGGGGCCATAGCCGAGCCGGAAATCGACAAAAGTTCTGCCATCGCAGTCGGTGAAGCGGCAGCCTTTGGCGTTGTCGACAAAGACGGTCTGGTCGTCTCCCCAGTATCGATAGTTCTCGGCAACACCTTGCGGCATGTGCTCGCGCGCTTCGGCCATCAGGGCGGGTTGGCGCACGGGCGGCGTGTCGGGGATCGCGCCCCTGACCAACGGCTGCTCATTCCTTTGGGCGGGGCGCCCGTGGGGCGGGCGCAGGAACAATCCGGCGCGCTCCTCCAGCAACCGCACCACATGCAGTTCCCCGGCGTCTTCCCCGTAAGTCGCCTTTGCTTCCTGAAACAGCGAATAGGCCAGTGCGCCCATTTTCAGGTCGAAGCCCTGGGCATTGGCCACTTCATTGATCAAGCCCAGATCCTTGCAGCAGAGGGCCAGCGAAAAGCTGGGGTCGTAATGTCCGGCGAAAATAGAGGGCACGTCGTGCTCGGCCACCCAGCTGTTGCCGGCGCTGGATTTGATCGCCTCCCAGACCATGTCGAGTGGCACACCGGCTTTCGCGCCGAGCATCAGCCCCTCGCCGATGGCTGCGGCGCCGACGAACCAAAGGAGGTTCGTCAGGAGTTTTACCGTGGCACCGTTGCCGGGTGCTCCCACATGGAAAATCTTTTCGCCGATGACCTTGAAGATGGGCAGGTTCTTTTCATAAACAGCTTTGGATCCACCGACAAATATCGACAGCTTTCCGAGCGCTGCGAAATCGACCGCATTGGTGACCGGCGCTTCGAGGAATTCAAGGTTTCTCTTTGCGGCGACATCAACCAGTTGCCTGACCAGATCAACAGCGCTGGTGGAGGTGTCAATCACCGTGGCGCCCGGTTGCGCGAGCGCGAGAATGCCCGAGTCACCGAGCATGACCTTCCGGATCTGCGCCGGACCCGGGAGTGAGACGATGATCACTTCCGCGTTCGCGGCGCCGGCGGCCAGCGTCGGCGACCAGACCGCACCCAGGGCAACGAGATTGCTCGTCTTTTCTCGGGCGAGGTCGTGGACCGTCACCGGATAGCCTGCTTTCACGAGATTGGCGGCCATGGGATTTCCCATGTTGCCCGTGCCGACGAAAAACAGGCGTGGTTTGGCTGTCAAGGCTGTCTGCGCTTCCGGAAAATTATTGCTGGCTATTTTTTCTTGAATCCCAGGAACCGTTTTGGAGACTCGTCCCGGGGTTCGTATTCAAATCCGTACGCCGAGAGCATCTTATTCGCCTCGGCAAAGGTATAAGTACGGTACTGCGTTGTCTGCGCCATCACGGTTTTGGAGTCGTCGGCCAGGTAGTAGTGCTTGGTGAAACCGTTTTGGCCGGGCGCAATCTTCTGGGAATATTTCATTCCGTTGGAGATGACCCTCTCGTAGTCGAAATGCGGCCCCTGCACGCCGAGCAACAGGGTTCCGTCTTTACGAACATGTTTCGAGAGATGCTCCAGACCTTTGTGGTTGTCGGCATCCCCGGGCAGGTGGCTCACCATGAAGGGTTCCTTGTCGCCGTCGATCACGAAATACCAGACGCCACCGTAGGAAAACGCCAACGCGAATTGCTGTTCAAGGTAAACAGCAAGGGTGAACTGGCCATTGTCAGTTCGCTGAACGGCACGAACGCTCTGTTTGTCCTGAGCGGGAGCGAAATGAGACTGATCCACTTGGCCAACATCCCGATCGATTCGGAGGG
>CAIUKQ010000054.1 GCA_903899705.1 uncultured beta proteobacterium
GGCTCCAACATGAGTGATATCGCCAAAGAAGTCGCCAGACGCCGCAGTTTTGCGATCATTTCGCACCCTGATGCGGGCAAGACCACGCTCACTGAAAAGCTGCTGCTTTTCTCCGGCGCGATCCACATTGCGGGCAGCGTGTAGGCGCGCAAGGCCTCGCGCCACGCGACCTCCGACTGGATGGAGATCGAGAAGCAGCGCGGCATTTCGGTGGCGAGTTCGGTAATGCAGATGGAGTACCGCGACAGCGTCATCAACCTGCTCGACACCCCGGGCCACCAGGATTTTTCCGAAGACACCTATCGCGTGCTCACCGCCGTGGATTCGGCGGTGATGGTGATCGACGCGGCCAACGGCGTGGAAGCGCAGACGCTGCGCCTCCTGCAGGTGTGCCGCGCACGAAATACGCCGATCGTCACTTTCGTCAACAAGATGGACCGCGAAGTGCGCGGCCCGATGGACCTGATGGACGAGGTGGAGAGGGCGCTGGGCATGACCGTCGTGCCGATCACCTGGCCCGTGGGCATGGGCTCGCGGTTCAAGGGCGTGTTCGACCTCTCGCGCAATTGCATGCGCGTGTTCGAGCCCGGTGAGGACAAGGCCGGCGGCGACGTCGAGACCCTCGATGGATTGGATAATCCTGAATATAATCAAAGATTTGGCGATGTTTTCGAACAGGCAAAAAACGAGATCGAACTGATCCGCGGCGCGGCTCCGGAGTTCGACCGCGACGAATTTCTCGCCGGCCGCCAGACGCCCATGTTCTTCGGTTCCGCGATCAACAATTTCGGCGTGCAGGAAGTGCTCGATGCGCTGGTCGATCTGGCACCGCCGCCCGGTTCACGGCCCGCGATTCAGCGGCGTGTGGAGCCCGAAGAGAAAAAGTTCTGCGGCGTGGTCTTCAAGATACAGGCCAACATGAACCCCGGCCACCGCGACCGAATTGCCTTTATTCGCGTGTGCTCGGGACGCTTCGAGCGCGGCATGAAGCTCACGGTCTGCCGCAGCGGCAAGGACATCCGCACCAACGCGGTGGTGAGCTTCCTCTCCCAGCGACGAACCATCGTCGAGGATGCCTATGCGGGCGACATCATCGGCATACCGAATCACGGCGTCATCCAGTTGGGCGACACGCTCTCCGAAGGCGAGAACCTGCAATTCACCGGCCTGCCGTTTTTCGCGCCGGAGCTTTTCCAGCTGGTGGAGTTGGCTGACCCGATGCGCTCCAAACAATTGAAGGCAGGGCTCGTCCAACTGGGCGAGGAGGGCGCGATTCAGGTGTTTCGCCCGCACAACGGCGGCGGCTTGTTGCTGGGCGCCATCGGGCAGCTGCAGTTCGAAGTGGTTGCACACCGGCTCAAGCACGAGTACGGCGTGGATGCGCGCATGGTTGCGAGCAACTATCGTCTGGCGCGCTGGGTGACCTGCGATGATGCCCGGCAACTCAAATTGTTCATCGAGGCCAATTCGCACCGGGTTGCCTATGACGCCGTGGATGCTCCGACCTTTCTCGCCGCCAATCCCTACGAGATCTCGGTGGCCCAGGAGCACTGGAAGGACATCAAGTTCCATGCGCTGCGTGAACATGCAGGGCTGGTGTTCCAGACGCGTATCGAAGATACCGTCAATTGACTTGAGAAATCTCAAGGTCCTGCGCTGATTTTTCATTAGGCTCATCGGGGTAATCAAACCCCGAAAGAGCACAATGGACACCCAGGTACTGATCGTCGGCGCGGGTCCCGTCGGACTGATCCTCGCGCTGGACCTCGGCCGGCGCGGCATACGCACCACCCTCATCGAGCAAAAGCCCGAGCCCGCCTTCCTGCCGAAGATGGAGCGCTGCAATGCGCGGACGATGGAGATCTTTCGCCGCATGGGCATCGTCGACGAAGTGCGCGCCGCGGGGCTGCCCGAAGACGCGCCCATGGACGTCTTCATCATCCTCTCCCTGATCGATCCGCCCCTGGTGCGGCATGGCTACCCATCGGTGAGGCAGGCGCGGCTGGATGACCGGGCCACCAACGATGGCACCGCGCCCTGCGAGCCCTACCAACTCATTTCCCAGTACACACTGGAACCCCTCCTGAAGAAGATGCTCGACCGCCAGCCCAATGTGACGCAACACTGGGGCACTGCGTTCCTGTCCCATGAGCAGGACGAAATGGGCGTGACCACCACGGTGCGCCGCCCCGATGGCACGACCGCAAAGATCCGCAGCGCCTACCTCGCGGGCTGCGATGGCGGCGGGTCGCCCGTGCGCCAGCAACTGGGCATCAAGCTGCGTGGCGAGGGCAATCTCCTCGGATTGCGCCAGGCTCTCATCCGCTGCGATGAACTGGCGGATCGCCTGCCCATCGGCAACGGCCCGACGCGCGGACGCCACTACCATGTGGCAGACGAACATTCCAGCTTCCTTATCATGCAGGATTCAATGCGTCACTGGACATTGCATTCCACCGTGGATTCCGACGAACGCATGAAACAGAAATTCGAGGAAGTGGTCGGTGTGCCGGTGAAATACGAAATGCTCTCCTGCAATCCGTGGCGGCAGAACCTGCTCCTGTCGGAGCGCTATCGCGACGGGCGTGTTTATCTGGCCGGCGACGCGGTGCACCTGGTGATCCCCACCGGCGGCCTTGGCATGAATTCGGGCTGCGGTGATGCCATCGATCTGGGCTGGAAACTGGCGGCGACCCTGCAGGGCTGGGGCGGCCCGGCATTGCTGGATTCCTACGAGATCGAACGCAGGCAGATCGGCGACCGCAATGTGGGGGCGTCGCGTTATGCAACGCTCGGCCGTCGCAAGTGGCGTGCGCTCTGGCGTCCCCATATCCGTGACAACACATCGGATGGCCAGCAACTGCGCTCAGTGATCGCTCGCATCGCGGGACCGGAGCAGCGCAAGTCCAATGAAATGATCGGCGCGGAACTGGGTTACCGTTATGTCGATTCCCCCGTGATCTGCGATATCCCGGGCGGTCCCGAACACCATTTCGTCGACTACGAGCCCAGCACCTGGCCGGGCGCGCGTATTCCCAATGTCTGGTTGGGCGATGGCAGGCCGCTGCAGGACCACATTCCCGAGGGCTATACCATCCTGCGCCTGGGTAAGGCCGACCAGGATGTGCGTGCGTTGCAGGACGCCTTTGCCGCGCGCGGAGCGCCGATAACCACCCTCGATATCAGGGAGTCGGTCGCCCGCGAGGTGTACGGCCATGACCTGATTCTGTTGCGTCCGGATCTGCATATTGTCTGGCGTGGGGACGCGCTGCCGGAGGATCCTGAACGGATCGCCACGATTGCGACGGGATACCTGCACCCGTAAGGGTAAAATGCCAGCTCGTCTCTCTTGGGGTACCTCTTTCCGTGGCTTCCGGTTTTCGACAGCAGGCTGTCCGCTTGTTCATTCTGGTTCTCGTTCTGGTGCTCGGGGCATGCTCCAATGAACAGCCGAAGTTCACAGGTATTGACCTGACCGGGAGCAAGACCGACCTGCAGTTCACGCTCACGGACGTCGACGGCAAGGACCGGACGCTGGCCGATTTTCGCGGCAGCTACGTGATGGTATTTTACGGATTCACGCAGTGCCCCGACGTGTGTCCGACGACACTTGCGCGGGCGGTCGAGGTCAAAAAGAAGCTGGGGTCCGACGGGCAGAAACTCAAGGTGGTCTTCATCAGCGTGGACCCGGAGCGAGATACCGCGGAACTGGTGCGCAACTACCTGCAGGCCTTTGACAGGGAATTCATCGGCCTTCGCGGCACGCCCGAGCAGACACAGATTGCGGCGAAGGCGCTGCACGTGTTTTATGAAAAGGTGCCCTCGGGCAGTTCCTATTCGATCAATCACACCGCCATCACCTACATTCTTGATGCGCAGGGCAACCTGCGTCTGGGTATGCGCAACGAGCAGGGGGCCGATGACTATGTCGCGGACCTGCGCACGTTGATGAAACAGTCTTCCTGAAATCCTGTACGGAGCCGTTGGTGAAATCGTTTCTGATCATTCTTTTCTCACTGTTGATCCATGCCGGTGCCGCGTTTGCGCAGGTTCAGGTCAGCGAACCCTGG
Source organism: uncultured beta proteobacterium (assembly GCA_903899705.1). Lineage (GTDB taxonomy): Bacteria > Pseudomonadota > Gammaproteobacteria > Burkholderiales > SG8-39 > 2-02-FULL-62-17. The sequence continues at coordinate 4,071 of CAIUKQ010000054.1, forward strand.
ATTCGCGCCACGGTTCCCGCGCAGAAAACCAGCGGCGCCTACATGCAGATCAACGCCGCGAAGGAGGCGCGCCTGGTCTCGGTGAGTACGCCGGTGGCGGGCATCTCCGAAATTCATGAAATGGCGATGGTCAACAACGTCATGAAAATGGGCGCGATCAAGGGCCTGGATCTGCCCGCGGGCAGGGCGGTGGAGCTGAAACCGGGCGGATACCATGTGATGCTGCTCAATCTCAAACGGCAGCTGAAGGAAGGCGAGACGGTGCCGTTGACGCTGGTGGTCGAAGGACCGGACAAAAAACGCCAGTCCATCGAGATCAAGGCCGTCGTCAGGCCCATCCAGGCAACGGGTGCCACCGATGCGCCCGCCATGCACGAAATGAAGCATTGATCACGACCTGACTTGGGTTGGGAAAGCCTCCGGGCTCCGGGTGAAAACAGGATTCTTGCCGTAGCATGTGCGTCCACACCGTGCGCTGGATGGGAGGCTTGATGCAGGTTTGCCGTATTGCCCTGGGCCTATCCCTCGCGGTGTTGCTGTGTTTCATGTCATTGGCGCAAGCCCAGCCCTGGCCCTCAAAACCGATCCGCTTCATCGTTCCGCAGACACCCAGTGGCCAGGTCGACACCGTCGCGCGAACCGTGGCACAGCATCTGGGCGAAAGACTGGGGCAACCGCTGATCGTGGAAAACCGCGCGGGAGCGAATGGCGTCATCGGCACCGACACGGTGGCCAAGGCGCCTCCCGACGGCCTTGTTCTTCTCCTTTCGGCGCAGTCGGCCATGGTGTTCAACGCCGTGCTGAAAAAATCCCTGCCCTATGACCCCATTGCCGATTTTTCATCCGTCACCATGGTGTTCGAGACGCCTTACTACCTGGTGGTGCATGCCTCGGTGCCCGCCAAGTCCGTTCAGGAGCTGCTGGCCCTCGTACGCTCGCAGCCGGGCAAGCTCAATTACGCCACGGTCGGCACGGGCAGCGGACAGCACCTGTACATGGAAGTCTTCAAGAATATGACCAAAGTCGACATGGTTCACGTGCCCTACAAGGGCAGCGCCCAGGCCGGCACGGACTTGCTCACCGGACAGGTGCAGGTCATGCTGCAGGGCTCCGGATTCACCCTGCCGCAGGTCAAGCCCGGAAAGATCAGGGTGCTGGCAAGCACCGGGCCGCAGCGAATGCAGGGCCTGCCCGATGTACCCACGGTGATGGAGGCGGGCGTTCCCGGCTACACCGCGTCGACCTGGTATGGACTGGTGGGGCCTGCGCATCTCCCGCGCGCCATCATCGATCGCCTCAACCGAGAGGTGGGGGACATCCTGCGTCAGCTGGCCGTGAGGGAAAAATTCAATGCCATGGACCTCCTGCTCACGCCGGGCACGCCTGACGCGCTGGCGGAGCGGGTTCGAAGCGAGATACCGCTGTTTGCACGCGTGGTGCGCGATGCGGGCATCGAACCCGAATGACCGAACTTGCGATAGCCACGATCTGCAGGGACAACCCTGAGGGCCTTGCGCGCACGCTGGCCAGCACGGACCGGGTGCGGTCGGCGTTTTCGGCGACGCAGTACGTGGTGGATGGGAGCACCGCCGCATACCGCGAACAGATGCAGGCGATAGCTTCGAGGCATCCCGGGGTCCAATACCAGTGGCAGGAGGCGGCGGGCACGGCAAAAGCCTACAACCTGGCATTGAAGACCGCCGTTGAACCCTGGTTCTGGATACTCAATAGCGGCGATGAATTGATTCCGGAATTCAACCTGGACCTGCTGTTTGAATTGATGTCCCGTTCCAGCGCAACCGTGCTGACCCTGTCCATCATCGATCAGGACGGCGCGGTCACGCGCAGACCTTCGCTGCCGTTCATGTGGCCGCCGGTGTTCTGCTGGCTGTGCCTGCTGGCCAGCGTCATCCGAACGAAGGAGCTGCAGGCCATCGGCGGATTCGACCCGGAGTTCCCGACCACCAACGATGCCGAGATGTGGTTTCGCCTGCTCAACCAGCGTCACGTCACGCTGGATGTGATTTCACTGCCCATGGTGCGCATGGAGGCGGCGGGTCTCTCGGGCAACCGGGCCGTGGCCGCGGCAGAGGCGATCCGGATGATCGCAAGCCACAAAGGCATGATCTTCAAGCGTTGGGTGCAAAGCGGGATGCGTTACTTCGAGGCAAAACGAAAATACGGGCGACGCATGCGAACCACGAAAACGGGAGCGAAATCATGAACAGGGACAGCTCGCATTTTTTTCTTCTGAATATGGGGCACTTTTTCGACCATTTCTTCACCCTTATCTTTGCCACGGTCGCAGCCCTGGCGCTGTCGCGAGAATGGGGTCTGGGCTACGCCGAGTTGCTTGGCTACGCGACACCGGGATTTTTTGCGTTCGGCCTGTTCGCGCTGCCGGCGGGCTGGCTTGCCGATCACTGGAACCGTGACGGCATGATGGTGGTGTTCTTCACCGGCATCGGCCTGTCATCGATGGCGGCGGGCTTTGCCGGCACGCCAATGCAGATGGGCGTGGCCCTTTTTGTCATCGGTATCTTCGGCGCGATCTACCATCCCGTGGGCCTCGCCATTGTCACCACCACCTGGAAGAACACCGGCATGCGCATTGCGGTGAACGGTGTCTGGGGAAATCTGGGCGTCGCGAGCGCGGCGCTCGTCGCCGGCTATTTCATTGATCATGGCGGATGGCGCGCGGGCTTTGTCATTCCCGGCGCAGTCTCCGTTGTGCTGGGCGTCGTCTATGCCTGGCTGCGCTGGCCCACGCTGAGCGCGGCCACAGTCAGGCGCGGCCCCGTGCAAGCGGAGGCAGGCACGGCGCCTTCGGCCAGTGCGAAGGCCATGCTGTTTCGCGTTTCAGCCATCGTCTTCATCACTGCAGCGATATCCAGCATCGTGTTCCAGTCGACCACTTTCGCGCTGCCGAAAATTTTCGATGAACGCCTGCAGGGAATAGCCGGCAGCATGGCCGAGGCCTGGAAGACTGGTGGCGGCGCCGGAAAGAGCGACGTGGCCACAATGGTGGGCATGTTTGCCTTCGTAGTGTTTGCGATTGCATCCCTCGCACAGTTGGTGGCGGGCAAACTGCTTGACCACTATGGGCCGCGATCCATCTTCATGGGTGCGGCCGTGATCCAGATTGTGTTCTTTGCCGCCATGCCCGGACTGCAGGAAGGCCTCGCGCTTGCCGTGGCTTTCGGATTCATGCTGGGTGCGTTCGGCCAGATTCCGATCAATGATTTTCTGATCGGGAAGATGGCAAGCGGACAATACAGAGCGCGAATCTATGCGATCCGCTATGTGGTGAGTTTCACGGTGCTCGCCGCGACCCTGCCCTTTGTCGCGGTGGTTTACAACCAATGGGGATTCGACACGCTGTTTCGCGTGCTGGCGGGCCTGGCGCTTCTGATCCTAATTGCGGTGGCCTGCCTGCCGCGAGCGCTGCCGGCCCAGACGCCTGCGGGAGCATCTGCTTAAAAGGCTTTTTGCAGACAGTGCTCCACCAGTCGCACCCAATAGGAAGCACCTATCGGCAGAGCGGCATCGTTGAAGTCATAGCCCGGGTTGTGCAGCATGCAGCCGGGCGTGCCCACGCCCTGTCCGTTGCCCATGAAAACATAACACCCCGGTTTGGCTTCGAGCATATAGGCGAAATCCTCGGCGCCCATGGTGGGTGGAAACTGTCGATGCACGTGATCCTTCCCAACCATCGCCTCCAGCACCCCCGCACAAATCGCGGTGTGTTCGGGATTGTTGATGAGCGGCGGGTAGCCCCGCATATAAGTCAATTCGGCGGTCGCCCCGAATGCCGCCGCGGTGTGCTCGCAGACGCGGCGCATGCCGGCCTCCATCGCGTCCCGTGTGGCCGGCTTGAAGGTGCGCACGGTGCCGCGCAGCGTGGCTTCGGTGGGAATCACGTTGTACGCATCCCCGGCATGAAATTGTGTGACGCTTATTACCGCGGCATCGACTGGTTCAATGCCCCTTGAGACCAGCGTCTGAAGCGCCTGCACGATGGCTGATCCTGCAACGACCGGATCGACGCCCAAATGCGGCATGGCCGCATGCGCGCCGTGGCCGCGCACCACGATGTCAAAGTGATCGGCGCTGGCCATCATCGGCCCGGGGATCAGAGCGAACTGCCCGAGTGCGAGGCCCGGCCAGTTGTGCAGGCCATAGACGGCGTCCATGGGAAATGTTTCAAACAGGCCCTGCTCGACCATGACGCTGCCACCGCCACCGTGCTCCTCGGCGGGCTGGAAAATGAAATGCACGGTGCCATCGAAATTGCGCGATTGCGCCAGATGCCGTGCCGCGCCCAGCAGCATGGCGCTGTGGCCGTCATGGCCGCAAGCATGCATTTTTCCGTCATTCTGCGAGCGGTGATCGAAGGTGTTGGTTTCCTGTATCGGTAATGCATCCATGTCGGCGCGAAGGCCGATGGCGCGTTTGCCGGAACCACTGTGAAGCGTGCCCACCACGCCGGTTCCTGCGAGGCCACGGTGCACCGCGACGCCATAGCTCTCCAGTTCGCGCGCCACCACATCCGAGGTTCTCTGCTCGCCGAAGGCAAGCTCTGGGTGCGCGTGCAGGTCGCGGCGGATGCGCGTCAGGTCCGGAAGCAGGCTTTCGAGGTTCTCGACGATTCCCATGATGGTTCCTCGGGTATGCACGTATGCGCTAGCATAGCCCACTGCCATGGAGGCGGGGGAGCAATACAGATGGCGCGTTTTTTCGAGGATTACGAGGTGGGTGACGAAGTGGTCACCCCGGCGAGGTCGATATTCGAGGCCGATGTGGTGAATTTTTTCTATTTGTCCGGCGACCAGAACGAAGCGCACAGCAATCTCGAGGTTGCACGGCAGCGCGGGCTCGAAAGTCCCTCGGTGCAGTGGAACCTGGTGTTCACTCTGGTTGCGGGACTTCTCAGCCGATCGACTTTTTACAACGCCAGCGGCCCCATCCTGCCGCACGAACGCGCGAAGAAAAGTGCCTGGAGCCCGGATATGCCGAAAAGCTTGGTCACTTCGGACGGATCCGGATTGCCTGCCGATTCAAAAGTTGGCTACCGCGGCTTTCACTTCATCAATCTTCGCCCGGTCAAGGTGGGCGACACCCTGCGCGCGCATGTGCGCGTCGGCGCCAAACTGGAACTGTCGGTCACCAAGGTGGCGATGCGCCGTGATATCCGCGTATTCAATCAACGGGATGAACTGGTGCAGGAAGGCTGGCACGAAATGGAAAGCCCCCGGCGGCTGTGATGATTACGGCGCACGGGGGCTTGTAGGGCGCGACGCGCCCGGTACATCAACCGCGTAGCTGCTCTTTGTAGAACGCCAGCGTGCGTGACCACGAGAGCTTTGCGGCCGCCTCGTTGTAGCGCGGCGTGGTGTCATTGTGGAATCCATGCTCGGTGCCGGGGTAGCGGTGCATTTCGTATTTCACGGCGGCTGATTTCAGCGCGGCCTCGAAATCCGGCCATCGGCCGTTGATGCGATCGTCGTTGGATGCATAGTGCAGCAGCATCGGTGCCTTGATCTTCGCGATATCGGCCAGGTTGGGCGGGATGTCGCCGTAGTAGGGTGCCGCGGCCGCGAGGTCCGGATACCGCGTGGCAATCAGGTTGACCATGCCGCCACCCGCGCAGAAACCCACGGCGCCGAATTTTCCCGAGTATTCCGGGCGTTTCTTCAGGAAATCCACTGCGGCATACATGTCTTCGCGACGCTTGGGCTGGTCGAGGCTGCTGTACATCGCAGCCGCTTTTTGCTCGTCGCCCGGATAGCCCCCCAGGGGCCAGAGGGCGTCGGGGGCAAATGCAATGTAATTCTCAGTGGCCAGCCGCCGTGCGACGTCTTCGATGTAGGGGTTGAGCCCGCGATTTTCGTGAATCACGATCACCCCTGGCAACTTGCCGGTGACATTGGCCGGACGGGCAAAGTATCCGCGCATGGCACCCGAACCATTTGGCGAGGGGTAGGCCAGATATTCGGTGACGATGCGTTTGTCGTCCTTGGGAACCTGCTGCGCCCAGGCGAAATTGGGTGTCAGTGCTTCGAGCATCGCGGTGGCCGTGAACGTGCCCACGGCGTATTTGGCGGCCTTGTCGAGGAAATCGCGCCGGTCCATCCAGCCGTGAACGTAGCTGTCGAAAAGTTTGAGAACTTCCGGGGGGAAATCACTGGCTTGTTTTCGTTCCATGCTGGGGTCTCCTCGGGTGGGGGTGGGACGGCGAGAAATTCTACATCCGCCGTATGAACGGCGAACAGGCATTTTCGCGGAATATTCCAGGCGGGCGAGGAAAAAATGTCAGTGCGGCGTCGCGCAAACGACCAGCCGAGTCGGGCCGGATTATCGGCGTCGCTTCGCGGCCCGCAGGCCTTCCCGCACCCATTCGCAGAACCGGTGGCAGTCGAATTCCTGTGGAACGAAAACGCCGTTTTTGAATTTGTCAGAACGCATGCCCTGCTGCTGCCATTCGCAATTGCGCGCGTCCTGGGCATTGGTGACATCCCACAGCGCAACATAGTGATCGAGGTCCGCGCTTTCGGGCATGTGCTCCGGCTCGAACAGCCAGTCGTAGATGATCCTCACGGTTTCAGGTCCGGTGGGAAACATCATGTGCGCATTCACGTAATCCGGATGAACGTTGAGGAACAGGTTGGGCGGCGCCATCCAAGGCGTGTACAGCGCGCGCCGCTGGGTTTCATCCAGGTTGTGGAAGGCCGGGATACGCGAGTTTCCGTCCAGTGTCAGCGTCGTGGCGCCCGGTTTGTATTCGGGAGAAGCCTCTTCATTGCCGCGCAGGCCCCACGCGCCGCCTTCGCGGTAGGAGGTGACCACGCGGCAGAATTCGGGATGCACCGGCGGGCAATGCAGGCATTCGGAAAAATTCTCCGCAATCAGCTTCCAGTTCGCGCGGACATCCGCGATGATGCGTTTGCCGATGCGAAGGCCGGCAAGGTTGTGGTTTTTGAAGCGCTGTGGGGCCTCGCCGAGGGTTTTGGCAAGAGGCGGCGGGTTATTGCCGAGGTGCACAAACACAAACCCGCCCCAGGCCTGGACCGCAACCGGGAACAGGGAGAAATTTCCGGTGTCGAAATCGGGCGTGGGCATGCGCCGGGGTGTCACCTCCAGACGACCTTCGAGGTTGTAGGTCCAGGAGTGATAAGGACAGGTGATCCGGCCATGTTCAAACCGGCCGGCTTCCCCGTCGCAAAGGATGGAGCCGCGATGGCGGCAGGTGTTGTGAAACGCCCGCAACCGGTGTCCGGTATCGCGCAGCAGGATCACCGATTGTGTGCCGATGGTCACCACCCTGTACTCGCCCGGCGAGGACAGTTCCTCGGCGCGCGCCACGGCAATCCAGCGGTCGTACCAGAAGACTTCCAGTTCGCGCGCATGGTGGTCGGGGTCGCGATACCAGGCGGCAGGCAGTCCGCGTTCGAGGCGCTCAAGCGGCGCGCGTTCGGCGTTCAGTTTGTTCTTTCGGGGAGCCAATCTCGTCTTACTGCCCTTCATACACAGCGACCTTTTTAATTGCGGTAAGCTCGGCAGAGAATAGCCGCCGCACTCGCGGCGCGCAATGTTCGGGCAACAGAACGGAGACGGATTCATGAAAATCATTCCACTCACCGCGGCGATCGCCATTGCGGTTGTCGCATCAACAGCGTCGGCCCAGAGTTATCCGGTGAAACCGGTGCGCCTGATCGTCTCCGCGGCAGCGGGAGGGTCGCTCGACATTCCGGCGCGCGCGGTCGCCGAGCGCTTGCGCGACCGCCTGACGCTGGTCGTGGAAAATCAGCCGGCCGCGGGCGGCACCATCGCGGTGGGCAATGTGGCCAAGGCGGCGCCCGATGGCTACACACTGGTGTACGGATTCAACGGGCCGCTCGCCTATGCGCCGTTCCTGTTCTCCAACCTTTCCTACGATCCGCTGAAAGATCTGACCCCCGTCATCCTGATGGGCGGCCAGCCCTTTGCGCTGGGCGTGAACACGTCCCTTGGCGTCAATTCGGTGAAGGATCTGGTGGAACTGATGCGCAAGAATCCCGGCAAATACAATTATTCGTCGCTGGGCAACGGCAGCGCATCGCATCTGTCCATGGAATTGTTGAAGAACATGACCAAGACCTTCATGGTGCACATCCCGTACAACGGCGCGCCGCCGGCGGCGGCTGCTCTGGCCACCGGCGATGCGCAGGCCTCGTTTCTGCCGGCGGTGGTGATGCAACCCTTCGTGCAATCGGGTCGCATCAAGATACTGGCCGTGTCGACGAAGGAGCGCTTCCCGCTGACACCGGAAATTCCCACGGTGGAAGAATCCGGCGGCCTCAAGGGTTTCGATTCCGATGGCTGGAACGGCATCCTCGCGCCCACCGGCACGCCTCGCGAAGTCGTGTTGCGCGTCAATCGCGACATCAACGATGCGCTGGCCTCTCCGGAAGTGCGCGCCGTCCTCACCAAAGCGCAGATCCGTCCGCGCGGCGGCTCGCCCGAGCAGTTCGGTGAATTGATGCGCAGCGAATCCCAGAAGTGGGGCCCGGTGATCCGCTACACGGGCGCGCGCCTGGATTGACCAGGCATTGGTGAAGGCATGGCTCGCAGCGCGACCTGATTGACCCGATGCCGTTTCACATGGCGTGTGATCAGTGCGTTCGCTTGATGAGAAAAGCGTTGTCGATTTTCTCGAATCCCATCTTCGGGTAATACGTCATGGCGCCGGGCGCCGACAGCAGGAGGAGGGATACTCTCTCCCCAATCGCGTTCCGGGCGCGCTGAATCAATTCTCTTCCAATACCTTGTTTTTGAAAGATTTTTTCTACCGCCAGATCGGCCAGATAGCAGGTGTAGCTGTAGTCGGTCATGCCGCGGCAGACACCCACGAGAACGCCATCCGACCATGCCGAAATGAGGAGGTTGGACGTCGCGTACATCCGGGCAATGCGGGCGACATCGTCCGTCGGCCGCGAGATGCCGGAGGCATCCAGCACGCGAACCACATCGACGGGATCCAGTGGCACGTTGTGGCGGTATTCGATCATGGTGTCTCCGGATTCAGCGGTGATCCATTGATAAGCACCGCGAACACCAGTATCCACAACGACAGGACCGCGGTTGCGAGATGCTCGAACAGGCCGACC
>CAIUKQ010000055.1 GCA_903899705.1 uncultured beta proteobacterium
GCCAGGCGAGCACGAGCATGAAGCCGAGCACCATCAGGACGATGAAACCGACCTGCTTGCGCTGCAACTGGCCGGGCTCGCCCATCCAAACCAGGAAAGCGGTGAGGTCGCGCACGGTGTGGTCGTATTGAAGCGCCGACTGCGAACCGGGAACGAGAACCTCGAACCTTGCCTTCTTCACCTCGTTGCCATGACCGTCCTTGAGCGGCTCGCCGCCGGCGGTTTTGACCACTTCTTCCACATGGCTGCGCTGGCCTTGCAGGGTCCAGAGCACATGCGGCATGCCGACGTTGGGGAATACGGTGTTGTTCCAACCGGTGGGACGGCTGTCATCGCGGTAAAAGCCGCGCAGGTAGGAGTAGATCCAGTCCGCGCCGCGCGCCCGCGCAATCACCGAAAGATCGGGCGGTGCCGCACCAAACCACTCCTTGGCGTCGCCTTTGGGCATGGCGATATTCATGTTCTCGCCGACCTTCTCCGCGGTAAAGAGCAGGTTGTCCTTAATTTGCGCTTCGGTGAGTCCAAGGTCGCGCAGGCGGTTGTAGCGCATGAGCGAAGCAGAATGGCAGTTGAGGCAGTTGTTGACGAAAGTGCGCGCCCCGCTTTGCAGGCTTACCAGGTCGCCCACGTCGATCGGCGCACGGTCAAGCTTGACCGCCTCGTTTGCGCTCGAAAGCGCGGCTGCTGCGGTGGCGCCGAACAGCGCCAGCATCATCAGGAATTTTTTCATGTTCATTAACCCGTCACCCTTTCCGGCACCGGCTTCACAGAATCGATTTTGGTGTACCACGGCATCAGCAGGAAAAACGCAAAGTAGATGACCGTGCAAATGCGCGACACAACGGTGGCGCGTTCGACGCCGCCCAGCCAGGCACCGGCCTGGCCCCATACGTTGGTCGCCTCGGTGCCAAGGTAGCCTAGCACCAGGAACACCACCACGAACACCGCCAGCGCAATCTTGTAGATCGGGCCCTTGTAGCGGATCGACTTCACCGGGCTGCGATCGAGCCATGGCAGCGCGAAGAAAATCATTGTCGCCGCGCCCATGGCGATGACGCCGGGGAACTGCGAATTGAACAGCGGCGGCACTGCGCGCAGGATCGAGTAATAAGGCGTGAAGTACCAGACCGGCGCGATGTGCAGCGGGGTCTTTAGCGGATCGGCCGGGACAAAGTTGTTAGCCTCGAGGAAGTAACCGCCCATCTCCGGCGCAAAGAACAGGATCAGCGAGAAGACGATGAGGAAGACCACCGCACCGAAGCTGTCCTTCACCGTGTAGTAGGGGTGGAAGGGGATGCCGTCGCGGGGAATGCCGTTGGCGTCCTTGTTGGCCTTGATCTCGATGCCATCAGGGTTGTTCGAACCCACTTCATGCAGCGCGATGAGGTGGGCTGCGACCAAGCCCAGCAGCACCAGTGGCAGCGCGATGACGTGGAAGGCAAAGAAACGGTTGAGCGTGGCGTCAGAGATGACGTAGTCGCCGCGAATCCACAACGACAGGTCGGGCCCGATGAAGGGCACCGCGCCAAACAAGTTGACGATCACCTGCGCGCCCCAGAAGGACATCTGGCCCCAAGGCAGCAGGTAGCCGAAGAAGGCCTCGCCCATCAGCACGAGATAGATCAGCATACCGAAGATCCACAGCAGTTCGCGCGGCTTCTGATAGGAACCGTAGAGCATGGCGCGGAACATATGGAGGTAGACGACGAGGAAGAACATCGAGGCGCCGGTGGAGTGCATGTAGCGCACCAACCAACCCCATGAGACTTCGCGCATGATGTACTCGACCGAGGCAAAGGCCTGCGCCGCGTCCGGCTTGTAGTGCATGGTGAGGAAAATGCCGGTTACGATCTGGATCACCAGCACCAGCATGGCAAACCCGCCGAAGTAGTACCAGAAGTTGAAGTTTTTCGGTGCGTAGTACTGGGCGAGGTGGGCGTTCCAGTTCTCCATCAGCGGGAAACGCGCGTCGACCCAGGTCAGAAGGTCGGAGGCGGGCTTGTTGAGCACGCCCAGATCGGTGACAACGACCGGCTTCTTTTCAGTGGCTGCCATGAATCAGGCCCCCTTCGTATCTTCGCCGATCACAATCCGGGTGTCGGACAGGAAGGCGTATTTCGGAACTTCGAGGTTGATCGGCGCGGGGGCGCCCTTGTAGACACGGCCGGCGAAGTCAAACTTCGACCCGTGGCAGGGGCAGTAAAAGCCCCCGATCCAGTCTGCGCCCATTTCAGCCTTGGCCTCGCCGGACTTCAACTGGGGTGAGCAGCCAAGGTGGGTGCATACCCCGACCAGCACGGCATACTCTTCCTTGATGGAGCGAAAATCGTTCTTGGCGTATTCGGGTTGCTGCGGCACGCTGGACTGGGGATCGGCAACGATGCCATCGCCTTTCTTGATGCTCTCGAGCATTTCCTTGGTGCGGCGGATAATCCAGACTGGCTTGCCGCGCCATTCGACCACCTGCATGTCGCCGGGGGCGAGCGCGCTGATGTCGGCTTCGACCGGGGCGCCGAGGGCCTTGGCGCGCTCGGAGGGCAACATGGTGGCCGCAAAGGGCAGCGCCGCTGCAACACCGCAGGCACCGCCTGCGGCTGCAGTCATGACGATCAGCCTGCGCCGACCGGGGTTCATTTCCGGAGGATTGCTCATGACAGGAAAAGCTCCAGTGAGAAGAATTCGGGGAAGAGCGCGATTATAGCGGACTGATCGTGTTTTCTCCAAATTTTAGAAGCTAAGCCACTGAAATGGAGGGGAAAAGAGCCAAATTTCCGTTCTCATCCAGATCCCGATGCAAAACACTACGAAATTTGCTTGTGCACTGATTCAACAGCAAATTTCCCGCAACCGCC
>CAIUKQ010000056.1 GCA_903899705.1 uncultured beta proteobacterium
ATTGACGCTCGCCTGCGGCCCCTACGATCGCATGGCCTCGATATACGACGGAACTGTGCGGGTCGAGAGCGTCGATCTGCGCTGCATTCCCATCGAGCAGCCCATGGAAGTGTTCAGCCGCATGCTTAAATACCAGGAGTTTGATATTGCGGAGATGTCGCTGACGCATTGTTTCACCCTGCGCATTGCGGGCAAGTCGCCCTTCGTGACCCTGCCGGTGTTTCCTTCGCGCATGTTCCGGCACGGCTTCATTTTCATCAATAAAAAATCTGGTATCAAGGATCCCAAGGATCTAAAGGGCAAGAGAATAGGCGTGCAGGGCTATCAGATGACCGCGGCGGTCTGGATACGCGGTATCTTGAATCGCGAATACGGCGTGTCTTTCGAAGGCGTCGAGTGGGTCGAGGGCGGCGTGAACGAACGTGGCGTGGCAGGCGGCGCGGCCACCAGCATGCGGCCGAGCAAGCCGCTGAATATCCGCTACATCGGCAATGAAAAGACACTGAGCGACATGCTCGCGGCGGGCGAACTCGATGCCCTCATCGGCGCGGTGCGACCGGATTCGCTGGCGACCTCCCCGGACGTGGCGAGGCTGTTCCCCGATTACCACCGCGCAGAGCGCGAGTACTACCAGCGCACCGGCGTGTTCCCCGGCATGCACGCCCTGGTGATACGCGAGGATGTCTATCGCGCCAACCGCTGGCTCGCCACAAGCCTTTTCAAAGCCTGCAATCAGGCGAAGGCGATTTCGCTGAGGCAGACCAATAACACCGCGTCGCTGCGTTTCATGCTGCCCTGGCTCACCGAGTCGGTAGAGGAGGTCGACGAACTTTTCGGTGGCGATCCCTGGCCCTATGGGCTCGAGGCCAATCGCAGGATGCTCGACGCGTTCAACCTGGCGCTGGTCGATGATGGATTTCTTGTCGCGCCGATGAAACTGGAAGAGGTGTTCGTGCCCGTCGAGGGCTACAGCACCTAAAGGGGTTTACTTCACTTCGACCGCGGCACCGGCCTTGTCAATTTCGCGCATCTGTTCGCGGTAGGAATCGATGAATTTAAGATTTTCAGCTGCGAGGTAGTCTCCGCCGCGTGCACCGTTACAAATCGACGGATTGTCCACTGCAGGCGGCATCGTGCCGCGCTCATGGGCTTCGGCCGCTGCGAACAGGCGACGGCGCGTGCGGCTGATCATGAGGTCGCTCGACTTTAGATGCTCGACGTCGTAGTCGCTCATCTCGCCCATGCTTTCGTAGGCCATGCGGTCCTGGTTGGGGATGCGCTGAATGCCGGTGTAGCTGTCCCCGCGCAGTTGCGCCTCGCGGTCCATCTGGTAATCGTTTTCCGCGTTGGCGGCAGGTATCCAGCGGCCGTACCAGTCAGTGGTGTTGGGCAGCGTTTCGATGATGGCGGATTCCTGCGCGCGCGGGCCGCGATCGTTGCCGGCCCAGCGCAGGCTGATATGGAAGGTGTGCGTATCGTCCATCGGTATCCATCCGAGGACCTGCCGGTCGCGCCCGAAAGGCCCCGGCGTGGGAATACTCCAGAACGGAAATACAAAATGGCCCACGCGCCAGTAAGCGGTGCCCGGGCGCGCCGGCCTGCGGTTGCCGTACATAGTGCCCCACTCAGCATCCAGCGCTTCGAGTTCGGGATTCTGGCAGGCGAGGAAGTAGCGCAGCAGTTCGGTGTCGGGCCCGCTGCCGCCGCGTTTGAGCCGATTCTCGAGTTCGGTGCGATGAAGAAACCCCGTATGCGAGTTGTCGATGGCGCCTTCGAGCGCTTGCAGCCAGTTGCAGCGCGCCTGCGAGGCGGCAACGATGAGTTGATCGCCCGGAAATTCCAGCGGGCCGAAATCGGGCAGTGGCGGGGGCACGGCGCGCGGGCCCATGTACACCCAGATAAGGCCGTTGCGATCTGTGGCCCGATAGGCACGCGCCGGTGATTTATCGAGCGTCTTGTCGCGTTCCACGACATTGGGCTGGTCGAGACATTTGCCTTCGACATCGAACTTCCAGCCGTGATAAACGCAGCGCAGGCCGTCTTTTTCATTCCGACCGAAGAAAAGCGATGCTCCTCGGTGCGGGCAGCGATGGTCCACGACGCCGACTTGCCCCATGCCGTCGCGAAACACGATAAGTTTTTCGCCCATCACGAGCAGGCGAACCGGCGCTCCGCCTGCCACCATTTCGGAGGACAGCGCTGCGGGTATCCAGTACTCGCGCATCATGCGGCCCATTGGCGTGTCCGATCCGACGCGTCTCATTTCAACCCTATCCATGTCGTTGCTCCCAAGCTCTTGTTAGGCAGACCGCAATTGCATTTACATTGGAATTGCCCAATTATTGCGCATATTGCAAATTTCACCGACATGCCGAAAATACAGAATCCGCTCAAGCTTTCGATGATCTGCGGCCCGTACGACAGGGCGCGCGCCCTGATCGACAAGACGGTGCAAGCCGAAGGGATCGAGATCGACGTCACGGTGAATCACCGCGATCCCGGCCATCCGGACCAGTTGCGGCGCGCACCGTTCGATGTGGCCGAGCTTTATACCGGAATGGTCATCGCCGATCTCGCACATCGTTCCCTCGGTTACACGGCCATTCCGATATTCGTCAAACGCATGTTCAGGCACTCGTATATTTATGTCAACAACAAGGCGGGCATCCGCGTGCCGGCCGACCTCAATGGACGGCGTGTCGGCGTGCAGACCTGGTTTACTTCCGCGGCGCTTTGGGGGCGTGGCATTCTGGAGGATGACTGGGGCGTGGATATCCGCTCCATTACTTGGGTGGCCGAGCGCCCTGAAGGGGGGGGCGACTGGGTGCCGCCAGTCTGGCTGAAACTTGAAATCGCGCCGCCCGGAGTTAAACAGTTCGATTTGCTCGCCTCCGGCGGCATTGATGCTGCTCTAACGACCGGTTTGTGGGCCCCGTCCGTGCATCCGGACGTCGATTTTCTCTTTACGGATTATGCGGCACAGGAGCGTGCTTATTTCAGGCGCACCGGCTTTTTCCCTATCATGCACACGCTGGTGGTCAGAAACGCAATACTCGAGCAGAACCCCTGGGTGGCGATGAGCCTGTTCAATGCCTGGATGGAATCCAAAAGGGCATGCTACAGGGATTTGGAATGGCAGCGCATTCACAAAACCGCGCTTTGGTATCGTGCATTGCGCGAAGAGGAGATGGCACTTGCCGGTGAAGATTTTTATCCCTGGGGATTTTCCAGTGGGCGCGCCGAAGTGGACAAAATGCTTGACTATGCTTTTCGCTATGGTCTAACGCCGAGAAAGTTTGAACCCGAAGAAATGTTTCACCCTGCCACCCTGGATACGTGACGTTCGAAATGAGGAGATTGCATGATTGGTTTCGGTCGGATGATTGGTATGGCGTTGGCAAGTTGGATTGTCTGTGCAAATACCGCTCATGCACAGGATGCACCGAGCTTTCCTTCCAAGCCGATTCGTGTGATTGCGCCCTATGCGCCGGGAGGGCAATCCGACACCATCATGCGAGCGGTGGCGGGCAAGCTCGCTGAAAGATGGAATCAGCCGGTGATCGTGGAAAACCGCGCTGGCGCAAACGGCATCATCGGCGCGGAGTTGGTAGTCCGTTCCATCCCCGATGGCTATACGCTTATCGTTGCCGAGGGATCGCTTTTCACTGTACATCCCAGCCTATACGAAAAGCTGCCCTACGATCCGGTCAGGGATTTTGCCCCCATCACGCGGTTGACCACATACAAGACCGTGCTGCTTGTGCACCCGACGGTGCCGGCAAATAACCTAAGGGAATTCATTGCGCTGGTAAAAGCGAAGCCCGGATCGTTGAGCTTTGGGTCATTTGGTCAGGGATCGGGCGGGCATCTCAACATGGAAGCGCTCAAGCTTTACCTCGGCCTGGATATCGTACACGTACCCTACAAAGGCTCGGCGCCGGTCATGGTGGATCTAGTAGCGGGACGATTGCAGACGGTGCTGATTTCGGTATCGTCTGCCGCCAGCAATGTGAAGTCCGGAAAGCTGCGAGCGATTGCCTATGCAGGGGCGAAGCGATCCCCGATCCTTCCAGATATTCCAACATTCGCCGAGGCCGGTGCCGATTTCGAGAATACGTCTTGGTTCGCGCTGATGGCGCCGGCAGGCACGCCGAAGCCAATTATTGGCAGAATTCATGACGAAGTCTCCCGCATCATCCAAGAGCCCGGATTCAATCAGCAATGGCTTGTCAGCCGGGGATTGGATGCTGGCGGTGAGTCCCCGGAGCAACTCGCCGAAGTAATCCGTGCCGAGCTGCCATATTGGGCAAGAATCATCAAGACCGCCGGCGTGCGGCTGGAATAGCATTCTTAAAAAGG
>CAIUKQ010000057.1 GCA_903899705.1 uncultured beta proteobacterium
AGTGGAATCGCCCGATATTCCGCACAAGACCGAAGCGGGCGTGATTCGTTTGGGTTTGAAAAGCGCAGCAGAAGTCGAAGCCGCTTACGCGTCCGTCATGGCCAACGCTGCAAAAGTGAAGCCCGCGCCGAAGATCAACGGCGTGCTGGTGCAGCCCATGGTGCCGCAGGGCACCGAGATGCTGGTGGGCGCGCGCATCGACGACCTGTTCGGCCCCATGGTGGTGGTGGGCCTGGGCGGCGTGAACGCGGAACTGATGAAGGACGTGGCCGTGGCGCTGGCGCCCGTGACCCAATCCGAAGCGCTCGACATGCTCGGCAAGCTGAAAGGCCAAGTCGCGCTGGAAGGTTTTCGCGGCCTGCCGAAAGTCGATCGCGACAAGCTCGCCGACATCATCGTGCGCCTGTCCGAGTTCGCGGCCGATCAGCGCGACGTCATTGCAGAGCTGGATGTGAATCCGCTGATCTGCACGGAGCAGGGGATTGTGGCGGTGGATGCGTTGATTGCGCGGAAGGCGGGGTAATGATCGCGATGCGATGGTTCTAGGGGATATTCAGGGACAGACCACGATTCTTAAAGGTAGCTACCGCGCCGATAATCGTGGTCTGTCCCCAATTGCTGAAGAGGCGTCAACGATCAAGTCAACTACATTCAGTTGGCCATTTTTAGAGAGAAACACCATGACCAACAAAGCCAGATTCTCCATCGCAGCAGTTGTCATTGTCTTCGGCGTATGGTTTTTCTTTACGCCGCATCTTACGGTCAGCAGCATGAAGTCAGCCGCCGAAGCACGGGATTCCGCCAAGCTTTCGGGCTACGTCAATTTCCCGGATTTGAAAGAAAGCTTGAAGGCAACCCTCAACGCCAAGCTCGCCTGGGATGTGACGAAGGCGAAGGATGGAAACCCATTCGCCGCCTTAGGTGCGGCAATGGCGACGGCTTTCATTAACCCGATGATTGATGCACTGGTCACGCCCGAGAGTTTAGCCATGATGATGAAAGGCGATAAGCCACATCCTGGAATAGGCGGAGCACAGTCCCCGCAATCCGATTCCAGTGCCGACACATCGATGTCCTACGAGAGCTTCGACCGTTTTGTGGTTGCCGTGAAGAAGAAGGGCGAAACTGGAGAGCCCGTCGGCCTCGTCTTCAATCGCGACGGCATGTTCTCATGGAAGCTATCCGCTATTCGTCTGCCCATCTGACGGTAATGGCTAACCCATCATTCAACTCGGACTGGCGCCATCAAGCCGCGCCAGCCGGTGAGTTCGGACGTTGGGCCCTTGAAGCGGGGAGCGCTGAATGACGCAGGTTCTGATTTCGTCCTTGGAATCAAAAGGGGCCAGGCTCATTGCGTGATTAGCTTGCCGCTCGGGGAGCTGAACAAAGTGCCATCCGTTCCGGACATGAGCAATCGACCGAAATAGCCAAGCTGGATTCACTATGAAAAAAGTTGCCATTGAAATTCGCCACATCCAGGAACTCTTCAACGGAGAGTTCGGGCCGGTCATCGAATTCGTGAAGCTGGCAGACGAGATGGGCGTTGACCAGGTGTCGATCGCGGATCATGTCGTGGTCCATGGCGACGCGCCGTCCCGATACCCCGGGCCTGAATTCCCGCCCTTCGAACATCCCTGGTACGAACCGGTGTCGATCCTGTCGGGGCTGGCCACGGTGACAAAACACATCCGCCTTTCCATGGGCGTGATGATCTCGCCGCTGCGCCCGGCGATTCTGCTGGCCAAGCAATTGGCCACGCTGGACGTTCTGTCTGGCGGCCGTCTCGATGCCGGCTTCGGCGTTGGATGGCAGCACGAGGAATACGATGCCGAAGGTCTGTCGTTCGAGGGACGCTTTGCACGCATGGAGGAACAGGTTTACGCCTGCCGTGCGCTGTGGAGCCAATGGCCGGCATCGTATTCAGGCAAGACCGTGCAGTTCGAGAATCTGTACAGCGCCCCCCAACCGCTGAAGAAGAACATTCCGGTCTGGCTCGGGCTGCGCGGGGTCAGCGATATTGCCGCCTCGCGCATGGCGCGCTGCGCTGATGGCTGGATCCGCACCGACTCGAATCCGCAGAAGCTGGGTCAGGACATTGCGCGACTGCGCGAAGTCTTCGTGCAGCATGGACGCAAGCCCGATGACCTCACCGTCCGTGCCCAGGTCACGCATGTGCTGAACCAGGACGGCACGCCCGACATTCCCGGCACCCTGGCCCGGGCGCCGGCCTATGCCGCGGCGGATGCGGACATCCTGGAGTTCTTCCCGGGACGCCTCTGCCGCAAGGCCGATGAACTGGAGCCGCTGCTGCGGGAGATCGTGGCGTTGAAGAAGGATCTTTAGGGAAGGACAATGAGGGCCAGGCTCATTGAGTTACGCTAGGCGGCCCCTCATTTCACAAGGCTCATTTAGCGAATGATGTTGTTGAGTTCATACCCTAACCGCGAGAGCGAGCAACTGTGCGGGGTTGGGGCTGAATCCGGGCGACCGGTCGAGTACTCTGAACCATCCGAGGTAGTTGGCGAGGTATTTCGTGGCAA
>CAIUKQ010000058.1 GCA_903899705.1 uncultured beta proteobacterium
AATAAAAAAGGCCGGGAGTAACCCCGGCCTTTTTTGAGAACTGCGTGTTGCGCAGTCTTACTCTTACTTCACTTACTTTTCTTCTTTTTCCATCAGCTTGTCCACCAGGCCCGCCGGCACTTCGGCGTAATGGCCGAACTCCATGGTGAAGGTGCCGCGACCGCTGGTCGTGGAACGCAGGAAGTTGATGTAGCCGAACATTTCGGCGAGAGGCACGAGGCCCTGCACCGTGGCCTGAGGGCCCTTCTGGCCCTGATCGGTCACCTGGCCGCGGCGGCGGTTGATGTCGCCGATGATGTCGCCCAGGTACTCCGCTTCGGTCACGACTTCCATTTTCATGATGGGTTCGAGCAGTTTGGGCTTGCTTGACTTGTGCGCCTCGCGGAACGCGGCGCGTCCGGCGATTTCGAAGGCCAGAGCCGAAGAGTCGACGTCATGGTACTTGCCGTCGATCAGGCGCGCCTTGAAGTCGACCACTTCGTAACCGGCGATCTGGCCTTTCTTGCTCTCGGTCTTGATGGCGAATTCGACGGAAGGGATGAATTCCCGGGGAATACGGCCGCCCGAGATTTCGTCCGACCATTCGATGCCGGTGCCCGCGGGCAGCGGTTCGAAGATCATTTTCACCTCGGCGTACTGTCCCGAGCCGCCGGACTGTTTCTTGTGCGTGTAGACCAGTTCGACGGTCTTGCCGAAGGCTTCGCGGAAGCTCACCTTGGGTTTGCCCATATTGGCTTCCACGCCCAGCTCCGTGCGCATGCGGTCGATGGTCACCTCCAAGTGCAGCTCGCCCATGCCGCGCAGCACCGTCTGGCCGGTTTCCTGGTCGACGTTGAGGCGCAGTGACGGGTCGGCCTTGACCATCTTGTAGAGTGCGGTGGACATCTTGTCGATGTCGGCGCGCGTTTTCGGCTCCACCGACACGCTGATGACGGGGTCGGGAAAGCGCATGCGCTCGAGCAACGCCTGGTGGTCGGGGTCGGAGAGTGAATCGCCGGTCTCGGTGTCTTTCATGGACACGAAGGCGCAGATGTCGCCGGCGCGCACTTCGTCGATGTCCTTGGTGACGTTGGCCTGGACCTCAACGATGCGGCCGATGCGCTCTTTCTTGTCGCGCGTCACGTTGTACAGGTTGTCGCCCTTCTTGATGATGCCCGAATACACGCGCACGAAGGTGAGCGTTCCAAACTGGTCGTTGATCACCTTGAATGCAAGTGCGCGCGCCGGGGCATCGTCTTTCACCTCCTGCACGCCGATCACCTTGCCGTCCGGATCGACCATGGAAATTCCGCCGTTCTCGCCGGGGTAGGGCATGTAGTCGATCACACCGTCCAGCAACTGCTGCACACCCTTGTTCTTGAACGAGGAGCCGCAGAATATCGGTACGAGCTGGCCGGTCACGGTGCCCTTGCGGATGCACTCCTTGACCTTGGCTTTGTCGAACTTGCCGTTCTCGACAAATTCCATGAAGGCATCGTCATCCAGAGCAAGCGCCGTCTCCAGCATTTCCTTGCGAAGGTCGAGCAGCTGGTCCATCCATTGGTTGTCGCGCAAGGTGGCAAAGTTGAAGCGGCCCTTCATTTCCTCGATGGGAATGGTCTCCCAGGGCGAGTCCTTGTCCTCTTCCTGCCACACGTATCCGCATCCTTCGACCAGGTCGACCATGCCCTTGAATTCGTCATGGCTGCCGATGGGGATCTGGCACAGCACGATGTTCGCTCCCAGACGCTCCTTGATGCCGGTGATGGCCTTCTCGAAGCTCGCGCCCATCCGGTCCATCTTGTTGATGTAGCACATGCGCGGCACGTTGTATTGATTGGCCAGGCGCCAGTTGGTTTCGGTCTGCGGTTCAACGCCCGCGACGCCGTCAAACACGACCACGGCGCCATCGAGCACGCGCAGGGAACGGTTCACCTCGATGGTGAAGTCGACGTGCCCCGGGGTGTCGATGATGTTGACCTGGTAGCCCTTCCACTCGGTGGTGACCGCCGCGCTCTGGATCGTGATGCCGCGCTTTCTTTCCTGCTCCAGATAATCGGTGGTGGTGCTCGACTTGCCGTCCTTGGTGTCATGGACGTCGATGATCTGGTGCTTCTTGCCGGTGTAGTAGAGCACGCGTTCCGTGGTGGTGGTCTTGCCGGCATCGATGTGCGCGATGATGCCGATGTTGCGGTACAAGTTGAGGGGCTTCTTCCGTGCCATGGTGATACCTTCTTTAGAACAGTTTTCGTTGGCCTGCAGTCAAAATACAGCGGGCGGATTCAGGGCTTCCAGGTACAAATAAAACATAGTCAAAACAAACAAATCGGGATTCGCCGCCGGCTGTTTAACGAGCGGCGGTGTCCAGGACTGCTGTTGGATTCCAATCGGTTCGGGAGGCGCGGCATTGTACCCGCTTTGGGCGACTTTTAAGCCCAAAAACACCTCAAAACCCAAGGATTTAAGCCCGGTTTGCCACGCAATTCCGGGGTAAGACTCCCCGATTTGCCCTATTTCGGCCTCGGCGGGCCGAAAATCAACGCTTTCGGCGGGGTTTCGTGGTGATTTCCGATCTTGCTGGTTTGCCGCCGCAGCATTGAATTTTATCCGCGGGCAGCCGTAATAAGGTGGCCAGTCACGATCCGGTCCAGCATGCAGTCCTCGTCAAAATGCAACTGGATGAGGCAAGCGTGGGTTCGCGTCTGGCCCACCCCAATATCGTCACGCTGTACGACGCCGGCGAGGAGGAGGGCTCCCCGTATCTCGTGTTCGAGTATGTGCCGGGACAGTCTCTGTCCGCGGCCATCAGGGAACACAAGGGATTGCAGGCACGCCGGGATGTCGACGTGGCCATCGGCGTGCTGCTCGGGCTTGCCTGCGCGCACGGCAAGCGCGTCCTTCATCGGGATCCCGCGCTGGGCAGCACCATCACGACAGTCAACATGATCATTTGCTCGGACTCCGAGCGGATCAGCGTTCTGTGCAACGGCATTCTGAAAGACGTGGCTCTCGCGAGCAAGCTGCTGAAAATCGTCAATACCGCCTATTACAGCCAGTTCGGCGGATCCAACAGCACCATTTCACGAGCAGTGGCGATACTGGGCGTCAATGGCGTTCGAGAAGTGGCGATGTCACTCCTGCTGTATGAGCACCTGGAGAACAAGGCGCAGGCGGCAAACATGAAGGACGAGATTGCCGCCACCTATTTTTCAGGGATGCTGGCCCGCGAGCTTTCGCGGAATCTGGGCAATCGCGCCTCCTAATGGCATCATCAAAAAGCCGTTCACCATACCGCTGGAGAAAACCCGCGACATCTTCTAGGCGGCGACCGGCGAGGGCGCCGACATCTGCATCGAGTACATCGATGCCGAAAAGATCCGTCAGTACATACCGGGCTGGTACCGCAGCGCGATGTCGGCTCGCGGCATGGTCCTGTTTCCCATCATGGTCGATACGGCGACGTTGAGATCACCGGGCGGCTTCGTTTCAGGGTGTCACGCCGTGGAGCCCCTCGTGGATTTTCCGGCGCGCGCCAGTTCCGACAGGGGCACGGCCTCCCCCAGGGCAATGCCCAGCAATTCGCTCCATCCGCGCCACTCAGAGAGCATCTGATCGCCCAGCCTGAGAACGTCGTCCACGTCGATTCCCAGCAATTGCGCGAATGAAAAAATGTCAACCAGGTCCGGGGTGCTCCCCTGCCCGGGGTGAAAACAGGCGCGCACGATTCTTGACGCCAGGTGCACGCAGCCGACAACGCGCGCACTTCGCGAATTCGCATCGAACCCCGCATGATCCGGTGATTCGTGAAACTGCGCGGCGTCGGTGTAGAGCCGGGGCAGACCCCAATCGCCCATCATTGCGGCGGCAACGTCGACATGGTTGTAGCCGAAGGCTTCCTGTTCAATCCCGGTCAGGGCCGGATCAAACTGACCGTGGACTTCCGAGAGGAGCCCGCCATAGCGTGCGGGATGCACTGCGGCCAATGCCAGCCGGCCGATGCCTGCCAGCAGGCCCACGGTGAACAT
Source organism: uncultured beta proteobacterium (assembly GCA_903899705.1). GTDB lineage: Bacteria > Pseudomonadota > Gammaproteobacteria > Burkholderiales > SG8-39 > 2-02-FULL-62-17. The sequence continues at coordinate 4,005 of CAIUKQ010000058.1, forward strand.
GTCGGCGGGCGGCGCGGCGCGGGTGGCTGCGGCAAGGAGCTGGCAGGCGGCGCCGGTCGCTGCGGCGCGCGACCAGAATGCGTCGTAGTCGAAGCCAGGGCAAACACCCTCCCGGGTTTCCGACACCAGCGAAAATGCAAGCACCACCTGGCTGACGGTATTGAGCCCGATTGACATCAGGACGTCGGTGGTGATTGCCGCCGCCGCTTGCGGACGATTCAAGGTCGCCGAATTGGCAATCTTGAGAATGCGGCCCACGGTTGCCGGGTCGGCCTGCAGTACGTGGATGATTTCCGGCAAGGTCGCGTTGTCGCGCCGGCACAGTTCCATCACCTTGAGGGCGGCCCCTTTGGGAGATGGAAGCTTGCAACACGCCTTGAGTTCCAGGAAGTGGGCCTTATCCAGCATGATCAATTGCCGCCGAGGAACATCATGCAGCCATGGCGATCGTCCCGCCGCTTTCGGAGTGCTCTGCAGATTCTTCCTGATATCGCTCCGATATCGCCGCAACCCTGTTCCAGTCGGACAGGAACGCCTGGACGCAGTCGGGATCGAAATGGCTTCCGGAATTGGTTTGCAGGAACTCCACCGCCTGGGAATGCGGCCAGGCTTTCTTGTAGGGCCGCGCGGAAGTCAGGGCGTCAAAGACGTCGGCCACGGCAATGATGCGGCCGTGCAACGGGATTCCTTCGCCCGCCAGGCCATTCGGGTAACCGCTGCCGTCGAACTTTTCGTGGTGGGTCAGAGCCAGCTTCGCGGCGCACTGAAGCAGAGGTGACTCCGAATCGCGGAGAATCTCGTAGCCTATGCTGGCATGCTGTTTCATGATCGTGAATTCATCTGTCGTGAGCCTGCCCGGTTTCAACAGGATGTGGTCTGGAGTTCCGACCTTGCCGATGTCATGCATGGGCGCGGCGTGCAGGATCAGTTCCCGCTCCTCCTCGGGAAGCCCAAGCTGGGCGGCGATCAGGCGCGCATAGTTCGACATGCGCAAAAGATGCATGCCTGTTTCTGGATCCCGGTACTCCGCGGCCCTCGATAGCCGCAGAATGGCTTCCTTTTCCCTGGCGACAATTTCCAGCGTGGCTTTTTTGACCTCTTCCGCAAGCCACGCGGCACGATTTGCCAGTTGCTGCTGGCTTTTGCGCAGTGCCAGGAGATTGGTCATGCGGGCGGTCAGTTCGATCTTGTCGACAGGCTTGTTGAGAAAATCCTGCGCACCGAGCTTCAACGCCTGATGGCGCACGTCGGTTTGCGTGTCCGCCGTCACCATCACCACGGGCACGGTGTTGCGGCCGTTTATCCGGCGCAGGCGGCGGATGAATTCCAGGCCGTCGACATCCGGCATCATGTAATCGACAAGAATCATGTCGGGTTCATGGAGCTCGCACCAGGAGAGCGCCGACACCGGATCATCAAAACAGACAACCTCGGTGCCGTCTATTTTCCGCAATAGATGGCGGAACAGCGTGAGATTGGTGGCGTTGTCGTCCACGATGAGTATCTGGGGCATTTCAGGCCTTTCTTCCGGCACTGCGCGCCGTGATGAATTCACGGTTGCGGGTAATTTCGCTTTCGATGCTATTGGAGAGCGACTCGATCGCGAGCCAGTCGCCGTTGGCCGCCACACCCTCCATCCTGCCCGCGAGCTCGTTGAGCACCAGTGCGCCGACGTTGGTCGCCGTTCCGCGAAGTTCGTGGGCCAGGCGCTTCAGGTTCTGCCCGCGCTCGCAAACTTCCCTTTTCATTCGCTCGTTGATGAGTCGCGAGGATTGCTGGAAGACCGAAAGTATTTCGTCGATGATGTCTTCATCATCGCCGAACATGTCCTTGAGCCGGTTGATGTCTATTGACTGCGCGCCGTGTAGAGGTGTGGGGGCGGCCGTGGTGCCCACCAGACCGGTGGTGCCGGTGTTTTCGCCCTTCGGCAGCCAGGCCACGAGCTTCGCCATCAGCTGCGCGGGCTCGACGGGCTTGGACAGATAGTCGTCCATGCCGGAGGCGATGCATCGTTCGCGGTCACCCTGCACGGCATTGGCGGTCATCGCGATGATGGGAATATGCCTGCTGGACAGGCGCTCTGCCTTGCGAATTGCGGAGGTGGCCTCGAACCCGTCCATTTCCGGCATCTGGCAATCCATCAGCACCAGCGCATACGCGCCCGTTGCAACTGCGGCGACCGCTTTTGCGCCGTTGTCGACGACTTCGACGATGTAGCCCATCTTTTTCAGCATGTGCATCGCCACCCGCTGATTGACTGGATTGTCTTCGGCAAGCAGCAACTGGCGCGAGTGATCGACGGCGGTGCTCACGGCGGGCGTGAAGGATACTGCGGTGACGGGTGGCACCACGGATACGGGTAGTGCCCCGGAGACGGGCGCCGACTGGGGCGTAATTAACGCTGCGAGCAGGGATGATTGTTTGATCGGCCCGTGCATGATGGCGGCGCCGGTCCCGGCCAGGGCGGCTTTCAGATCAGGATCGAAATGGTCGCGGTAAATCACGATGGCCGGCGAATCGGGTGTTTGAAAATCCCTGGCGAGCCGGACAATGTCGGCATCGGGAGGATTGCCGGCGATCAGCACGGCGTCGCGGCCCGTTTCCCCGGCGGCGTGGTCGGCAAGGCGGCGCTTCAATTCCGGAATATCCGCAACGAATTGGCTGCGCATCCGCCATGCATCGAAATAATCGGACCAGACCTTGCGTGTCGCGTAGTCGCAGCAGGCGATCAGCACGCGATTTATCCGCGGGGATGCGTCGGCGTTCACCCCGGTAGTTTTGCCGGGGACGGTTTCGAGCGGGAATTGCGCCCAGAAAGTGGAGCCTGTGCCCGGAACGCTGTCAACGCCAATGCTTCCACCCATGGATTCGACGATGCGCTTGCAGATGGAGAGTCCCAGTCCGGTGCCGCCGTGCTTGCGCGTGGTCGAGCTGTCGACCTGGGAAAAGGGCTGAAACAGGCGGGCACGCTCGGATTCGCTGAGACCGACGCCGCTGTCACTGACGGAGATCCTGGCGACCATCCGGCTGTCCCGCAGGGATTCCACGCAGGCGCGCAACTCGACCGCACCGCTCGAGGTGAACTTCACCGCGTTGGAGAGGAAGTTGAGCATTACCTGGCGCACCCTCACCGGGTCTCCGATGACGTGATCCGGCATTCCGGGCTCCACGAAGCTGGCGAGAGCTACATCTTTTTCACGGGCCGTGGCGGCAACCACGTCCAGGCTGCTCTCCACGAGCTGGCGCATTGCAAAACCGGTCTTCTCGAATTCCATGCGGCCGGCTTCAATCTTGGAGAAGTCGAGGATGTCGTTGATGACCGTCAAAAGCGCGTCTGCGGACGTCTTGGTAATGCGCGCAAATTCCATCTGGGTGTTGTCAAGGGGCGTGTCCAGCAGCAGGTCCGCCATACCTATGACGCCGTTCAGCGGCGTTCGGATTTCATGGCTCATATTGGCCAGGAACTCGGACTTGGCCCGGTTGGCGCTCTCGGCCAATTCCCGTGCCTCGCGATTGGCGCGGATGAACAGGGTGATGGCATTCCAGGCCGCGATCAGCAGGCATCCGGAGATGAACAGCAGCAGAAACAGCCAGGGCCTTTCGCTTTTGATGCCGACCAGATC
>CAIUKQ010000059.1 GCA_903899705.1 uncultured beta proteobacterium
CCGGTGGTGCAGCTGGGTTTCCTGACATCGTCGGTGGTGGTGAGTCCTTCCATGCCGGTGAAATCCATGGAGGAACTGATGGCGCTGGCCCGCGCCAAACCGGTATCGACATGCGCATACGCACCTGGTGCGGTCTTTTTGCGCCGGCGGGAACGCCGTCGGACATCGTGCAGCGTCTGAACACCATTGTTGCGAAAGCGTTGTCCGATCGGGAATTCAAGGCCAAGTTCCTGACCTCGCAGGGGCTGGAACTGGTTGGGAGGGCGGGTGGCATACCTGAACAATTCGCGGCCTTTCTCAGGAGCGAACGCGCCACCTATGAAAATGTCGTCAAGCTGACCGGTATCAAAGAAGACTGAACGTTCACCGTGCGTTGCTGGGAGCGTCGGCCCGCCACAATTGCGTCCGCCATGCCACCGTGATCATCAGGACACCGGCAAGGCTGGAGAGGCAATACAAAATCACCGTGGGCGTGTAGCCCAGTGTCGTGACAACCGGTCCGAACAGCAGAATTCCTGGCATGTTGCTGTAGATCATCAGCATGCGTATGCCCATCACCCGGCCGCGGTAATGCGGGTCGGTATGTCGAAGCAGGATCGTCGTCATGGGCACGAGCGCCGAGGCCTGCGACATGCCGGCGAAAAAGAGGACGGGTGCTCCCCATGCCGGCCCCGCCATATGCGAAAAAATAATCAGCATCACAAGCCACGAGCAGGATGCGAAGATCATCAGGCGCGCGGGGCTGATGCTGCCGTTGAACCGGCTGACAAGGATCGACCCCAACAGGGCGCCGACGGACCCGCAAGCCACGAGCGTGGCAAGCGTGGTCTGGGTGCCGTTGTAAATCTCCTTGACCACATAGGGCAGAAGGCTGGAGAAAATCGGAAACGCGGTGCCGTTCAATACCAGCGCAAGGCACATCAATGCCTTGATGTGGGGAGTGCGCCACACATAACTGACGCCTTCTTTCAGTTCGCGCCACGGCGACTCGCGTTCAATGCGCGGCGGGGCATTCGTGACTGCCACGCGGGCTCGTCCGGCCTGCAGGGTCAGCCAGGCACTCGTGGCGTAAAGGCAGGCTATCGCGATATACGCATTGGCCATGCCCAGCGCGGCCATCAACCCGGCGCCGGTGAGTGAGCCCACGATGCGCGCGGCATCTTGTGTGGTTCGCTGAATGCCGGATGCGCTAAGTAATTGATTAGCCGGCATTATTTCGCTAATAACAGCGTTTCTCATGCCGATGTCGGAGGGGCGAACCATGCCCGAAAATGCGGCTATCACCAGGACCAGATAGGGATTGAGCACGCCGGTGAAGGCACAGACCATCAGCGTGGAGGAGGTCAGTGTGTAGAACATGCGCATGCCGCAAAGTAGATTGCGCTGGCCTACCCGGTCGCCGGCCACGCCGAAGAAAGGCCCGAGCAGCGTGCCAAGGTGATGGAGCGACGCATATACGGTGAGCAGAAAAACCGACTGCGTCTCCACCAGCACATACCAGCCCAGAATGATGATTTCCATCTCCAGGGCAAAGGAGGTGGCAAGGTCGGCCGGCCACTGGTAGCGAAAGCTCCGGACCTGGAAGGGGGCGAGCGCCGAGGCGCGCGGTATGGCGCTCAAAAGCTGATGCGGCTTTTATACGGCGGGTTAGATCGCGGTGCCCGGCCAGCGGTGGTCGGGGCTGGACAGGTCGAAGATCACGCCATCAGGTCCGCGGTATTTCGTCTCCGCCTGCATTTCCTGCGTCGGCGCCTTGTGGAATGTCGCGCCGCACTGCATGACATGCTGCCCTTCGGCATCGACGTTGTCGACAACGAATCCCAGGTGGTGGATGCCCTGGAAATCCTTGCCGCGCTCGTCGCCCGCCATTTCATCCGTGGGGAACTTGAGCAGGGTGATGTTGACGACGCCGTCGGACAGGCTGACCGCGACATTGTTCTCGCGCAGGCGGTTCATGCCGAAGGCCTTCTCATAGAAGTCGGCGCTGCTCTTCAGGTCGGCGACGGATATGGCAATGTGGCGCAGCTTGGCCATGAGAACTTCTCCTCTGAGGTCGGCGTTCAGGTGCGCGGCATTGTACGTCCGTAGCATGCAAACACGCATGGGCGGGTTGCGGCGGGGCAGTCTGATACTCTGAGCCGTGGTGTTCAATGAACAAGGGTCGTGGAGCATGAATCGTGCGGAACTGATCGAAGGCATCGCGCGCCTTGCGCGAGATGCGGGCCGTGAAATCATGGCGGTATATGCCACCGATTTTGCTGTCGAGGGCAAGGCGGATGAATCCCCCGTGACCGATGCAGACCGGCGCGCGGAGCGCGTGATCATCAAAGGTCTGTCGGTGCTGACGCCCGGGTATCCGGTGATCGCGGAAGAGCAGGCCGCCGCGGGAAACATTCCCCAGGCGGGGAACCTCTACTGGCTGGTGGATCCCCTGGATGGCACGAGGGAGTTCATCAAGCGCAATGGCGAGTTCACCGTCAACATCGGACTGATAGAAGCCGGCAAACCGGTGCTGGGCGTGGTGTTTGCGCCGGCCCTCGATCAGATGTACGCGGGCGGCTCCGAGCTGGGCGCATGGATGGAAACAGCCGGCAAACGGCGCGCGATAGCAAGCCGTGCGGTGCCGGAGGCGGGGCTGACGGTGGCAGCCAGCCGTTCCCACGGTGACAACACGCTGCTTGAGGCGTTTCTCGCAGGGCGGGTCGTGGCGGCACAGCGGCTTGCGGGGTCGTCACTGAAGTTCTGTCTGATTGCCGCAGCAGAGGCCGACCTGTATGCGCGCTTCGGTCGTACCATGGAGTGGGATACGGCGGCCGGGCACGCGGTGCTTGCGGCGGCGGGTGGCTCGGTCACGGACGTCAATGGCAGGGAACTCGGTTACGGCAAGCCCGGCCTGGAAAATCCGCATTTCGTTGCGTGGGGGCGTGGCCCTGAGCCGAGTTGACGCCGCAGGTAGAATGCGCGCACATCAAGTTGAACCAACAAGTTGAAAAATACGTGGCGGAGGACAGATGGCGGCGACATTCACCCATGAAGTCATTACGGTTGGCGGCTGCAAGGTTACGCTCAAGCGCGGCGGCAACGGGCCGACCCTGCTCTACCTTCACGGCGCAGGCGGCGCCGGAATGGTTGATCCCTTCCTTCAGGATCTGGCCAGCGAATACAGCGTCCTGATACCGGAGCATCCGGGTTTTGGCGGCTCGGATGAACCCGGGTGGCTGGACAACATGCATGACATGGCCTATTTCTATCTCGATTTCCTCGAAGCAATCAATGTGCGCGGCGCGCACGTGGTCGGTGCTTCGCTGGGCGGGTGGCTCGCCATGGAAATCGCGATACGCGATGCCTCGCGCATGTGCGCCCTCACCCTGATGGGGCCTTCGGGCATCCACGTGCAGGGCCTCAAGAAGGGCGATCTCTTCATGTGGTCCCCCGAGGATCGCATCAGGAATCTATTCCATGACCAGGCGATTGCCGAGCGGCTCCTGGCCATGAAACCCACGCCTGAAATGCAGGACGCGTTGCTGAAGAACGCCTACACCACCGCGCGCCTCGGATGGGAGCCGCGGCTGTATGACCCGCACCTGCACAAGTGGCTGCATCGCATCAAGCTGCCCACGCAGATCATCTGGGGAGAGCAGGACAGGATCCTTCCGGCTGGCTACGCGCCGGAACTTGCAAAGATGATTCCCGGTTCACGCTTTCATGTCATTCCCCAGTGCGGCCACCTGCCGCAGTCGGAGAAGCCGCAGGAGTTCCTGCACCTGTTCCGCGAATTCGCCGCCGGGCTGCCGCGCTGAGGATCTGACATGAACATCATGCTGTTTCACCTGATGCCTTATGCGGACCTTGATCTGGAGGCGACCAAGGATTACCCGACACCATGGGTGACTTTGCCCAACAGTTTCTACGATCCGAAAAAGGGTCATCTTCTCTACAACCGTTATCTGGATGAGCTGGAGTACGGCGAGGAGCTGGGCTTTGACGGCGTCTGCGTCAATGAACACCACCAGACCGCCTACGGGATCATGCCCTCGCCCATCGTGACCGCGTCGGCCCTGGCCCGCCGCACGACCAAGGCCAAGATCGCCATACTCGGCAGCGCGCTGCCGCTGCGCTCCAACCCGCTGACGGTGGCCGAAGAGCACGCCATGATCGACAACATCACCGGCGGGCGGCTGATTTCAGGTTTCGTGCGGGGGATTGGCGCCGAATATTTTTCCTCGAACAACAATCCGACCTTTTCGCACGAGCGCTTCCATGAGGCGCACGACCTCATCATCCGCGCCTGGAGCGAACCCGGTCCCTTCGAATTCGCGGGCAAGCATTACCACATCAATTATGTGAATGTCTGGCCGCGGCCCTACCAGCAGCCGCATCCGCCGGTGTGGATTCCCTCGCAGGGCAGCCGCGAAACCATCGAGTTTGCCGCGCATCCCTCGCGCAAATACACCTATCTGCAGACCTACAGCCCCTTCAAGGTGATGCAGCGTTACCTGCAGATGTACCGCGACACGGCAAAAGGGTTCGGTTATACGGCGACGCCCAAGCAACTGGGCTGGCTGGTGCCGATCTACGTCGGTGACACCGACGAGTCCGCGATGGCGGAAGCGGAAAAACACTACGAGGCGTTCCGCGAGCGCTTTCTGCACATTCCCTTCGACATGCTGCTGCCCCCGGGCTACACCTCGCGCGATTCCTACAAGGGCCTGCTCGCCCGCCGTGATTCCATGGAAGCGAAAATCAGCGCCAGGGAATGCAATGAACTGGGCCTGTTCGTCTGCGGCACGGCAAAGACCGTGAAGGAAAAGCTGATCGGCTACGTTAAAGAGGCGGGACTTGGCAACATCCTCGCGCTGCTGCAGTTTGGCACGCTGCCGGCCGACCTCACCAAACGGAACATGGAGCGTTTTGCCGAGGGCGTGATGCCGGACCTGCGCAAAGCCGCCAGGGAATTCCACGGCGATACCGCGTAGTCGGTTTCAGCCGCGCTTTTTGTCCCAGACGTAGCGCACAAATCGCTGCCAGCGACCCTTGCCCTGCAACAAGGCATTGCGCGTTTTCAGCGCCGCTTCACGGTCGCGCTGCACGCTCTTTTGCGTCTGCTCGAGGATCTGGCGCATGGTAAGTCCGCCGGGGCCTTTGAGTCTGTCGGGATCGTTGTCGCTCATTTCGATAGCCCGGAGTGAGGGTGCCTCCATGTTAAACTTCAATGACTTGGAAAAGCACCTTTAGCGGAATTTGTTCAATGTCTGGCAACAGCTTCGGCACGCTCTATTGCGTGACCTCATTCGGTGAATCGCACGGCCCGGCCATCGGCGGGGTGATCGACGGCTGCCCGCCGGGCATGGCTCTTTCCGAAGCAGATATCCAGAAAGAACTGGATCGTCGCAAGCCCGGCACGTCACGTCACGTCACGCAGCGCCAGGAGTCGGACACCATCGAATTGCTTTCGGGCATTTTCGAGGGAAGGACCACCGGGACGTCCATCGGTTTTGTCATTCGCAACGAAGACCAGCGGAGCAAGGATTATTCGGACATCGCGAAGACTTTCCGTCCCGGCCACGCCGACTACACCTACACGCAGAAATACGGATTCCGGGACTATCGCGGAGGCGGGCGGGCCTCCGCCCGTGAAACTGCGATTCGCGTGGCCGCAGGCGCCATCGCCAAGAAATGGCTGTTCGAACGATACGGCGTTGAGGTCAGGGGCTATATCTCGCAGATCGGTCCGCACAAACTCGTATTCAACGGCTGGGAACATGTCAGCAACAACGCCTTCTTCAGTGCCGATCCGGACAAGGTGCCGGCCCTCGAGGAATACATGGACAGCCTGCGCCGCGCGGGCGACTCGTGCGGCGCGAAAGTGACGGTGGTGGCGTCAGGCGTGCCGGTTGGGTGGGGTGAGCCGGTCTACGGGCGGCTGGATGCCGACATTGCCGGCGCCATGATGGGCATCAATGCCGTCAAGGGAGTGGAGGTCGGAGCCGGATTTGGTTCCATCACCCAGCTGGGAAGCGAACACGG
>CAIUKQ010000060.1 GCA_903899705.1 uncultured beta proteobacterium
ACGAATGTGCCGATTCCGGGAGCGCGCGCTGTTGCTTCACGCTCAGGCGGGTCCGTTGATTCATGCCAGCAGCAGCGCCACGGCCACCCTGCGTTCTTCGGCCACGAGAATGTTGTAGGTGCGGCAGGCTGCCGCGACATCCATGACTTCCAGGCCGACGCCGGCCTCGACGAGTGGTCGCATCAGTTCGGGGCGGGGAAACCGCAGCTTCCTTCCGGTGCCCAGCAGAATCACCTCCTGTTTCAAGTCAGCCAGTGCGGCAAGATCGGCGGCGGTGAGTGCCTCGAAGGAACTCGCTCCCCACTCGAGCCAGACCCGCTCGGGCATGACGACCAGGGATTGTTCGTGGCGCTGTTTGTTGACTTCGATAAAGCCTTCGCCATACCCGGTAATGACGTTGGTGCTGCCGGTCTGGGAGAGGTGAAGTTTCACGGTGTCGGGCTTTCGCTTGTGCGGTCGGGGTATTGGTTTCGGGCTGGCGCCACGGGACTATCCCGCGGGCTCATGTTCTTATTTTGCAGATCGCGCTAAGTGTCGGGTAACATTATAACTTTTATGCCTTTTTGCACCGCAGCGTAAAGCCTGCAGCGCACTCCATGCGGTGCTCAACCCCAGTGGCCGACAATATGCCGGTCAGAGGGACAAGGAAACAACATGCTCAAACCGATACGCAAATCCTCCAAGCTCGCCGATGTCTGCTATGACATCCGCGGCCCGGTTCTGGCGCGCGCGCGCCAGATGGAGGAGGAGGGCCAGCGTGTCCTGAAACTCAATATCGGCAACCTCGCTCCGTTCGGCTTTGACGCGCCTGACGAGGTCATCCATGACGTGATCGTGAACCTGTCGAACGCCTCGGGCTATACCGATTCGAAGGGCCTTTTCCAGGCGCGCAAGGCCATCATGCATTACACCCAGTCCAAGAACATCCGCGGCGTGGGGCTGGATGACATCATCGTCGGCAACGGCGTGTCGGAACTGATCGTGATGTCCATGCAGGGGTTGCTGGATGACGGCGACGAGGTGCTGATTCCCGCGCCGGACTATCCCCTGTGGACTGCCGCGGTGAAGCTTGCGAGCGGCACCCCGGTGCATTACCTGTGCGACGAGGCCGCCGACTGGACGCCGGATATCGACGACATCCGCAAGAAGATCACCCCGCGCACGCGGGCCATCGTGGTGATCAACCCGAACAATCCGACCGGCGCACTTTATCCGGATGAGCTTCTGCTGCAATTGATCGAAGTCGCGCGACAGCACCAGTTGATCATTCTCGCCGATGAGATCTACGACAAGGTCCTGTATGACGGCGCAACGCATACATCGATTGCGTCGCTGGCGGACGATGTCCTCTTCCTCAGTTTCAACGGGTTGTCCAAGAACTACCGGGCCTGCGGCTACCGCAGCGGCTGGGTGGTGATCTCCGGCGAAAAGCAGCACGCCCGGGATTACATCGAGGGCCTCGATATCCTGGCCTCGATGCGGCTTTGTGCAAATGCGCCGGGGCAGTACGCGATCCAGACCGCGCTGGGCGGCTACCAGAGCATTAATGACCTTGTTGCGCCTACCGGACGGCTGGGCAGGCAGCGCGACCTTTCCTATTCGCTGATCACGCAGATTCCGGGAGTCACCTGCGTCAAGCCGAAGGCCGCCCTGTACCTGTTTCCCAGGCTGGATCCGAAGATGTATCCGATCAAGGATGACCAGCAGTTCGTCCTGGAAATGCTGGAGGAACAGAAAGTGCTGGTCGTGCAGGGCACCGGCTTCAACTGGGCACAGACCGATCACTTTCGCGCCGTGTTCCTTCCCAATAGCGACGACCTCACCGAGGCGATCGGGCGCATTGCGCGCTTCCTCGACGGTTATCGAAAACGCCACGCAACCGGATGAATGAGATGAAACCAATCAATGTGGGCCTGCTGGGAATCGGCACTGTGGGAGGCGGCACCTGGGCGGTGCTAGCCCGAAACCAGGAAGAAATCACCCGCCGCGCCGGCCGCGGCATCGTGATCACCGCGGTGGCGGACAAGGACCAGGCACGGGCGAGGCAGGTCACCGGCGGCAAGGCGCGCCTCACTGACGACGCGAATTCCGTGGTGAACGACCCGGACATCGACATCGTCATCGAGTTGATCGGCGGCTACACGGTGGCCAAGGAGTTTGTCCTCAAGGCCATCAACAACGGCAAGCACGTGGTGACAGCCAACAAGGCGCTGCTGGCAACGCACGGCAACGAGATTTTTGCGGCTGCCCAGAAAAAAGGCGTGATGGTCGGATTTGAGGCGGCGGTGGCCGGCGGCATTCCCATCATCAAGGCCCTGCGCGAAGGGCTGACCGCGAATCGCATCGAGTGGATCGCAGGCATCATCAACGGCACCTCGAACTTCATCCTCTCGGAAATGCGCGACAAGGGTCTGGCCTTCGACACCGTGCTGAAGGAGGCGCAGCGCCTGGG
>CAIUKQ010000061.1 GCA_903899705.1 uncultured beta proteobacterium
CCTGCCAGCCGCGCGCGCCCAGAACCACCGCGGCTTCCTCCTCATCCTTTCCCTGCGCCTGCATCAGCGGTATCAGTTCGCGGGCAATGAAAGGAAAGGTGACGAAGATCGTGGCAAGCACAATCCCCGGCACCGCAAAGATGATCTTGAGATCGTGTTCGCGCAACCACGGCCCGAACCACCCTTGCGCGCCGAACATCAGCACGTAGATCAAACCCGCGACCACAGGCGACACGGAGAACGGCAGGTCGATGAGCGTGGTCAGCATGTGCTTTCCCCGAAAATCAAACTTGGCAATGCACCAGGCCGCGGCAACGCCAAATACCAGGTTGAGGGGCACCGCGATGGCCGCCGCTATCAATGTCAGCCGGATGGCGGAAAGCGCATCCTCATCGGTGAGCACCACGCGATAGGTATCCCAACCCTTGCGCAGTGCCTCGCCGAAAACGGCAAACAGGGGCAGCAGCACAAAGACGACGAAGAACAAAAGGCCCGCGCCGAGAATCAGGCGTTTGACCCAGACCGGCTCGCGCGTTGCCGGATTTTTTTCGAAACGGGACCGGTTCGTGGCGGCACGCCCGAGGTTTGCTGCGACTCCAGCCATCAGGCATCCCTCCCGGTGCGCCGCGCCGTCCAGGCCTGCAGGCCGTTGATCACCAGCAACAGGACAAATGAGAACACCAGCATCACCGATGCAATCGCAGTGGCCCCCGCATAGTCGTACTGCTCCAGTTTTGTGATGATCATCAGCGGTGTTATTTCGGAAACCATGGGGATGTTGCCGGCGATGAAGATCACCGAGCCGTACTCACCCACGGCCCGCGCGAATGCAAGCGCAAATCCGGTCAGAAGCGCAGGGAAAATGATAGGCAGAACAACGTGCCAGAAAGTCCGCAGGCGGCTGGCGCCCAGACTTGCCGCCGCCTCCTCGAACTCCGTATCGAGATCTTCAAGAATGGGCTGCACCGTGCGCACCACGAACGGCACGCCGATGAACACCAGCGCCACCAGCACGCCCCAGGGCCCGAAGGCAATCTTGATGCCCATGGGCTCCAGGTACTGGCCCAGCCAGCCGTTCTTTGAGTAAAGCGCCGTGAGCGCGATCCCGGCCACGGCCGTGGGCAACGCAAACGGCAGGTCGATCAGGGCATCAACAAGCTTCTTGCCCGGAAAGGTGTAGCGCACCAGCGACCAGGCGAGCATCAGCCCGAACACCGCGTTGATCGCGGCTGCGGCCAGCGACGCCCCGAATGAGAGCTTGTAGGAGGCCACCACGCGCGGCGTGGTCACCAGGTTCCAGAACTGTTCCAGACTCAGCGACGAAGTCTTAATGAAAACTGCTGACAGCGGCACCAGCACGATCAGCGACAGATAGGACAAGGTGTAACCCAGCGACAGGCCGAAGCCGGGCAGCACCCGAGGGCGGCGCTTGGAGGCCATCAGCAACGAACGACGATCCGGCCGCCGGTGACCCCGTTATAACTTATTGAGAATATTGTATTATTTGAGAACAACATGCCCGACTCGAAAGACTCTGGAAAGACCGAGGAGTTTAGTCGGCCGGGCAACCCGGGCCAACTATGTAGTTCAGCGTTGCTTATATCAAAAAGAGCAATAAGCGAATCTCAACGTCGGTCTCACCCGGGCACCCCGGATTGCGGCAACGCCGCCCTCAATACTTACCTTGGGCGTTTTGCCCTGGCCAGCCAATCCTCGGGCGCGGCGAGAACCTACGTTGCATTGCGCGAGGCGCGCGTGGTCGGCTATTACAGCCTTGCGGCCGCCTCCGAGGAACCTCTGCGAGTGCCGGTACGCGTCGCAAAAGGACTGGCCAAACACGCCATTCCATTAACGTTGCTCGCGCGCCTCGCGGTCGACGCATCGGAGCAGGGAAAAAGACTGGGCGAAGCCCTACTCAAAGATGCGATTAAACGCCATTTGCAGGCGCAATCGATACTCGGCAGCCGGGCACTGGTGGCGCATGCCAAAGACGAGCGCACCGCCGCGTTTTATGCCCGCTACGGCTTCCAGCACTCACCAACCGATTCCCCGCACTTGTATCTATTGACCAAGGACATGCTGAAAACGCTTGGGCTCAAACCAGGCTGAGATCGGGTTGGCGTGGATGCCCGTTATTCGAACTTGATGTTCGCGGACTTGATGATGCGGGCGGAGATCTCGGCATCCGAGCGAATCCGGGCACCGAACGCTTCGGGCGTCATCACGAAAGGCTGTGTCGCCTGCGCTACCAGCGCTTCGCTGATGTCGGACCGCATGATGACGCGGGATATATCGGCCGAGAGGCGGTTAACGATCGCCCGCGGCGTCGCGCCGTGCGCCTGCACCCCGAACCAGATCGTGCCTTCGAAGCCCGGCAGGCCGGCCTCGGCGAATGTGGGCACCTCGGACATCGCGGATGTGCGCTTGTCGCCGGTGATCGCAATGGCGCGCACCTTCCCCGACTTGATGTGGGTGAGCGCCGCCGCCGGGGCGGTGAACGACATTTGCACGTGGCCGGCGATCTGGTCGACAAGCGCCGGCCCCGCTCCCTTGTAATTCACCTGCCGCGTGTTGATGCCCGCCATCATGTTGAGCAACTCCGATGCAATGTGCGTTGACCCGCCGCTGCCGACAGTGGCGTAGTTGAGCTCACCGGGTTTGGACTTCGCGAGCGCGATCAGTTCCTTCAGATTGCGCGCCGGGAGCGACGGCGCAACGGTGAGAACCTGCTCACTGTTGTACAGAGTGGTGAGCGGAGCAAAGTCCTTGTAGGGGTCATAGCTCAGCTTCTGGAACATTGCCGAGAGCATGAAGGAAGGCGTGGAGATCACGAAGGCGTGACCGTCCGGCGGCAGGCGAAGCAGCGCTTCGTGCCCGATCACCGTATTGCCGCCCGGACGGCTCTCCACGATCACGGGCTGACCCCAGATCTCGGTGAACTTCGGCGCGAGCATCTGGGCCACGATCCCGCTTCCGCCGCCTGGAGCGAAGGGAACGATGAAGCGGATCGGCTTGTCCGGGAAGCCCTGCTGGGCAAAGCTCCCGCCCGGGAACATCGCCATCATGCACGTCAGTGCAAGTCCACTCAAGGCGTTGAATCTTGTCATGCGCGTTTTCTCCATGGTGCCGGCGTTCGGGCCGCAAGTATAAGCGGCGGATTGATAGGCGTCGACGGACCACGGGGAAACGGACGGTCACCAACCGAATTGCCGTATTCGGAAGATAGCGACTCCGAAGCTTGGGCTAATACTTATGGAAACGCTGATCAAGTCGGTTATCAATTCCCTGCCAATCAGCGTTTCCCTCTGAAATGGGGGAGTTACGAGGGGGCGTAGGCCGAATGGTACTTACTTAAGGATAAGCCCCTGAAGTGTCGTGTAAAAAGGCCGGCTCGATGCGTGCTAAGTTGGAGTTGCGAAACAACCATCCAACACTCAAGGAGCCAGCCAC
>CAIUKQ010000062.1 GCA_903899705.1 uncultured beta proteobacterium
AAGGGGCCGACGACCTACAACGCCTGCGCCACGGTGAAGTGGAACGCCGCCACCAGTTTTCCGATCCAGTCCGGACACGGTTGCCTGGGCTGTTCCGAACCGGATTTCTGGGACAAGGGCAGCTTCTACAAGGCACTTCCCACCGGCACATGGGGCAGCGCCGCCACCCTGGCCGGCGCCGCGGCGACCGGCGTCGCGCTGGGAACCGCCGCTGCGCTGCTTGCCCGCCACAAGCAGAACGCCGCGATCAAGGGAGAGTGACATGGATCTGTTGACACTTGCGAAGGGACCGCTGCTGCAGTGGTCCACCATGATTCTGATCGCCGGAATCCTGTGGCGGCTGGTGGGCGTGCTGCTGCTGCGCACATCGGCAAACCTTTCCGAGGCGAGGAACACCGCGATCTGGAAGGGTGTGCGCCTGCTGGCAACGCGATCAATGCCGCGACGGGAGTTCTTTGCGGGCACCGCGTTCCTCGAGATCACCGGCTATGTGTTCCACCTCGGCATCTTCGTGGCACTGCTGTTTTATCTGCCCCACATCCTGTTCTTCGAGGATGTGTTCAAGGGGCTGCTGGGCGTCAATCTCAAGGATGTGTCCGGTATTGCATGGCCCTACCTTCCGGGCGGCGCCATCTACTTTTTCGGTGCCGTCTCGGTGGCGGCGCTGATGGTGGTACTGATCCACCGGATCGCGAGTCCCGTAAAGCGTCTGATATCAAACTTCGATGATTACTTCAGTTGGTTTGTGTCCATCGCGCCGCTGGTGACCGGGTTGATGGCGTTCAGCCATGTGGGCGCGCCCTACCAGACGCTGCTTGGCATCCACATCCTGTCGGTGGAATTGCTGATGGTCTGGTTTCCGTTTGGCAAGCTCATGCATGCCTTCACGATGCCGATGCTCCGATCCCTGACAGGCATGCGATTTGAAAGAAAGGGGGCCGCACTATGAGCGCCACTGAAACCGTCCGCGCGCCAGTCTTCGACCGCCAGGGCGAACCAACAGACGATGTCCGTGTCGAAAAGGCCATGCAAGCCTTCGTCAAGGACTTCGGGCTTGTCGCGGCCCTCAACATGGAAGCTTGCGTGCATTGCGGCATGTGCGCTGAGGCCTGCCATTTCTTCGAGGCGACCGGTGAGCCGCGCTACACGCCCATCTGGAAGATCGAACCGTTCAAAAAGGCCTACAAACGCGAGTACGGTCCGTTCGCGCCGGTCTACCGGATGTTCAACCTGAAGTCGAAGGTGAATGCCAGGGAGCTCGAGAACTGGCAGGAACTGCTGTTCGACTCCTGCAGCCTTTGCGGGCGCTGTTCGCTCATCTGCCCCATGGGCATCGACATCGAAGGCCTCATTCAGCAGGCGCGGCACGGCATGGCCGCCGCGGGGCTGGTTCCGCAGGAGATTCGGGCCGCGGCGGAACGGCAGTCCGAAGCCGGCATGTTTCCGGCGGCGCAACTGGCCAGGCTTGCCGCGGAGCGCGGTGTCGCGATTCCCGTCGACCGCGAACGCGCAGCAGTGCTTTGCACCCTGTCACAGTCGGAACTCGATGACTATCCCGATTCGGTGGTCGCCATGGCAAAAGTCATGAATCATCTGGGCGCGGACTGGACCTACCGCTCTGACGGATACGAGTCCTCCAACTACGGCATGCTGGCGGGTGACCTTGCGCTGCAGAAGGAAGCGAGCCTCAAGCTCATCCAGGCCGCCATCGCCTGCGGCGCTCAATCCCTGGTCCTGCCGGAATGCGGGCATGGTTACAGCGCGCTGCGCTGGATGGGGGCGGATCTTTTCGGCAAACCGCTGCCGTTTCATGTGCTGCACATTTCGGAATTCCTTGCCGCGGAAGTCCAGGGCGGCCGGCTGACGCTCAACAAGATCGGCAAGTCCGCGACCTTCCACGATCCCTGCCAGGTTTCGCGACTGGGTGGCGCGATCGAGGCGCCGCGCGTGGTGCTTGACGCTCTGGGTGTGGAGCTGCGCGAAATGTTTCCCACCAAGGGCACCAACTGGTGCTGCGGCGGCGGGGGCGGCGTGCAGGACATCGGGCGCGCGCAGCCGCTGCGCCACAAGGTGTTCCACATGAAGATGAAACAGATCGACGAGACCGAGGCCGAATTGCCGGTGACCAGCTGCACCGGGTGCCGGCGCACCTTCGAAGAGGGATCGGCGCATTTCAAATGGGGGAAATCGATGAACAGTCTGCTTGAACTTGTCGCGGACAATCTCGGGGAGGCCGCATGAGCGCGCAGACCGTCGTGGTGGATCCGGTGACACGGATCGAAGGCCATTTGCGCATTGAAGCGGAAACCGACGCCGAAGGGCGGATTACGCGCGCCTCCAGTGCCGGCACCATGGTGCGCGGCATCGAGCTTATCCTGCAGGGTCGCGATCCGCGCGACGCATGGGCCTTCGCGCAGCGCATTTGCGGCGTGTGCACGCTGGTGCACGGCATCGCCTCGGTGCGCAGCGTCGAGGACGCCCTGAAGATCACCATCCCGTACAACGCGCAGCTGATCCGCAACCTGATGATTGCCGCGCAGTACGTGCACGACCACGTGATGCATTTCTACCACCTGCATGCCCTCGACTGGGTGGACGTGGTTTCGGCCCTCAAGGCGGACCCCAAACAGACCTCCACGCTTGCACAATCGCTGTCG
>CAIUKQ010000063.1 GCA_903899705.1 uncultured beta proteobacterium
CCGAACCAGCCCTCTTCGACGACCTTGTGGCGCACGTCGCTGATAGCTTCCCCGATACCCGCAAGGATAGCGGCGAATAGTCCTTGTCCAGATCGTCCGTGTTCGGCCATATCTCTAGCTATCCACGCAATCATGACAGTTTTGTTGCAGTCTGCCGATCACGGTTTGTTATAAATACGCTGATAGGCAATACATCCAAAATACCAATGACGGGTTTACGATGGCAAACTTCGTTGCCAACTTAGATACGCCGCTGCTGCGCCTGTCGCACAAGGATGTGTTCACCCTGCGGGATGCCTGCCAGGGCGTCCATGTCTTCGGTGGCATCGGCTCCGGAAAAACCTCCGGCTCCGGCAAGGCCTTGGCCTCTGCCTATCTCCGGGCGGGATTCGGCGGGCTTGTTCTATGTGCCAAGCCTGACGAAGTGGAATTGTGGCTTCGCTACGCCGCCGAAAACGGCAGGCTCAACTCCACGCTCCTGTTCGGCCAGCGCGGCGGCGGCTTCAACTTCATTTCCTACGAGTTGGCGCGTCAGGGCGAAGGCGGCGTCGGCAGCGTGATCGAATGCCTGATGCGCATCCTCGACGCGGCGCGCATGACCAACCCCAACGCTGGTCGCGGCGGTGAGGCGTTCTGGGAAGACGCCATGCGCCAGGTGCTGCGCAACTGTGTGCCGGTCATCTACGCCGCCAAGGGCGAGGTCCGCATCCCGGACATCATTCGCTTTGTGCAGAGCGCGCCGACCAGCCTCGATCAGCTCAAAAGCGAGGAATGGCAGCAGAACTCGTTCATGTTCGCGGCGCTCTCAAGAGCCCGCCGCGAACCCGTACACCCGATGCGCGATGACGAGTTCGAGAAGGCCGCAAGCTACTGGCGCGATGAGTTCGCCCAGCTCGACCACAAGACCCGCTCCAATATCGCGATCTCACTGTCCACGGCGCTCGACCGCTTCAATCGCGGTCGGCTGCACGAGGCTTTTTGCACCAACACAACCCTCGTGCCGGAGATGTGCTTCCACGGGACGATCATCATCATGGACATGTCCGCGCTCACCTGGAACGAGGACGGGATCATCGCGCAGCAGCTTTTCAAGTTCATGTGGCAGCGCGCGGTCCTGGCGCGCAATTCGCTCGACCCCAAGCATCGCGACCGGCCCGTGTTCCTGTGGGCCGACGAGAGTCAGTATTTTGTGAACGCCTTCGACACCGATTTCCAATCGACGTGCCGTTCGGCGCGCGCCTGCACGGTGTTTCTCACGCAGTCGCTGCCGACCTACTACGCCAAAATGGGCGGCGACAACGCCAAGCATAAGGCGGACATGCTCCTTGCCAATTTCGTGACGAAGGTGTTCCACAACAACGCTGACCCGGAGACCAACCGCTGGGCTTCCGACACCATTGGCCGCACGATTCAGCACCGCGCCAATCAGAGCGAGAGCGAAGCCTCCAGCTACTCGCGCGGTATGAATACCGGCGAGAACCGGAGCTGGGGGACCAACTCGTCCACCGGCACGTCTTACGGCGGCAACGGCAGCGGCTCGCATTCCTCCAGCTCGGGATCAAACCGGGGCGGTGGTGACAGTTGGGGGCGCAATCGCGGTGCGAGCACCAGCGAGACGCGCTCGGGCGGCTATTCGGAAACGATGGACTACGAGATCGAGCCCGGTGACTTCGGGCGCGTCTTGAAGACGGGCGGCCCCGCCAACCAGAACCAGGTGACCGGGATCTGGTTTCAGGCGGGCAAGACCTTCAACGACAGCGCCCGCAATTATCTTCATGTGAGGTTC
>CAIUKQ010000064.1 GCA_903899705.1 uncultured beta proteobacterium
AGCACGCATCGAGCCGGCCTTTTTACACGACACTTCAGGGGCTTATCCTTAAGTAAGTACCATTCGGCCTACGCCCCCTCGTAACTCTCCCATTTCAGAGGGAAACGCTGATTGGCAGGGAATTGATAACCGACTTGATCAGCGTTTCCCTAGATTAGCTTCGGCCCCGGCCGGCCGTCTTCTACGAAAAACGACGCAATGGTTTTGCAGCCGGCGTCGCGAGAGTCCACGTTATCCATGCCGCGCAGATCGGCCGTCATTCCCTTCGGGGTAATGTTCACGCGCATATATCCCCGGTACTCGGTGTTGGCATAGTGGATATGCCGGTTTTCGCTGAGCAATGCGCCAACAGTCCAGGATGGCACGATGGTGCGCGAAGTGATGGCGCTGACGCTCAGTTCGGTGGCAACCACGCGGGAATTGGGATCGTCGGCGTCGGCCTGCACGTCGCTGACCCAGAACATGTGGGAGTCACCTGCCAGTATCACAGGGTTTGAGACGCGGTTCTTCTGCAGTGACTGAAGGAGGCGTTTTCGTGCGGCCGGATAGCCGTCCCAGGCATCGGTCCAGAAGGTCTGCAGGTCGCCCATGGAAAGGTCCAGTTGCACGAACAGGGTCTCCTGCGCCAGAACGTTCCATTGCGCAGTCGATGCCGCAACGCTCTGGTCAAGCCAGGCCTCCTGTTCCAGGCCGAGCATGGTGCCCGCAGGATCTGTGCGCTCGCCGCAATTCACCAGGTAGTTGCCGCCGCCGCGGCTGGAGCGGGAGCAGGGTTGAGGCGTCCGGTACTGGCGACCGTCGAGCATGTTGATCTGCGCGAGGCGACCCCAGGGAATATCTGTATAGATCCGGTTGTGCGGGCCCTGGGGCTGCATCGATTTGGGCAGCGGCATGTGCTCGTAATAGGCCTTGTAGGCGCCGGAGCGACGGGCAAGGAATTGTTCCGGACGGACCTCATAATCGATCGAGCGGTCGTTCGCATAATCATTCTCGAACTCGTGGTCATCCCAGGTGACCACCCAGGGAGCCGCGGCATGCAGGGCCATCAGGTCCGGGTCGCGCTTGTACAACGCATAGCGCCGGCGAAAATCATCCAGCGTCATGGCCTTGGGCATGCCGTGGGAGCGCACGCGGACATTGAACGACTGTTCGTAGATGTAATCGCCGACGAAGACTACAAGATCCGGGTCGTCCTTCAGCGCATGTCGATAGGCGACGAAATGACCCTGTTCGTAATGCTGGCAGGAGGCCAGCACATAGCGCAGGCGGTCCACCGGCGTGTTGAGCGCGGGCGCGGTGCGGGTCCGTCCGATGGTGCTTTCTGCATCGCCGGCCACGAAGCGATACCAGTAAGCGCGCGCGGGCTCCAGGCCCCGGACTTCGATGTGCAGCGAATGAGCCCAATCAGGCAGCGCAAGTTCGGTGCCCGAGGCGACCACATTGCGCATTGCATCGTCGGTGGCCACTTCCCAGCGGACGGCAATGGGCTCGGGGCCGAGACCGCCGCGCGGATCGTCGGGAATCGGGGCGAGTCGCGTCCAGAGCACGAAGCCATCGGGGGACGGGTAGCCCGAAGCCACAC
Organism: uncultured beta proteobacterium; assembly: GCA_903899705.1. GTDB lineage: Bacteria > Pseudomonadota > Gammaproteobacteria > Burkholderiales > SG8-39 > 2-02-FULL-62-17. The sequence continues at coordinate 1,583 of CAIUKQ010000064.1, forward strand.
CGAGGGGAAACGGATACGCCGAAAACCGCGGGTTGATTTGCGCACGGGCCCAGGGTGTGGCAGTAAGCAGGCCCCACACACCGAGATAGGAAACAAATTCGCGTCGATCAATCATTGCGCCGCGGAGTATCGGATTGCGGCTGGGCGTGCCCGGCCTCCAAGCGCTCCAGGCGTTCCAGCACGCGCCGCATGGCCAGCGCGGCGGCGTCGGCCTTGATGGGAATGATGGGTGTGCGCGGCGTCTCGATTTCCATCATTTTCTGCTGGATTTCGATAACGGCCTTGTCTTCCTCGAATGCCCGCGCATTTTCGCTGCGGATGACATCGCCGGTGGCATCGTCATCGATCCTGTAATTGCGCGGAATGGCCCAGAAATAATGCGTGCTGTTTTCGGTTTCCGGCGTGAGTGAGTTGTTCACCACGAAGCGAAGACCGCGCGCATCGTCGTTGGTGCCGGTCGGCACCGCGCGGATGTCATTCTGGAAATTCGAGGGAGGAAGAAAGCGCGCCTTCTGCGATCGATCGATATTGCCAGTGAAGGCAACCGCCTTGAGAAAAGTCGGGGGTGGGGGCACGTCCACCATGAAGCGGGTAAAACGGACATAGTCCTCGCCAGGTTCGACATTCATGGGCACGGCGGCGGCCGGGGCATTGCCGATGGTGGCCGCATGCACATAACCGATATGCGTGAGATCCAGAAAATTGTCCAGCACGATGCGGTAGTCGCCTTCGATCTTCAGGTAACCCCAGACCGATTTCCATCCGGGGGCGAGGTTGAGGCTGAAATCTGGAATCCTCGATTCATCAGCGCTGCCGGCATCGCCCATCCATATCCATACCCAGCCGAATTTTTCGACAGTCGGGTAGACGCGGGCCTTCAGGGTATCGGGTATGCGGTCCTGGCCGGGGATGAATGTGCAGCGACCCTCGCCATTGAATTTGAGGCCGTGGTAGAGGCAGACGATTTCGCTGCCTTCAACCCTTCCTTTTGACAGGGCATATTTGCGGTGCGGACACTGGTCCTGCAGGGCGACGATGCTTCCGTCTTCACGCCGGAAAAGGACCAAGGCTTCGCCGCAGATCATGCGGCCCAGCGGTTCGCGCCGGACTTCGTCCGGCATGGCGGCCACATACCAGTGTTGCTTGAGAAACACAGTCTGTTTCAGCCGCCAGCCTGTCGACCAGGATGCCTTATTTCTTTGCGTCGGCCTTCGCGGGTTCGGCCGGAGCGGGAGCCGCGGCGGCGGGTTTGGCCATGCTGCCCGTTGTTACTGCGTCGATGGCGGCCTTGACCTTGGCGTTTTCCGCGTCCTGCGCTTCCTTGAGTGCGGCGAGTGCCTTGGTGGCGGTGGGAAGATCGCCCTTGCCCAACGCATCATCGATGGCCTTGGTGCCGGTGCTCATGATGTCGATCAATTTCGCACCGATGCTCAGCAGGTCGCGCAATCCGTCCGAGACCGGGCGTCCCTGTTCAACATAGGCCACCAGCGCCTGCAGTTTGGCCTGGGCTTCGGCGGTGACTGCTTTCTGCTGATCGTCAAACTTGTCGCCCAGCTTCTTGCGATTGTCTTCGTTGTCAAAGTTGGCTGCCTTGGTGGCGGCTTCATCGGCGGCCTTGACGGCTTCCGCATAGCCCCTGCTGTAGTCCTCGCCGCTGCGCTTGCGGGCTGTCGCGAGGTCCGAAGCGGCCTTGCTCAGTCCCGCCTGGGCTTCCTGAAGTTTTGCGCTGGTGGCCGACTGCTGCTCTGCCAGGTCTTCCTTCTCCATTGCCAGCCACGCGGTTGCGCCCACCATGACAACGATCAGGACGCCGGCGAGAGCGCTGCC
>CAIUKQ010000065.1 GCA_903899705.1 uncultured beta proteobacterium
ATTCTGCTTTACGGGTAGCTCTACCGTGCACCTCGAATCCTTTCGCCGCCGCCAGTGTCATTTGCTTCACAATTCAACCCTCCCGTTTGCGCACCTTACTTTGACAACGCAATCGGGAACTTGTTCAGTGTTTCCCTAGGAGTTGCTGAACAAGGGGCGCATTGTCGAGGCCGCGCCCCTTTGTTATATCCCCGGAGAGCCGATCAGGGTTTCATGATCAGCTTGCCCAGCACCTTTCCGGATTCGAACATTGCATGGGCCCGCGCTGCCTCCGAGAGGGGCACGCGGTCATGAATGGGCGGCTTGATCGCGCCAGCCGCGAATAGCCGCAGCAGTTCCCGTGTGGTGCTCGCGCGCCGCTCCGGCCAGTTGTCGAACACGTGCATGGTGAAAGTCCGGAACGCGAGATTTCTTGCGGGTGGCCGGCGCATGGGTTCGAGCACATTCGGGTCGGCAGGGCCTTCAATGCCGCCATACAGAATCAGGGTGCCAAAGGGCGCGAGGTAGTCGAACAGTTTGCCCATGTTGGGGCCACCCACCGGATCGAGAATGAGATCAATGCCGTGTCCGCCGGTGGCCGCCTTGATCTCTTCGCCAATATTCCCGGTTTTGTAATTGATGGCCGCAACAGCACCTTGTTCAATGCAGAACGAGGCCTTCTTCATGTTGCTCACGAGGCCGACCACTTTTTTACCCGCGGCATTCGCCAGTTGAATGATGGCCGTGCCCACGCCACCCGCGGCGGCGGGGACGAGAATCCAGTCGTACTGGAAACCCTGTGTGGCGCTATGCAGCAGATGCCAGGCCACCTGGTAATTGGCGAGGCCCGCGGCTTCCTCCATGTCCACGCCGTCGGGCAGCGGATAGATGAGGTCGGCATCGGCGGCGATGTATTCCGCGTAGCAACCACCGCGATCCTTGAACTCCCGGGCGGAAACCCAGACTTTCTGGCCGACCTTGAGGGACGTCACTTTGTCGCCTGCGGCCACCACCGTGCCGCTCATTTCGATGCCGGGGATGGCCGGCAGAGGCGGCATCCAGTGATACTTGCCCTTGCGCACCATGATCTCGGGCATGCACACCCCGATCGAGTGGGCCTTGATCAAAACCTGGGCTGGCCCCGGGGTGGGGGTTGAAACATCAATATATTCAAGCACTTCCGGACCACCCGTGGTCCTGATCTGAATGGCTTTCATTTATTCGGGCTTGATGCCGGCAGCCTTGATGATCTTGCCGTAGACGTCAAGTCCGGCGCGCAGATAGCCGGTGATTTCTTCCGGTTTGCCGGTGATGACGATCAAGCTTCGCTCATCGATGCGGGGCTTCACGTCCGGCGCCTGAAATGCCTTGGCGATTTCTGCGTTCAGGCGCATCACGATGGGCTGCGACATGCCAGCCGGTCCGAAGAAGGCGAACCAGCTCTCGGGCATGGAGTAACCCGGCAGCAATTCACCCATGGCCGGTACATCGGGCATTGCGGGATGGCGCTTGGCATCGATCAGCGCAATCGCGCGGGCGCGACCTTCGCGGATCATGGGCAGCATGGTGGTGAAATCATTGAGCGCGAGATTGGTTTCACCGGCAATCACGGCGGCAAGGGCCGGTCCGCCGCCCTTGTAGGGCACATGGGTGATTTCGATGCCATGCATCTTCAGGAACTCGCCGGCGAGATGAAAATTCGAACCCACCCCGGGCGAGCCGTAATTGAGCTTGCCGGGATTTTTTCTCGCGTAATCGACGAACTCGCGCGCGTTGCTAAAGGGCATGGACGGGTGCGCGACGATGATGGAGGAGGAGAGCACCGATGCGGAAATGGGCGAGAAGTCCTTTATCGCATCAACAGGGTTCGCCTTCATGATGTATTGGCGCAGGGTCATGTCGGTGCCCGGTGTGTACATGAGGGTGTAGCCATCGGGCGCGGAACGTGCAACGGCTTCGGCACCGATGGCGCCTGTGGCGCCGGCGCGATTCTCGATCAGGAACGGTTGTCCCAGCTGGGTCTGAAGGCGGTTCTGCACCAGGCGCACGACAAAGTCGGTGGTGCCGCCGGGCGGGTAGGGCACGATCACGCGGATGGGCTTGTCGGGATAGCCTTGCGACAGGGCCGCGGCAGATGCGCCGGCCAGCGTCGCTGCCACTGCGAGTTTCCGGATGGTCATTGCTGATTTCATGTTTCGTTCCTTCTCTTGCGGATTCATTGAAACGCTTCATTGATCGTTAGGAGTCTGACAGGATTTTTCCGCGCATGCTTCAATGCCCTGTAAACGAAAAAAGGAAACGCGATGCGGCATGCAACAGGATGGATCGGTTATCGGCGCGGCGCAATCGCGGCGGTTGCGGGATTGTTTGCACTGGCGGTTCACACCGCGTCGCTCGCGCAAAACTGGCCCTCCAAACCGATACGCGTGGTGGTTCCTTATCCGCCCGGCGGATCGACCGATCTGGTGCCGAGACTGCTCCAGCCTCGTCTCTCCCTGGTGTTTGGCCAATCGCTGGTGGTTGAAAACCGTCCCGGCGGTGATGCCATGATCGGCACGGACATCGTCGCCAAATCGGCGCCCGATGGCTATACGTTCCTGTTCACCACGCCTGCGACACACACCCAGGTCACGCACATGCGCAAGTTCGTGCCCTACGATCCATTCAACGATTTCACACCGATCACGGCGGCGGTGACCCAGGGCTCGATGGTGCTGGTACATCCCGGACTGGGAGTGAACAGCTTCAACGAGTTGATCGACTACGCGAAGAAGAATCCGGGCAAGCTTTCCTACGGCACGGCCGGCACGGGCTCCAATTTTCACCTGGCCGGCCAGATCATCAAGCAGATGACGGGCATTGATTGGGTGCACATTCCGTACAAGGGCGGGGCGCCGACGCAGCAGGCGCTGATCGCGGGCGAAGTGCCAGTGGCCATTTTCAGCAACACCAGCGCAACGGCCGGACTGAAATCCGGAAAAATCAAGGGGGTGGCGGTGCTTGACAGCAAGCGCCTGCGGGATTGGCCGGATGTGCCTGCCATCACCGATTTTCTGCCGGCCTTCGAGAAGCCCGGTGAGTGGTTGGGTTTCTACGGCCCGGCGAAATTGCCCGAGGCCATTGTCGCCCGCATGCGCACGGAGATCGTGGCAGCCCTGAAGCAGTCCGATGTAGAAGCCAAGCTTGCCGCCGTCGGTATGGAGGTTCTGGGTAATACGCCGAAGGAATTCGCTGCCATCATCCGGCGCGACTTCGACCTCAACGGCAAGTTGCTGGCGGCAACCGGCGTCAAACCCGAGTAAGTAACGCCGCGCCGTTTCAGCGCGCGACGCGGTTGACCATGCCCGCGTAGTCCCCCGCCAGAAAGCATTTCATGTTGTGGATGAGTGCCGGCATGGTGTGGCGCGAGGAGTCGTGACTGAGTCCGCCCAGGTGCGGGGTGATGATCACGTTCTTCATGCTCCAGAACTTGTGGTCGGCGGGGAGGGGTTCCTTCGCAAAGACATCCAGCGCCGCACCTGCGATGTGGCCGCTATCCAGCGCCTTGATCAGGTCATCCTCCTCGACCACGCCGCCGCGTGCGAGGTTGATGACGAAGCTGCCCGGTTTCATGGCCGCAAATATTTTTGCGTTGATGATGTTGTGCGTCTGCGCGGTGTGGGGGGTAAGCAGGATCAGGTGATCCAGGTCGCGAACGGCGGCGGCGAGGTCATCGCGGCTGCGCATTTCATCAAAGCCGGGCACGCTGCGCGGCGACGAACTGATTCCCACCACCTTCATGCCCATCACCTTGAGGCGTGGCGCCAGCGCCTCGGCAATGGCGCCCACGCCAAAGATGCCGGCGGTGCGGCCATCAAGCAGGGCGCAGGGAAAGCGGTCCCAGCGGTTCTGGTCCTGGTTGCGGATGAGACGGGGGATTTCACGGGAGAGCGCGAGCATCGCGGCCATGCAGGCCTCGGACATGGGCGTGCCGTGAATTCCATGGATGTTGGTGAGCGCGACTTCTTTCCGCAGCGTGGAAATCTCCGCGATGTTGTCAACGCCGGTGCCCATGGCCTGCACCCACTTGAGATTCGTCGCGATTCTGAATGCATGCTCCGCGCGGTCCAGAAGGTGAGGGCCGAAGGTTACGAGCACATCGGCCGCGGGCAGGTGCTCTTCAGCCTTTGACACATGATCCACGGGAATGAAATTGACGGAGGGAAACTCGCGGCCCAGCTCGGTGTTGTAGAACTCGCGGAACTTTTCCGGCAGGGCAAGGAGCAGCAGAACATTGATCATGATGTCGATTCTTGAGGCAAATTTTCGGGGACTGTTGCAGAATTGAAGCTTCACACCGGATTTTGCAGCAAGTGTTACATCACTGCTGCTTCCATTGCTCCCGAAAGGAAAAGAAATGCCCGTTGCAACGCTCGATGGAGTCAAGACCAATTACATTACCCAGGGTAGCGGCCCGCACCTGCTGATGATGGCCCCGCGCGGATTCAACTCGCGAATCCAGAGCTGGGACGGCGGCAAGTGGAAGGAAATGGATGTTTTCAATGCGCTGGCGAAGCATTTCACCATCATCGCCTACGATCGCCGCGAAGCGGGACTCTCCGGCGGTCGCGTCGAGGTGCTGACCTGGGATGTGTTCGCGCAGCATGGCAAACTGCTGCTCGACCATCTGGGCGTGGAAAAATCCTGGGTCATCGGGCCGTGCATGGGCGTGGCGGTGGCGGCGCAGTTCGGTGTGCGCTATCCGGAGTCATGCCTGGGCATCATGCTGCCCCAACCGGTGGGTGGCCATCGCTGGTTTACTCGCCTGCGCGGATTCTTCGACAAGCACACGACCTTCGTACTCGAGCATGGTCTCGAGGCCGTGGTGAAGAAGGTGAGCGGCAAGAGCTTCCAGGATGAGCCCGAGTGCGGCCCCTGGGCCTCCTGCATATTCAATGACAAGAATTTCGCGGCACGCTATGTCAAGCAGGATCTGGAGCGGTATCTGGGAATCGTTGCGGACACCTGTGACGCGCTGTTTCCCTCCTCTGATGTTTCGGGGCCGCCGGCAGAGGACTTGACGAACCTGGAAATTCCCTGCCTCGTATGGTCGGGCGATGATCCTTCACACGCGACTTCAGCTGCGCACCAGTTGCGCGAGTTGCTGCCCTGCGTGGAGTATTGGGATGTGAACGTGGCCAACCAGACGCATGAGGGCCAGCTCGAGCAGATCCTGAAATTCAAGGCCAATGTGGAGGCAGGAAAGATCGTCAAGAAGGCGGCCTAGCCGTTTCATCCTGATAACGGCGCCTGTGGGCGCCGTTTTTTATTTGCTGGGTAAAAGCACTTCAGTCCTCCGTGCTTCAGCCCTGAATCGCATCCGGTGTCATGCGCTCCACGCGGCGCAAGGGATTCTTCCCGTCCCAGGTCGCGGCAACGCGCGCAATTTTTTCGAAGTATTCACCCTTGGACCCGCTGATTTCCGAAATTTCGATCAACGTGCCGTCGTGTCCCGCCGCTGTCAGGAAGGCATTGCGATTCGGAGCCGTGTTGGCGGTTGAAAGTATTTCATACCCCTCCTTCAGGTAACGCGCCATGTCCTCGTCAAACGTCTTCGTCCAGAAGGCGATGTGGTGCTGGCCTTCGAATCCGGCCTGCTTATAGGAGAGAAATTGTGACGGCGCATCGTTGTGCTGCTGGATGAGTTCAATCTGCACCGGGCCGCTTTGCGCCATGGCGAGGCTCAACTGAGGCGAGGTGGGTTGGCCACGGAAGGTGGACCCATGCGCCGTCATATTCTCCACGTAGAAGAAGGGCCCCACGCCCAACACCTCGGTCCAGTGGCGCATGGCCTTGTGGATGTCGTTGACGAGGTAGGCGACCTGGCGGATATCTCCGAAACGAATGCTCATGCTTGTTTCCTCTAAGTGTCAGCCGCAATTAGAGCAGAGCTTCAGCGTTCCGCGTAGTGCTTTCTGCGTAGTGCTTTTTATTTGGGCAGATTTGCAACGGCCGCCGTAAGATGCAACCGGTCAACAGTGGAGGTGCCGACATGGCCGTCACCAATATGAAGCCGCGGGCCCGCAAGGCGGCCGCGCAATACAACGATTACGAGCACACCGGTCCCGTCACGTTGGCGGGGGCGTTCATGCGTTCGGGCTGGCAACCGGTGCACCGCTCGCAGGATCTGCCTTCCGGTCGGGCCAAGCCGCTTCGCATCATGAGCGAGGGTTTCACCCTGTTTCGCGGTGAGAGCGGCAAGGCGCAGGTGCTGGCGCATCGCTGCGCGCATCGCGGCACGCAGCTCTCGGCGGCCTGGGTGGAGGGCGATACGCTGCGCTGCCTGTACCACGGTTGGCGATACGACGCGACCGGGCAGTGCGTGGAAATGCCCGCCGAAGGCGCGGCCTATGCGGCGCGGGTGAAGATTGCGAGCTACCCGACGCGCGAACACCTGGGGCTCATCTTTGTGTATTTCGGAGAAGGCGAGCCGCCGGCCTTTCCACATATTCCGGCCTTTGTCGGCGAAGGACACGTGGAAACCTATGTGGAATATTTCCCCTGCAATTTCTTCCAGTGCTGGGAAAACAGTTTCGACGAATACCACGTTCATTTCACCCACCGCACCGGAGGCATGCATCCCCGCTATCCCGAGTTGCCGGAGATGACCTTCACCGAAACCGATTACGGCATCCTGCGCCGCGCGGAGACGAAGGATGGGCGCGTGAAGTTATCGCCCTTCCTCATGCCCAATGTGCTTCGAACCACCGTGCCGTCGCCCAATGCCATGCAGGGACACGGCCCCTCCGAGCGTGACACCTACCTCATCAAGGTGCCGGTGGATGATTTCAACCATGTGTTCTTCATTACGCAGCAGGTGCGCGTGCGGGAGGGTGAGGAGGCGGCCTACCGCGAAAAGCATGCGCAGTATCTGGAAATGCGTGCAAAAGCCCGCCCGCCGCATGAACTCGGCCTTGAAATCCTCGCCGGCAAGATCACGCTGATGGATGTCGTCGACCATCCGTATCTCGCCATTATCGAAGACGTGGTCGCGCAGGGTGGGCAGGGCGCGATTGCCAACCGAAGCGAGGAACTGCTGGGGCGCTCTGATGTGGGCATCCTCGCGATGCGAAAAATCTGGTCGCGCGAGATGCGCGCGATTGCCGAAGGCAAGCCCGCCAAGCAATGGCAACCGCTTCTGAAGATGCCTGAATAATTAATAAAATCAAGGAGATATATATGTTCATAAAAACCAAGGCAGGATTGAGTAAGCGGGGGCTGTGCGGAATGGCGATTGCGGTGCTGTTCGTTGCTGCGTCTGGTGCCATGGCCCAGGGCTTCCCGACCAAACCCCTGCGTCTGATCGTTTCATTTGTTCCCGGCGGACCGACCGACATCGTTGCTCGCGTTGTCGCGGGAAAGATGAGCGACGGCCTCGGGCAGCCCATCATTGTGGAGAACCGGGGCGGCGCGGGTGGAACGATCGGTGCGGATGTCGCGGCAAAGTCGCCGGGGGATGGATACACGTTGCTGCTTGGCACCATATCCACGCTGGGCATCGCGCCAAGCGTCTATCCGAACCTGCCTTACGATCCGGTGAAATCCTTTGCACCGGTCAGCCTGTTGACCAATGCCTGGTTTGTCATTGGTGCGAATCAATCCGGGGTACCGGATTCCCTGCAGGAATTCATCGCGCAGGCGAAGGCGTCACCCAGCAAATTCAACTTCGCTTCGAATGGCGCGGGCAACATCACGCATATCGCGGGGGAAATGTTCAACAACATGGCGGGAATCAAGACGGTTCATATCCCCTACAAGGGATCCGCGCCGGCGGCGGTGGATGTGGCCGCGGGCAGGGCGCACATCCAGTTCGATGTGCTGACCGCGTTTCAGCAACACATCGCCGCGGGAAATATCAAAGCCCTGGCGTTGGCCGGCCCGAGGCGGGATCCAAAGCTGCCCAATGTGCCCACAACCACCGAGGCGGGCATGCCCGGGTTTCAGCTCAGTGCATGGTTTGGATTGGTGGCCACCGCGGGATCTCCGGTTCCGGTGGTTCGCCGGCTGAACGCCGAGGTGCAGAAAAGCCTGGCGGCAAGCGACGTGCGTGATTCCATCCAGAAGCTCGCGCTGGAACCTGCCGGTGGCACGCCGGAGCAGTTTGCCGCGCAGATCGTCCATGAAAACGACCGCTGGCCGCCGATTGTGAAGGCGGCGGGAATCAAGCTCGAATAGACGGGCCGGATTCCCTCACCGCTTCAGCCCGCGTCACGCGTGGGCTGAAGGCCGCGCAGCTTGGGCGCGACATGCTCCATGAACAGGCGCAGCGACCGGTGCCGCTTCTCGCGCGTCGCCCACTCCTTGCCGGACACGAGCAATAGCGTGCCGAAACCTCCCGAAGCCTCGTAGAACTCCTGCAGGCGTTTGGCCACGGAATCGGGGTCGCCGATGTAGTAGATGCCTGCGTTCAGGAAGTCATCAAAACTCACTTCGCCGGTGGTCGGAGGCAGGATGTCCTTGACGATACGCATCAGGCCGCGCGCCTTCTGGAAGGTCATTTCGTAATTGATGGCATCGCGCAGGTCATTGGCGGCATCCTTGGCCGAGTCGGAGAGGTAGATGACCCGGGCGACGCTCAGGTTCTTAAGCGGATCCGTGCGTCCGGCAGCCTTGGCGGCGCGCGCATAGATGTCGGCCTTCTTCTTAA